>CALXJT010000013.1 GCA_944388695.1 uncultured Clostridia bacterium
ATAAATCTTTCTATACTACCAAATATTACTCTATGAAGCATTACTGGTCTATGTTTTTCTCCATCTTCTCCAATATAAGTTAAATCAAATCTTTCTGGCATTTGGAAATCTAATTGTATTGTTCCACATTGCCAACTTCTTCCTAAACAATCTTTTATATGGAAATCAATTTTTGGACCATAAAAAGCTCCATCACCTTCATTTAATTCATATGGTAAATTCAAATCTGCTAAAACTTTCTTTAAAGCATTTTCTGCCATTTCCCATTGTTCATCAGATCCCATTGAATCATCTGGTCTTGTTGATAATTCTATAGAATAGTCAAATCCAAATAAGTTATATACTTCATCAACTAATTTTATAACTCCTGCTATTTCTTCTTCTATTTGACTTGGTAAACAGAAAATATGTGCATCATCTTGTGTAAAACATCTAACTCTAAATAATCCATTAAGTTCTCCTGATTTTTCATGACGATGTACTAAACCTAATTCTCCCATACGAATTGGTAAATCACGATATGAATGCATTTTACTTTTATATACTATCATACCTCCTGGGCAGTTCATAGGTTTTATACCATAATCTACATCATCTATTTTTGTTGTATACATATTTTCTTTGTAATGGTCCCAATGTCCTGAACGATGCCAAAGTTCTTCGTTTAAAATCATTGGTGTTTTTACTTCTTGATATCCATGTTTTCTATGTATTTCTCTCCAATAATCTTCTAATACATTTCTTATTATCATTCCTTTTGGTAAAAAGAATGGGAATCCTGGTCCCTCTGGTGCAATCATGAATAATTCTAATTCTTTACCCAATTTTTTATGATCTCTTTTTTTAGCTTCTTCTAATAAATCTAAATGTTCTTGTAATTGGCTTGCCTTTGGGAAAGATATTGCATATATTCTTTGTAACATTTTATTTTTTTCGCTACCTCTCCAATATGCACCTGATGAAGATAATATTTTTACTGCTTTTACTTTTCCAGTACTCATTAAATGTGGTCCTGCACATAAATCTGTAAAATCACCTTGCTCATAAAAACTTATTTCTTCTCCTTCTGGTAATTCTTCTATTAATTCAACCTTATATGGTTGGTCTTTCATTAATTCTAATGCTTTTTCTTTTGGTAAAGAAAATCTTTTTATTTCTATATCTTCTTTTATTATTTTTTTCATTTCTTCTTCAATTTTTGCTTTATCTTCATCTGTAAATGGTTTTTCTACATCAAAATCATAGTAAAAACCATCATCAATACTTGGACCTATTGCAAATTTAACATCTGGAAATAATCTTTTTACAGCTTGTGCCATTATATGTGATGTTGTATGCCAATATGCTTTTTTACCATTTAAACTAGAGTCAAATGTATCTATAACTAATTCACAATCTTCTTGTAATTCGTAACGTAAGTCTTTTACTTCTCCATTAACTTCTCCACATGTTGCAACTCTAGCTAATCCTTCACTTATTTTTTTTGCAACTTCAATTATAGAAGTTCCTTTTTCTACTTCTAAAGTAGAACCATCTTTTAATACTACTTTTATCATAATAAAACCTCCCTTTATAGAATGAATACTTAATTTTACTATATAAAATTGCCTTATTTTCATTATGTAATTTTTTATAAGTTTCATCTATACTATTATTTTTTAGAATCAAAATACTCCTATGAGCATTTTGGTTCTTTGCTCATAGGAGTGTATATTTACACGGTTCCATCCTATTTTTTACTTAATTATAAGACTATAACGTATCTTACACGTTTGGCTTATTCACCAAAAACTTGAAGAGGTAGTTTTTCAAATACGTTTTCTTAAGTTAGCTTTCAGCCTCTGACTAACTCTCTCTTTTAGAAACCTTTATTTTACTTTTTCTCTTACTGTTTTTCTTTATGCTATATATTTTATTCCATTTTTTACAAAAAGTCAAGAATTTTTTTCACTTTCTTCATTCACTTTCTTCACTTTTTTTCATTCATATGCATTGAATATTTTTTATTAATTACTTTACATTTTATTTCTTTTAATATATAATACGAAAGTAATAAATTTTACTTCATATTTAAAATATTTTGCTTCCATAGCTCAGTAGGTAGAGTGCTACCTTGGTAAGGTAGAGGTCACGGGTTCAATTCCCGTTGGAAGCTCCATATCAAGTTAAAAAGACATATTAAGATATCTAATCTTTCTATGTCTTTTTAACTTAAATTTAGTAATAATATCAACTAGATTTTATTACAATTTAAATGAAATTTAATTTTCTCAATTCTGCAATTCTTTCCTCGATTTCCTGAATGTCTTCCAAATTTAATATGATTGGTGCTTTAATTTCCTTTGTAGAATCATCATAACTAAACACACCATTATCATCTGTATATTTCCAAAATGATTTTGTCATTTCAAATGTAAATTTTTTATCCTCTAAAATATATTTTTGAATATTTCCAAAATCTTCTGTCTTATACACTTCGGTTCTATCAAGAAGCTCAAGCGAAATCTCAAGTCCTTCAAAGCTACATATACTATCTTTACTAAAAACCTTTTTCCTAAAATCACTCACACTTCCTTTTCTAAAATTATATTCTAAAAAATCATGTATAAACTCTTTTTGCATTGAATAACAATCTTCAGAAAGAAATTTTATTCCATTATCATTTAAATTATTCTTATAAATTATGATTGCAACAAGATTTTCTCCAAAGATTCTTTGAGTATATAAATAACCTAAACTATCACTATAACGAAAAACAGGCCTTTTCTTTGAATCAAATATCACGCATTCGTCAATGAAAATATTTTTTCCCTCATTATTAATGCCATAGTGAATTATTTCATTCCGACCATCAAGCCGCATAATTGGAATATAAGTCACTGTAGGAAATGTAAGAAAAAATAACTTTCTTCGATATTTTACTATCAATTGTTTATTAAAAGTTATTTCTACACATTCTCCAAAAATCTTTAATAAAAAATCACCAAAAGTTTTAGTTAAAATTTCATTAGATTTGAGCCATTTCTTTATATACCGCATAGCTTTTCCTTTACAGACAGCTGCCATTTCAGAATTTGAATCAAAAATATAGTTTTCAACTTTACCGTAAAAAAGATCCTCACATGCATTGACAAAATTATCCTTCATTTCTTTTTCCTCCTTTAAATTTAAAGCAAAAATTAACATCTAACATTTATATATTAGCATAATTTGTAGATTATATCAAGTAAAAAGCAGATGATTAAAAATTAACCATCTACTTTTTTTACAATTCTCTATCATTCATATTTTTAAATGCTTTTTTTCTAATTCTTTGAATAGCATTATCTACAGACTTTACAGGTGAATCTAATTTTTGAGCTATTACTGTATAACTTTCACCTTTAATATATCTTTCTAAAACTTTCTTTTCAAATTTACTTAAGTGCTTTGTTATTGCATTTTGCATCTCTTTATAATATTCTTTTTTCATAATTGTTTCTAATGGGTCTTCTGCCGTTTTATTATTAAAAGTTTCCATCAATTCTGTACTATTCTCATCTTCTGAATTATCATATGCTGATATATTTAAAGATAATGAAGAATTCAATGGCATATGTTTTTGCCTATTAGATGATTTTATAGCAGTTATCAATTGTCTCTCTACACACATATTTGCAAAAGTTTTGAATGAATTCTGTTTTGTTTCATCAAATGTTTTTATAGCTTTAAAAAGTCCTATCATTCCCTCTTGGAAAATATCTTCTTTTTCCGCTCCTACTATAAAATATCTACTAACTTTCATATTTACTAAATCTCTATATCTCTCTAATAAAAATGAACAAGCTTCTTCTTCTCCATCTTTTATTTTCTCTATTAATTGTTCATCTGTTAACTTACCATACTTATCTGTTGAAAAATATACATTTTGTTTTTGCATTAGTCAAAATACCTCCAAATGTGCTATCGTTACTAGTATTATATATTTGAATTATAGTATTGTCAAGATAAAAGATACATATTTTATCGAATTTTAAATATTTTCCTATTATTATAAACCCTATAATATTTTGAAAATAGATATCCTTAATCTATATTATAATAACATCTTTAAAGAAAAAAGTACTCTTTTAGTTAACAACAATTTTAAACAGATTTCACTTTTCTTTCCAATTCTATTAAGTATTTTTTCTTATCTAAACCTCCAGCATAACCTACTAACTTACTATTTTTTCCTACAACCCTATGACATGGAACTATTATTGAAATAGGATTATTATGATTTGCCATTCCAACTGCTCTTGAAGCTTTAGGATTTCCTATTTTTTCTGCAATTTCTCCATAAGACCTTGTTTCACCATATGGAATCTTTTTTAATTCATTCCACACCTTTTCATAAAACTCTGTCCTTTTTAACTTAATTGGTATATCAAATTCCGTTCTTTTCCCCTCAAAATATTCTTGAAGTTCATTTTCTGTCTTTTCTAAAAGTAAACTACTTCCTTTTTCAATACCTGATTTTACTCCAAAAGAAATTTCTATTATTTTATTTTCTTCCTCTATAATACTAATATCTCCAATTGGTGATGTATAAACTTTTAAAAGTTTCATTAATATACCTCCAACAATCAACTATATCTAAATATTTCAAAATTATATGTCAAATTTACTATTAAATAATAACATAAAAAAGTCACAAATTCAAACATTAAGTTTAAATCTGTGACTACATTTAATATAAAAAATAAAAGGGGATGTTTTGATTGTTTATAATATACCTTCCTTTTATGACCATTCTGTGAACATTTTCTGTTTTTTTTATGTTTTTGAATTTTAACTAAAACTAATTTACAAAATTTATTCTTTATTACTGCTAATTTACAAAAATACTATTGAATTTATATTTTTTTTGATATAATATCATCTATATAAAATAGAAAACAATATCAATTATAAGATTGGAGATATATACTTATGAAAACATTATTCAAAAACAAAACAAAATATACTAAACAAACATATAAAAAATTTGTAGAATTTCATCAAAAACAATATGGTATATATTATACAACATATACAATAATATTTATAATATTATTCATATTTTGCCTAATTGTTCAATTACAATCACATAACTATACAATAGCAATACTATTTGTAATAGCAGTTATTTCTTTTATATTATGGCGAATATTTCATCCTGTTCATGAAATTAAAAACGAAATAAAAAGTTCTAAAATACAACATGAAGTTGAATTTAGCTTTAAATTTTATGAACCATATTTCCAAGTAATGAAAGGTCGTGAATATGAAAACCATCATTATTTTAAAATAAAAAGAGTAATAGAAACAGATGAATTTATATACCTATATTTAGATAAAAATCATGCATTACTCTTAAATAAAAATGGATTTGTTATTGGAAATTGTTCAGATTTTATAGACTTCATACAGAAGAAATGTAAATTTAAATATAAATATATTTCTAATTTAGATAATAATCATAATACAAAAAAACAAAAGTAAAAAGGAGGATGCCAAAGTGCGTAATTTTTTCATTATTTTATTTGCAAAAATTTTAAATGTAATATTAAAAATTGCTAGAAAACAAGGAGGTAATATTTTAGGTAAAATAGCACTAAAATTAAATAAAAACTTACTTAAAGATTTTAAAGTTAATTCACCAGTAATTGCAGTTACAGCAACAAATGGAAAAACATCAACAAATAACTGTATTAGCTATACTTTAAAACAAGCTGGATTTAAAGTAGTTAGTAATTCTGAAGGAAATAATATGGAGACTGGAATAGTTTCTACTCTTCTTAAAAATTGTACTTTAACTGGAAAAATCAAAGCTGACTATATTTGTTTTGAAATTGACGAAAGCTATGTTCCAAAAATATTTTCTAAATTCCGTTTAGATACACTTGTCATTTTAAATTTCTTTAGAGACCAACTAGATAGAAATGGTGAAGTTGAAACATTAATTCTAAAAATAAATGAATTTCTAAAAACATATGAAGGAAACTTAATTTTAAATAATGATGACCCAAATGTTTCAAGACTTGGACTAGCAAACCCAAATAATGATAATATATATTATTATCATGTAGACAAATATAAATATGCAACACAAGAATTAAAAGAAGCTGGAGAAGGAAAATTCTGTCCTTTCTGTAAAACCCGTTTAGAATATGAATTCTACCAATATTCACATATTGGCAAATTCCACTGTCCTAAATGTAATTTCGGAGAAAATGAAATTTATAAATTCGCAGAAAATATTGATTTAGAAAAGAGAAGTTTTGATGTAAGTGGCATTACATATAAAATACCAGAAAATAGTATCTACACAGTTTATAATCACCTTGCTGTTTTATGTGTATGTTCAATTTATAATATTGATACAGAATTTGTTTTAAAATCTTTTAAAGATTTTTCATTAAATAATGGGCGTTCAGAAAAACTTGAAATAAACGGTTCTAATACATTTATAAATTTAGCCAAAAATCCAACTGGTGCAAATGTAAGTTTACGTATTCTAAATGAAGATTCTAGCAATAAAGACCTCTTATTTGTACTAAATGATAATATTGCTGATGGATTTGATGTATCATGGATTTGGGATATTAATTTCGATTCTTTAAATAATGTTGAAAGAATTATTACATCTGGTACAAGAGCATATGATATAGCAATTAGAATAAAAACTTCAGGATTTGACCACACAAAAATACAAGCATTTCCTGAACTTGATAAAGCTGTAGATGAATTATACTCTACTACAAATAATAAATATGTAATTGCAAATTATACAGCTCTGCAACCTACAAGAAATGAAATACTTAGAAAGGGGAAAATTTTATGAAAGAATTAAAAATACTTTATTTATACCCAGATATTCTAGAATTATATGGTGATTTCGGTAATATACAAGTCTTAAAATACCGTTTAGAAAAACGAGGTTTTTCTTGTATAATAGATTCATATTCTATTGGAGATGATGAACCAAACTTTAATGACTATGACATAATCTTTAGCGGTGGCGGTGCAGATAATGAACAAAGTATATTATCAAAAGATTTAATACAATATAAAGATAAAATAAAAACTGCTGTAAAAAATGGTGTATTCTTTTTATTAATATGTGGCTCATATCAACTATTCGGAAAATATTATAAAGATGTTGATGGTAATATTATACCTGGATTAGAGATTTTCCCATATTATACTGAAGCAATTAATGACAGAAAAAAAAGATGTATTGGAAATATTGTAATTTCAGCCAATATAAATGGTAAAGAACAAAAAATAATTGGATTTGAAAATCACGGCGGACAAACATATGATGTATTTTCTCCTTTTGGAACTGTTCTTTATGGAAATGGAAATAAATTTGGTGATAATAAAGAAGGCTTCTTCCTTGACAATGTTATTGCTACATATCTACATGGCCCTCTTCTTTCTAAAAATCCTGAACTTGCAGATTACATTATTTCTTATTGTTTAAATAGAAAATATGGCGAAAATGTGACTCTTGAAAAATTAGATGATAGTTTCGAAAATCTTTGTAGAGAACAACTATTAAAACACTTTACACACTAGAAATGGAACAGAAAAAAAAGAAAATGAAACAAATAACAAGAAAAGAGAGACAGTTCTTGAAATGAATTGAATTCATCTTCATAAACGGTCTCTCTTTCCATTTTATTTCTTTTCCTATCTCTTTCTCTGTTATTTCTTTCCTATTCTCTTTCTATTATCTTTCTATTCTTCCAAAGCTTCATACAAAGGTATCGCCTTAATCTTTATTCGAGAAAAATCATCTTTTTCATCTTCAAATTTCAAAACTTTTAAAATCATAGTCTTCTTAAAATCTTTATCAAGTTTTGAAAAATCAATCAACATTTTTGTTGACAAATCCATTCCTATTGGCAATGTTTTATTTTGATTATTATAAAAAACACTATTTGTATAACCAATTGCATTTTCACCTTGTTTTAAATCTAATCTATAAAAGCTTATCTTTGTTTTTTCTTGAATAAATGCTTGTTCTAAAGCTTCTTCTAATTCTTTTTCTGGATTTAAGTTAAACACCTGTAATTCATTTAAATTTAATGTATCATTAATTACAGCCTTATATACAGTAACATCTTGTAATAAAGTAATTTTACCCATTGCTTTTTTTACATTTTTTAATACATTTTCTAATGCTAACTTATATCCAAGAGTTTTTGTTGTTTTTGTAATTTCTAAAATATCTATCAAATTCTTTGGCAATTCTCTATGAGAAAAATTCCCAATCTTACTTCTTTGCATTATTCCACCAAATACTGCTTCTTCTTCTTTTTCATCTGTATCTTCTAATATCTCTTTTTTCTTCATTTCTTTTAAATTATTTTCTAAATCTTTTGGAACAATGCTATTAGTCTTTATTTGATTTACTAAATTTAATAAATTAGTTGTTGTAACATAAATACTATCCAATTCTTTATTTGTTAATTTCTTTCTTTGTATTTGATCAAGATTTTTTCCAAACTGCTCAAAATCCTCATCATAATCAAATACTGTGTGTATTCTTTTTACAACATTTACTTCTTCCTCTTCTCCTTCTGGCAATGATGAAACTTCATCTTTATTACTATATTTCCAGAATTCAAATATACTTCTTTTATGCTTATCTATTTCATCTATAAATGATGTTGCATTTTCTATTTTTTTAGCTACATTTTTATTTTTTAATTTTATAGCATTTATATCTAAATTAATATTTCTTAAATTTGTTTCTACCTTTTCTAAATCTTTATATTTTGCAATTAATTCTTCTATTGAATAACTCTCTTTAAATTTTTCTTTCTTTATCAAAGATGTTTTTATCTTTTCTATTTCCTCTTCTGGCACATCTTGATATTCTTCTTTTTTATTTTTCCTCTTTACTTTAGTATTTACACTAGATTCTATATTTCCTTTTTTAGATTCCTTTTTCTTTTTTCCATATTTAAAATAATATTTAAATTTTCCTAAAAAAGTTCTTTTACATTCTAAAAAAGTAGCTATCTGTTTTTCTTTCTCTAGATATTCTGCTTCTTGAGCTTTTTCTATTTCCTTAAGTTCTTCTAGTTTATCATGATTTTTATCTATTTTTAAAGCTATTTCCTGCTTTCTAGTCTCTCCTTCTATATACTCTTCTTTTATAAAATCTTTTATATTTTCATAATCAATCTTTTTATTTTTTAGATAAAATTCTATTTCTCCCGTCTTACCTATACTTGTCCTAAATTCAAAATAGTTTGGTAAATCTGTTTGTAAAATAAATAATAATTTCAATAACCTATATATTTCAATAGCTTGCTTTGGTGTTTTTATTATTAAACGATATTGTGTTTTTATTTTCCCATAAATATTAGTTTCACCAATTATTTGCATCATATACTTACCAACAGAATTTGTTACTTCATAAATTAGTGGCCAATCTTTTGTCAATATCCATAAACAATTTTCTATTTCTTCTATTTCTGGTTTAGTATAGAATTTTTTAGAGTATTCTGTTCCACTAATTGGGACAAATACCTGCTCTTCAGATTCTTCTAATTGCTTTTTTAATATATAGAAAAAAGTTGAATAATCAGAATCTTCAATTGTTACTAGCATAAAATATTTTTTATTCTCTTCTGAATAATATATTTGCCACAAATAATTCCCTTCAAATTTTACTTTAAATGGTATTTTTTCAGACAACTTTTCTTGCTCTTCTTCAACCTTTTCTATATCAGAAATTTTCACTTGATTTAACATCCTTAAAAAAGTAGTATGTTTTAACAAATTTTTTTCCGTTTTATTATCTAAATATTCTGCAAGTGGTTCTGCCATCTTATATTTTTCTTGTAAACTATTTAATCTATTTGTTGGAGTCAATAAAATCTCTATTTCTTTTATTGGTATATATTTATATTGTTTATATTGTTGTTTTCCTTCAATATATTTAGGTGGTCTAAAATGTATTACCTTACTTTCTCTGAATTTTTTTGGAATATTGTCCAAATCTAGACCAATATATTCTAATTTTCCAATAATGCTTTCTTTATTGACTATACGCTTTCTTGGCAATTTTATTCTCCTTCCTGTTTTATATTTCCATAATATCATAAAAAGTCTTCATTTCATATCCCTGTGATTTTAGATATTCTATTACTTGTGGTAATATATCTGCTGTCACTTTTTTAGCTGCTGAATCATGCATTAAGATTACCACACTATTTTTTCCTTCCGTTGTTTTTTGTAAATTTGTCATTAGTTCTTCTGGAGTAGGTTTTGCTTTTTCAGAATCCCCTGTTAAAGCATTCCAATTCACTTGAAATATCTCATTTTGTTCTAACAAATCCCTTGCCTGATTTTTTATATCTGCATATTTACCACCAGCTAATCCTCCAGGAAATCTAAATAAATGAGAATTAAAATTTGAATCTCCTAAAGCCTGCTGTATTAAACTATTTGTATGATTATACTCGTCAAGTACTGCTTGTGGTGATGAATAAATTGCAGAATAATTATGAGAATACCCATGATTACCTATAAAATTACCTTGTTCGTATATTTTTTTTACTAACTCTGGCTTTTTTTCAACTTGAGTACCTAATACAAAAAAACTAGCTTTTACTTGATATTGTTCTAATATTTGTAATATTGTTTCTGTGTTTTGTGATGGTCCATCATCAAATGTTAAAAATGCTCTTTTAGTATCTGAATGATATATATTTGATAAATTATTTTTTGTATTTTCTAATTTATTTTTTTTCTCTATTTCTATCTGATTTAATTTATCTATAATTGCTTCTTTTTCACTAATTAATTGTTCATCAAATTTCTGCTTTGCCTTTAATCGTATGATAGAATCGATAGAATAATATGCTATAAGCCCTAATGTTATAATTACTATAATTATTACAACACTAGTAAAAATTATTCTTTTTTTATCAACATATTTCTTCATACTATATATATTATATCCTTTATATTGCTCCCTTTTGTGATTCCATTTCATTATCTATTCCTCTTTTACTAGTTTTTCTAATTTTTAGATGAGCTCTTAAAACATTTTTATTTTAAGCAAACTCTAGAACTGACATAAAAATCTTGTCAAAATTTCAACTTTAAGATTTGCCGAACAAAAAGGAGTGTCCCTAAAATTCGCCAAATCTTAAAAAATCTAAATTTATTTTTTCATCTCTTGCTTGATATATTCTACTTCTTCTTCCAATTTTAATCTCATAAATATTGGTTCACCTTTTTCTATAACTTTTGCATCTTTTATACTATCATAAGATTTTAAACTATCCCATGTTTTTAAATTTTCATCTTTTATTCCTATTTGATTTAATATATTTTTTGATGTTTCTGGCATAAATGGTATTAAACAAATTGAAATTTTCCTTAAATTTTCTATTAGATGATACATACATGATTCCAACTCTTCTTTTCTTTCTTCTTTTGCTAATGCCCATGGAGATGTTTCATCTATATATTTATTTGTTCTTGAAATCAAAGTCCATATTTCTTGTAAGCTTGAAGATATTTCTAAATCTGATATTGCTTTTTCAAATTTTTCTATTTGAACATCACAAGCTTTTTCTAAATCTTCATCTACTTCATTTATTTTTCCTCTATATTCTGGAACTTTTCCTTCAAAATATTTATTTACCATTGAAACTGTTCTATTTAATAAATTACTTAAATCATTACATAAATCAAAATTATATCTTTCTACAAAAGCTTCTGGTGAAAAATATCCATCTTGTGCTACTGGCATTTCTCTTAACAAGAAATATCTTGTAGCATCTAAACCATATCTATCTATTAATGTTTCTGGATATATTACATTTCCTTTTGATTTTGACATTTTACCATCTTTCATCATTATCCAATTATGAACTAAAATAGTTTTTGGTAATGGTAAATCTAATGCCATTAAAAATATAGGCCAATAGATTAAATGAAATCTAGCTATATCTTTTCCAACAATTTGTATATCTGCTGGCCAACATTCTTTAAATAATGTATCATCATCTGATAGATATCCAAGTGCTGTTAAATAATTTGTTAATGCATCAAGCCATACATATATTACATGTTTTTCATCTCCAGGTACTTTAATCCCCCAATCAAAAGATGTTCTTGTTACACATAGGTCTTCTAGTCCTGGTTTTATAAAGTTATTTATCATTTCATTTTTTCTAAATTCTGGTTTTATAAAATCTGGATGTTCATCATAATATTTTAATAATCTATCAACATATTTCTTCATATTAAAGAAATATGCTTCTTCTTTCATTTTAACAACTTCTCTACCACAATCAGGACATTTTCCATCTACTAATTGTGTTTCTGTAAAATATGTCTCACAAGGTACACAATATAATCCTTCATATACGCCCTTATATATATCACCTTGCTCTTGAAATTTCTTGAATATTTTTTGAACTATTTGCATATGTCTTGATTCTGTAGTTTGAATATAATCATCATATTGTATATCCATCTTTTTCCATAATTTTTTTGCTTCCTCTGCCATAAAATCAACATATTCTTTAGGTGTCATTCCATTTTTTTCTGCTACTTGTTCTATTTTTTGACCATGTTCATCTGTTCCTGTTAATAAATAACAATCATTTCCTCTTAATGTATAATATCTTTTTAATGTGTCTGCTAAAACTGTTGTATATGCTGTTCCAATATGAAATTTCCCACTTGGATAATATATTGGCGTTGTTATATAAAATTTATTTTTCATAACTATTCCTCCCTATTTTTTAACTTATTACACTTTCAAGCTTTTTTCTTTACTGCTGTTTCTGATTTTACTTTCTCCTATTTTTTAACTTATTACACATTCAACTTCATTGCTATTATTATCAATCTCTTTAACTAATAAAGATTGTGTTTCTTTATTAAAATTATATTTTGTTCCAGCTAAATAATTTTGATAACCTGTATAATCTTCCAACATTTTTTGTTCTTTTGTATTCAAATCTATTTTTATCACTTGATTTTGAGTATTAACATACACTACACTTTCTGGTGTTATACTGCATAATCTATTTAAATCACTAATTTGAACAAGTTCTTCTAACATATTATTATCAATATTAAATTTATAAATTATTGTTTTTGAATTATCTTCAACTGATAATACTTTTATATATAAACTATCATAAAAATAATATGCTTCTCCTTGAATTCCAAATTGTGTAACTTCTTTTGTATCTATATTCATTTGATAGCTCATTCCATTATTTGCATAATCTATATAGAATAAATTATTACCACTAACTGCTATAGGAAACTTCCTTCCATCATCTAATTTTATCTGATTTGTTCCATCCATATTCATTTGAAACATTTGCCTATTTTGAGTCGTATAATAAATCTTATCATTTTCTATATAAAAATAATTCTTAACACTTTTTGCTAATTCTTTAACATCAGTTCCATCTATATTCATTACACATAAAGTTCCTTGTGGATTTTGATTAATTTCATCATATCCAACTTGATTAACAAAATAAATCTTATTATCTTTTAAACATAATTGCAAAGAACTACCATTATAAATTTTCTTAACATTTCCATTCATGTCAATTGAATATATACTTTTATCTGTAAAATAATCAGGTAAACAATATACATAATTTCCATCAAAATAAATTTTATTTATTTTAGATTCCATTGTTGCTAATGTTTTTCCCTTTTTTTCATTTAAATTATACATATATATTTTGTTACTATCATTATCTACATATACAACATTTTCATCTTTTTTACATACTTTTCCACCAATTGCCATTCTGCTTTTTTCTTCCTCAATAGCTTTTTCTTCTTTATATTTTTCAATTCCTTCATCCGTATTATTAGACATATTCTCTTGATTTTGTCCATTTTGTTCAGATTCGGTCACAGAAGTTTCTGATAATTCACCTTTATCTTTATTCATAAATATTACTATAAACATTATTATTATCAAAAGAATTAATATTGCTGACAATATAAATTCTGATCTAAAACACTTCTTATCTAACTTCATTTTTATCCCCCCTGTATCTACTCTGACGTACATATTTTACTATAATTTGTGATATTTTGCAATAGAAATTCATTTATTTTAAGGCTATAAATTCATTTATTCTAAAACTTTAAATTTATCTATTTCTAACCGATAAATTCATTTATTTTAGACCTATAGATTTATTCTAAAATTTAAAATTTATTTATTTAAAAACTTAAAAAAGCAAGTTTCATAGCTAAAACTTACTTTACTTATTTATTTTTTAATTAAATATATCATATAATTCAAATTCTTAAATTTCAATCTATATTTTTTTCTTCTAATTCGAATCTTAACTTTTGAACTATATTTTTTATTCTTCTTTTGATTCATTTTTCAACTCTGCTTTAAGTGAAGCAGTCAAAAAAGTAAATGCTCTCTCATCTTGATTCATCGCTATTTCTGCTATTTCTTTTTGATTTCTTAATCTATAACTTGCATATTTTATTATTATTCCTTTATTCGCAACTGCTGCTTTTACAACATCTTCATCGTCTCTTAAATCTTCACTTGCATAATATAGAGCTTGACCATAATTCTTACAACTTTCAAGCATTACTTCTTTATCAGCCTTTAATTTTTCAGAAGCATAGCACACCGTCCAAGGAGCAGTTTTTATTGCCAACATTATTATATCTTTTTTTCCCTTCAATCTCGTACTTGCAAATTCCAAAGCTTCACCATCTTTATTTAATGCTGTTTTTACAACATCCTCATCATCTTGTAATTCTTCAGAAACCCACTCTAAATCTTTTCCTTTTTCTGATACTGCTTTTAACATTAACTCTTTATCCTGATTATTTCTTTTAATTTCCTCTAATTCCATTTCATTTATCTCTCCTTTCAGACTTGGAAATTGGCTCACAACAAAAACTAGAAAAAGGCAATATGAACTTTAAGGAATGTCCCTAAAGTTCATAAAGTTTCTTAATCTACTCTGTTCTCAATGCTTCCACTGGGTCCTTTTTACTTGCCATTTTCGCTGGAATCAATCCTGCTATTATTGTTAATATCATACTAATTAATACCAATATAACACCACCAACAACAGGTAATGAAATATTTATCATTACTCCTGTCAAATTATAAATTATTGCATTTATAGGTATATCTAATAATACTGTTATTAAAATTCCTAGTAATCCTGCACCTAAACCTATTATAAATGTTTCTGCATTAAACACTCTTGATATATCCTTTTTAGAAGCACCTATTGCTCTTAATATTCCTATTTCTTTCGTTCTTTCTAAAACTGATATATATGTTATAATTCCTATCATTATTGATGAAACCACTAATGAAATACCAACAAAAGCAATTAATACATAACTAATAATATCTATAATTTGGCTTACTGAACTCATCATAACTCCAACTAAATCTGTATAATTTATCACATTCTCTTCTTTTCCATTATTAGTTTGACTTTGATTATAATCTTCTATAGCTTGAACTATACTATCTTTTGACTCAAAATCCCTTGGATATATACTAATTGATGAAGGTGTATTTAAGTCAATCGCTCCTAATTTTTCTAGATTTTCCTCATAACTTGCATTTTTATTTTCAGAATATGCCTCTATCATTTTCGCCATATCTTCATCTGATAATTGACTCATAGCCAATTTTTGCTCATCAGTCAAATTTTGATAACTAAATTCTTCCGCATCATCAGCAGGAAATTCTGCTCCTGTAAACACATTAATATCTGGATTACTTTTCTGTTCTAATACTATCTCTGCTTCATTTGATTTTTGAATCACATATTCCTTTAAATCTTTAGTATAACCTATACCTGTAGTCATTCCTGTAGCTACACTTTGCTCATTTTGTTTTATTATCCCCACTACTTTAATATCTTCTGCATTTGCTAATTTTTCTTTCATATAAGCTTCATCATCACTTTTATCAATCCACATACCATTTTGCTTTTGATAATAATCAGAATTTAAAATTAATTTATATGATAAATTAAGCAAATCTTCATAAGTATACTCTGTTTGTTCTTCTACACTAGATTCTTCTCCATTTTGTACTGCTTTCCATTTCTGTTCTAATTCTTTTTGATCTTTTAATCCTAATGTATATAATGTATAATCATCAATCTCATTATTTTCATTTACTATAAGCACAACTTCATTATATGCTTCAGGCCATTTTCCTGCGAGCATATCATATTGTGAATGTAATAACTCTTCATTATCAAGCATCTCTTGCCATACATCATAATTAGACATTACAGTTTGACTTGTTCCAAACATATCATTTAATGATGAATTTTGACTTGCTTCCATCATTTCTCCCATACCTAATGCATCCATAACTGTACTAGGATTTACTTTTACAACACCATTTGATGTATCTTCTTTATATAAGTTCAAATTTAAGTTATATCCATATTGTATTGCATTTGCATTTTCAGAAATTCCATTATTTCCTTGTTCTATATAGCTCTTTAATTCTGTCAAGTTATTATTTTCCATTTTACTTGATAATGTATTTATCATTTCATCCATTATATCTTTAGAATAAATTGTTCCATCATCATGTGTTTCTGTATCTTCATTTTCTCCCATCATTCTTTCTACCATACTAGACATATCTATAGTTGAATCTTGAATAGTTATAGGATATGAAGATAATGTATCTTCTTCAACTTTATTTATATAATTTTGGACACCATTAGATATTGATAAAATTAGCGCAATACCTATAATTCCTATACTACCAGCAAAAGATGTTAATAATGTTCTACCTTTTTTAGTCATTAAATTGTTTAAACTCAAACGCAATGCTGTAAAAAATTTCATTGAAGTAAGTCTTTTTTCTTTATTCTCTTTTACCTCTTCTTTTCCTTCATATGGGTTTGAATCATCTGTAATTACACCATCTAAAATTTTTACAACTCTTGTTGAATATTTTTCTGCCAATTCTGGATTATGAGTTACCATTATTATTAACTTATCTTTTGATATCTCTTTTAAAATTTCCATTATTTGCACACTTGTTTTTGTATCTAACGCTCCAGTAGGCTCATCTGCAAGTATAATATCTGGATTATTCACAATAGCTCTTGCTATTGCAACTCTCTGCATTTGTCCACCTGATAATTGATTTGGCTTTTTATGAATCTGCTCTTTTAACCCCACTGATTCTAAAGCCTTTATTGCTTTTTCTCTTCTTTCTTTTTTAGAGACTCCTGATATTGTTAGAGCTAACTCTACATTTGATAAAATAGTTTGATGTGGTATTAAATTATAACTTTGAAATACAAATCCTATTGAATAATTACGATATGCATCCCAATCTCTATCTTTAAATTCTTTAGTTGATTTTCCGTTAATAATTAAATCTCCACTTGTATATCTATCTAATCCTCCTATTATATTTAATAAAGTTGTTTTTCCACATCCACTTTGCCCTAAAATAGATACAAATTCACTTTTTCTAAATTGAATTGAAATGCCTTTTAAAGCTTGAACTTTTGAATCTCCTGATTCATAATCTTTCTTTATATTTTTTAATTGTAACATAACTTCCTCCATATTTTTAATACTTTCATATATTATCACTATTATTTTCTTTTTTCAATATTTTTACTACTATTCACAGAAATTCACAAGCATTTTTTTATCTACAAAAAGAGTGTCCTATAATTATTTTCAGAAAAATTATTACCTAATTTATATATAAAAGATAAAATTTACACATATTAATAGTAAATAATTTTAATTTAATAACTTCTTTTATATGAAATTAGTTATATAAAATTTCTAAAATTTAATTATAGAACACTCTTTAATTCACTAACTGTTTCAATATTTTTTATACTATCAAAACTTTTATTTCAAATATTTAATTTATTTATACTTACTCTAATAATTTTTATATTTTAATTTTTTTCAACTTATTATTGGCACTTATATAGCTTTTACTAAATATTTAATCTATCTAATATTTTGTAGGGGGTAATTGGGGACGGGTCCCAATTGACCATTTTATTAAATATAGCCCATATAAATTATTCCATAAAAATCTTGAAACAAATTTAAATCTCTTAATTATATCCTAAAACGTCAAACTTGATTATCAAAACTTCATAAATTAATTCCTAAATTAATTCTTAATTTAATTCTTAAACAGCTGATATTACACAATCTGCAAAATTCTTTTATCAAAAAAAAGCTGAAATAAAAACTCAAAGTTTCTATTTCAGCAAATTCTATTTAAACTTCACTTCCAAAAAACAAAATAATCAAAATTAAACTCTTACAACTCCACCGATAACTTTATTTTCTGTTGCATTTGGTAATATTTTTGGTCCTCCTGCTAATACTACCTTATCACCTTTTTCTAATATTCCTTCTTTTTCTAATATTTCAATTCCTTTTTGTAATGTATCTTCAATTGTTTTTTCACCTTCAACTAAAATTGGCATTACATTCCATACTACTGATAATTGATAATATGTTTCTTTACAATCTGCAACTGCGATGATTGGACAACCAGGTCCCATTCCAGCAATTTTTCTTACAGAATCGCCTTTATGTGTATATGCAACTATTGCATCAGCTGCTACATTTTGTGCAGTTACACATGTTGTATAAGCAATATTACTTTCTAAATCTTCTGCATCAATTTTAAAGTTCTTTTTATTAAATCTTTTCCAATAGTTAACTGAAGATTCAATATTTTTTGATATTCTTACCATTGCATCAACACATTCTACAGGATATTTACCCATAGCACATTCTCCTGAAAGCATTATACAGCTTGTTACATCATATACAGCATTTGCAACATCGCTTACTTCTGCTCTTGTTGGTCTTGGATTTGATGTCATTGATTCTAACATTTGTGTTGCAGTTACAACTGGTTTTCCAACTTGATTACATCTTTTTATAAAATGTTTTTGAACTACTGGAACTTGTTCCATTGGAATTTCTACACCCATATCTCCACGAGCTACCATTATTCCATCAGATAATTCTAGTATTTCTTCAAAATTGTCAATTCCTTCTTGACTCTCTATTTTAGAAATAATTTTTACATGTTCTCCACCATTTGCATTTAATAAATCACGAATAGCTTGTACATCTGAAGCTCTTCTTACAAATGAAGCTGCTATAAAATCAAATCCAGCTTTAATTCCATTTGTTATATCATCAATATCTTTTTGAGCTAATGCTGGTAAATTTAATTTTAATCCAGGAACATTCATTGTTTTTCTGCTTCCTAATCTTGCAGTATTTAATGCTTTACATTTTATATCTTTATCTACTACTTCTACTACTTCAAACTCAAGAGCTCCGTCATCAACTAATATTTTAGCTCCAGGTTTTACATCTTGATATAAATTTTTGTAACTTATAGTTGTTTTTGTTTCATTACCTATTATATCATCATATACAAAAGTAAATTCTTGTCCTTCATTAATTGTAACTTTTTCGTCACCAGATTCTAATTTTCCTGTTCTAATTTCTGGACCTTTTGTATCTAATAATAAAGCTACAGGTTTATTTAATTTCTCTCTTACTCTTTTTATCATTGCTATTTTTTCTGCATTTTCTTCAAATCCTCCATGAGAAAAGTTAATTCTAGCAGTTCCTAAACCTGCATTTACTAAATTTGTAAATGTTTCTTCATTATCACTTGCTGGTCCTATTGTACCAATGATGTTTGTCTTTCTTAACATTTCTTTCATTATTTATTCCTCCCTTTCAAAAACCATTTTCTATTATATCATAAAATGTAAGTTTTTCAAGTATTTTAAGAAATTTTTTGACTAAAATATTTCAAATTAATATTATTTTATCCAATATAATTCAAAATAATTCAAAATAATTTAAAATCAAAAAACTCAAAATCTAAAACAAATAAACTAATAACTCAAAACAATTCATATTACTATATATAATTTATTTTAGCCCAAAAAATTAACTTAATTCCACTAATGCATGTAAAGTATTCTCATCTTCACTATATATCGCAACAATATTTTTATCATCAACCTTTGCATATTTACATTTAACAGTATCACCTAATTTAATTTCTTTTCTGTACTGAATTCTAACACTATCAAAAGGTCTTTCATTATAGATTTCTTCTGGCAAAGCTTCATAAGCTAAATCAAGATAATATAAATTATGCATATGTCCATTTATATCTATATCTCTTCTCTTTACAGTATATGATATCTCATAATTATATTCATTTGGTATATCTATCTTTCCTGGATCAATTTCTTCGAACAAATTTCTAGTCTCTGGCTTATATGCATCTATTATTTCATCTGTTATTCTAGTTATTTTTCCCTTTCTTATATCTACCATTGTCCATTTTGATGTTGCTATTACACATAAATCATTATTATCATCATAAATTTCAAAATCTCTATATGTTGCAACTTTAGTTCCAACTTTCGCCCAAGTATTAATCTTTAAGCTAGTCCCATATTGAGGTCTTTTTAACACTTTAACCTTCCATGCAACTAATACCCAAGCAAACCCTGTTTCCTTTGTATAATTTGCACCATAATTTACCAAATCTGAATGATATGAACCTATATTCTCTAAAAACTCTAATATTGCTCTATTTTTTAGTAGATTATCTCTATCTATATCTTTTAATCCCATCTTAAAATTATCTGTATATATCATTTTTTTCGCCTCTTCTATGTTAAATATTAAATTATATATTTAAGGGGACAAGCACCATTTTAATAAATTGGTCAATCTGTACCCGTCCCCAATTGACCACAATTGACCATAATTAACCATTTTATTTTTCATATCCTGGTTTTTTTAATAAATGGAACATATTCTTTTTATATTCTTCTACACCTGGTTGATTAAATGGATTTACACCTAATAACATTCCAGACATACTACACGCTTTTTCAAAGAAATATAATAATTCTCCCATTGTTTCTTCACTTAAACTATCTATAGTTATTTTTATATTTGGAACATCTCCTGCAACATGTGCCTCAATTGTTCCTTCCATAGCTTTTTGATTTACATAGTTTAAAGTTTTTCCCGCTAAATAATTTAATCCATCTAAATTATCCTCATCTGGTTGTATCTCTATATCATTTTCTGGATTCTTAATATTTATTACTGTTTCAAAAAGATTTCTTCTTCCTTCTTGTATGTATTGTCCCATTGAATGTAAATCTGTAGTAAAATCAACACCTGCAGGAAAAATTCCTTTTTGGTCTTTTCCTTCACTTTCTCCAAATAATTGTTTAAGCCACTCTGTAAAATAGTGCATTTTTGGTTCATAATTAACAAAAATTTCTGTATTTTTATATAATTTATATAAAATATTTCTTACAACTGCATATTGATAACATATATTATATTTTAAAATAGAATCATCATATCTTTCTTGAGCATTTCTTGCTCCTTGCATTAGTTTATCAATATCAATTCCTGCTGTTGCTATTGGTAATAATCCAACTGCTGTTAATACAGAAAATCTTCCTCCAACATTATCTGGAACTACAAAACTTTCATATCCTTCTTTTTCAGCAAGTGTTTTTAGTGCTCCTTTTTCTTTATCTGTAGTAGCATAAATTCTGCTTCTAGCTTCCTCTATTCCATATTTATTTTCTAATATTTCTCTAAATATTCTAAATGCTATTGCAGGTTCTGTTGTTGTTCCTGACTTTGAAATTACATTTACAGAAAAGTCTCTATTTCCTATATATTCAATTATTTCTTTCATATAGTTTGAACTCAAATTATTACCTACATATAATATTTGTGGATATTTTCTTTCTTTGTCTGGTAACATATTATAAAAAGAACTTGTTAAGGCTTCTATTACGGCTCTTCCACCTAAATATGAACCTCCTATTCCTATAACTACTAAAATATCTGATTCTTTCTTTATTTTTTTAGCTGCTTTCTTTATTCTTGCAAATTCTTTTTTATCATAATCTGTTGGCAATGTAAGCCATCCCACAAAATCTTTTTCATCGTTTGCTCTACGATGTAATTCTTTATGAATATTTTCTACTTGTTCTTGATATTCTAAAATTGATTTTTTTGTTATAGACGTATTTTGTAAATCTAATTGTAATCCTTCCATTATTATCATCCTTTCTTTTTCCCCTCGCAATGTATTATATATAATTTTAATCCATAATGCAATAATTTGTGATTTAAAATTTTATAACAAAACTTTAATTGAAATTATCTATAATTAATCACCTATTATTTGTATAGAACAAGCATCTAAAACCTTATTTAACTAGCATAAATATAAAACTAATTTTTCAATTTTTTAATTAAAACTCACTTTCTCCAATTGGTTAAATGGCAAATCCTATATAACTATTTTACTGCTTTAAAACTGCATCCAAAACTTTAGCCAAATACTTCATACTAGTTAAACTCTGTTCCATAGTATTTCCTGTAGAACCTACCTCAATAATACTTGCATATTTTCCCGTATGCTGATTATACCTAGACTCTGTAAGCATTATAGGTTTAAATAAACCTGGATACATTTCTTCTGCAACTTGCTGAACTTTAATTGCAAACTTCAAATTTTGATTCCAATTAGGATGATATAACCCTCCTGCATTTGTTCCTATAACAAACATAAGTTGAGCTGCATAATCATTTTCCCCTATCTTAACAGTTGGTGCATAATCTGGTCTACTTCCTATAGCATCTCTGTGAACATCAATAATGATATCTGCAGGATAAGTTTGTAATATATTTTGAACAGTTTTTAAAGAATTTGTATATGAACCATTATATGATGGATAATCATGGTAACTTGTATCATGAGTAACTGAATAACCATATTTTTGTAATTGATTTTGTAACTCTGTTCCAACATTTGTTACAGTAAATTGTAAATCTGTAGTTCTAAAATTCCCTGTTGGAGTATATGAATATTTTTCACTTGAAGTATAGCTTTCACAACTATGTGTATGAAATAAAATTATATTTTTATTATCAATTGTCATATCTGGATTCATCATTTCTTCTGTTAATGTATATGATGTTTGATTTTTAATTTTTACAGCTCCATATTGAACATTAAAACTTTCTTTCAATGGATTATTAGTTACTACTTCTGTTTTTACACCTGGTTCTTCTACCTTCTCGCTATTCCACCCATTAATAGTTTCTCCGCGATTCTGTAGATTCTGCGTTTTCTGGCACTGTATTATTCTGAACTGTATTTTCTACTTCTGAACTTTCAACATTTTTTGATAAATTTGAATTTTCTTTTATACTAGCCATCGTCCCAATTTCAGAATCCAAGATTTTTTCATATATTGATTTTTCTTCTTGAGAACTTTGCTCTCCTTCTTCTGAATTTTGTTCAAAATAACTAGTTACAGGTATTTCTGTTGATATACTTGATGTCAACACTTCATCTGGTACTTTTGAAAAAAAGCTACTTATCTTTTCAAATACATTTATTTTATTAGCATCTTTTTCTTGATTTTGAGACGAAAAATATCTTGTAGTTATTATCACAAGTAAAATTGTAATAAATATTCCTACAAGATATTTTATTATATCCTTCATTTTTAATACAGTTACATTAAACATATTTTTTCTCCTTGTCCAAAAGTTTCTTATATATATTTATATTCAAATAAATTTAAAATATGTTTAATTACTATATTTTTATTATAAATTTCTATTGTAAATTTTCTTCAAAATATTTTTCTATATCGAAAGTCTCATCATTATATGTCATCATATAATATTTTTCTCCACCACTTATTGTTAAATATGCATCATCTAATGCTGTTCTTACAATCTCATTTCCAGATTTATCGACTAAACCATATTTATTATCCTTACGAACTATTACTACCTCATAGTCTGGTATTACCAATAAATTCATTGCATCTCTTTTTCCAGAAGCTATATATCCTAAATTATCATATTTGAACTCTACTATTTGTTTTCCTGTTGTATCAAAAAATCCCCAATAATTATCTTTCTTTACTGGAATTAAATTACCCACTAATATAAATTTATTTTTAATTTCATTATTAGAAAATTGTGTTACATCAATTCCAATCTGATCATATTCTATATGAATTTTTATATTTCCGTCTATATCTATCATTCCACTCTTTCCATCTCGTTTTGCAAGATATAGTCCTGCATCACTATCCATTAATTCTAGTGAATCATATAAAATTTGGATTTTTAATTCTCCTGTATTTGATAAAACACCAACTTTATTATTACTTTTTACTAAAAAGTTATTTGTATTCTCCAAATATTCTATGCCATCATATTTAGGTTCTATTATTGTTTCACCTGTAGTTGGATTTATAACACCAAATTTATTATCTTTTTTTACTACAAGCATATTATTTAAAACTGCTTTATAGTTATCAAAATTTTCCTCAATTCCTGTATATCCATAATCTAATACTGAATTTGTATAAGTTTGGATTAAATATGACATTGTATAAATATATACTCTATTTGTATCTTTATTATATGTAAATGTCGCATTAAATGCTTTTGGAATACCCTCTTGAGACATATATAATTTACCATCTGTAGCTTTTATTGGTTTACTCAAGTAAAAATATTCGTAATTCTCACCTGTTGAAGATGTAGAATTCAATTTTAATTTATATATTGTATTAGAATTCAATGAAAAACTAGCTACTTCATCTTCACTTTGTATATAACATTTACTTCTGTCTTCTGACAAATCATTATAGTCTCCACTATAACTTTCATATCCAAAATATGTTGCTATATCTCTAATTGGAACATATATTGTTCCATCACTATCAAACTGTAATAAATTCTTAATCTCTGGACTAACTTGACCATTAAAATATACTTTAAGTTGACTTTCTTGGATATAATACATTGCTATTCCTATTCCTATGATTGCTATTACTACAATTATTATAATCGCTAAAACAATCCTTGTTATTAACTTAGTATTATCTTTTTTTGTTTTTTGTTTTTGTGCAAAACTTTCATCAATAATATTCATTTGTATTACCTCCCCCAAAATTATTTGGTATAACCATATTTTTTATAAAATTCATCTCTAAAGTTTGATAAATTATCACCCTCTATTTCTATTCTAACTCTTTCCATCAATTTAGTCAAGAACCTTAAGTTATGAATCGACAATAATCTTACTCCTAAAATCTCATTTGTCTTAATTAAATGCCTAATATAGGCTCTTGTATAATTTTTACAAGTATAACAATCACATTCCGGATCTAAAGGCCCCCAATCTCTTTCATATGTCGCATTTCTAACAACAACTTTTCCATTCCATGTCATAGCTGTTCCATTTCTAGCTATCCTTGTTGGTAAAACACAATCACACATATCAATTCCAGCAATTACTGCTTCTATTAAATAATCAGGTGTTCCAACTCCCATCAAATATCTTGGTTTATTTTCAGGCATTAATGGTGTTGTATAATATAACATTTTTAAGAACTCCTCTTTTGGTTCTCCTACACTTATTCCACCAATAGCATAACCTGGTAAATCTAAATCTATTAAATCTTTGGCACTTTGTGCTCTCAAGTCTTCGTAAAAACCTCCTTGAATAATTCCAAAAAGTGCTTGGTCTTCTCTTACATGTGCTTCTTTACAACGTTTTGCCCATCTTGTTGTTCTCTCCATAGATTGTTTCGTATACTCATATGTTGCTGGATATTCTACACATTCATCAAAAGCCATTATAATATCGGCTCCTAAATCCTCTTCAGTTTTCATTACACTTTCTGGAGAAAAGAAATGCTTACTTCCATCTAAATGTGATTTAAATTCAACTCCTTCTTCCGAAATTGTTCTTAAATCTCCTAAACTAAATACTTGGAATCCTCCACTATCAGTTAAAATCGGTCTATCCCATTTCATAAATTTATGAAGCCCACCTGCTTCTTTAACTATATCTTGTCCTGGTCTTAAATACAAATGATATGTATTTGATAAAATTATTTGTGCACCAACCATCTCTTTCAATTCTTCTGGTGTCATTGACTTTACCGTAGCTTGTGTTCCCACAGGCATAAATACTGGTGTTTGAATATCACCATGTGGTGTATGTATTACTCCTCTTCTTGCTCCCGTTTTTTTATCTACATGTAATAATTCATATGTTACTGCTAGCTTCATTAAATTCCTCCTTCATAAATATTTTAAATTATAAAAAATAATACTAATATATATCTAACAAATAAACATAGCATCGCCAAAACTAAAAAATCTATATTTTTCTTTAACAGCCTCATTATAAGCCTTCATAATATAGTCTTTTCCAGCAAAAGCTGAAACAAGCATCAACAATGTTGATTGTGGCAAATGGAAATTAGTAATCAGACCATCTAAACATTTAAACTCATATCCCGGATAAATAAAAATTCCAGTATCAGCTTCAGTTTCTCTAACTAATCCATTCTCATCTGCTATTGTTTCTAGAACTCTACAAGAAGTTGTTCCAACAGCTATTACTCTTCCTCCTGATTTTTTTGTTTCATTTATCTTATCCACATCTTCCTGTTTAATATAAAAATGTTCTGTATGCATTTGATGTTTTTCCACCTCATCTTCTTTTACAGGTCTAAAAGTTCCTATTCCCACATGTAGTGTAACATTTGCAATTTTCACACCCTTCTCCTGAATTTTTTGCAATAATTCAGGTGTAAAATGTAACCCTGCTGTTGGTGCTGCAGCTGACCCTTCATATTTTGCATATACAGTTTGATATCTATCATTATCTTTTAATTCTTCATGTATATATGGTGGCAAAGGCATCAAACCAATCTTATCTAATATCTCATTAAAAATCCCTTCATAATGAAACTCTACTTTTCTTGTACCACCTGGCATTACATCTAATATATCTGCTATTAAAATTCCATCACCAAAAATAACTTTTGTTCCGATATGAAGTTTATTCCCAGGTCTTACAATTGTTTCCCAAATATCACCTTCTATATTATTTAAAAGTAAAAATTCCACATGTGCTCCTGTCTCTTTCTTTCCATAGATTCTCGCAGGAATTACTTTAGTATTATTTCTAACTAAACAATCACCTGGTTCTAAATAATCAATTATATCCTTAAACTTTTTATGTTCAATTGTTTTTATTTTTCTATCCAAAACCATAAGTCTTGATTCATCTCTTTTTTCAATTGGAACTTGAGCAATCAATTTCTCTGGTAAATCATAATTAAATTCTGAAACTTTCATTTTTGCCTCCTCTGGCGAACAAATAGGGTCGAACATTGGGGACACTCCATTTTGTTCGGAAATCATTTTGAAAACATTTTAGAATTTCTTTCTTGATTTCCGAACATTAGGGACACACTTTTTTGTTCGATTATCTAAAATCTATTCATTAAATAATCTCAAAACTCTTTATTATTCGCTTATTTGCACTCCTCATAATGGATGATGGACAACAAATAAAACCCTTTATTCACCTATTTTAATTTCATTTGATATTAATAATTTATCCAAATCTTCATTTTTAATAATAGTTTTATATGAACCTATATTCTCTATAAGTTATAATATTATACTATTTTTAGTAAATTATCTATATCTTGTATAGTTAATTTTTTTATAGGTTACTTCATGAAATAATTTGCCTAAATCATATATTAGATATATTCTAAACTTTTATAAATTCATGTCCGAACAAAATGGCGTGTCCCAAAAATTCGCCAAAAATCCGGAAAACTTTCGGGAAATTTTCAAAAAATTCTGTCAAGAATTTGCCAAATGTTCGTTTATTCTTCATTTTCATCCTTATTTTCTACTAAATCTTTCATTGTTAGATTAATTCTACCTTGTTCATCAATATCTGTAACTCTAACTGTTACTTTATCACCAACATGAAGAACATCTTCTACATTTTTGATTCTTTCTTTAGAAATTTTAGAAATATGAAGTAATCCTTCTTTGCCTGCACATCCTAAATCTATAAATGCCCCAAATGGTGCTATTTTTATAACTTCTCCATAATAGATTCCATTTACTTCTACTTCTCTTACTATATCCTCAATCATTTCTAGTGCCTCTTGTGCTTTTTCTTGATTGTTTGAATATATAAATACTTGTCCGTCTTCTTCTATGTCTATTTTTACACCTGTTTCATCTATTATTTTGTTGATAGTTTTTCCTCCTGTACCAATTACATCTTTGATTTTCTCTATTTTAATTTGTGTTGTAACAATTCTAGGTGCATATTTTGAAATTTCATCTCTTGGTTTTGAAATTACTGGTAGCATAACATCTTCTAATATATGTTTTCTTGCTATTCTTGTTCTTTCAAATGCTTCTTTTATAATTTCATATGATAATCCGTCAGCTTTAATGTCAACTTGAATAGCTGTGATACCTTTTTCTGTTCCTCCTACTTTAAAATCCATATCTCCAAAGAAATCTTCTAGTCCTTGAATATCTGTTAACATTACATAGTCATTTTCATCTTCTGGATTTGTAACAAGTCCTGTTGAAATACCTGCAACTGGTCTCTTGATTGGAACTCCTGCATCCATTAATGCTAGAGTACTACCACAAATACTAGCTTGTGATGTTGAACCATTTGAAGATAATACTTCTGATACAACTCTAATTGCATATGGGAATTCAGATTCACTTGGAAGTACTGGAACTAATGCTTTTTCTGCTAATGCTCCATGACCAATTTCTCTTCTTCCTGGTCCTCTTGATGGTCTAGCTTCTCCAACACTGTAGCTAGGGAAATTATATTGATGCATATATCTTTTTGTTTCTTCTGTATCTATTCCATCTAATGATTGTTCTTCACTCATCATTCCTAGTGTAGCTACAGAAAGTACTTGTGTTTGACCTCTTGTGAATAAAGCACTTCCATGTACACGTGGTAATAATCCTACTTCACATGATAGTGGTCTTATCTCATCAATTGCTCTTCCATCAACTCTTTTATGCTCGTAAAAAATCATATCTCTTACACATTTCTTTTCTACTTTATATACAGCTTCTCCTAAATCTGATGTATGTTCTTCTGCTAATTCTTCTCCGAATTTTTCTGTATAATCTGCAATAATTTTATCTGTTAATTTAGATACATTTTCATCTCTAATTTCTTTGTCAACTTCTTGTACTGCTTCTTTCATTTCTTCTTCATAATTTTCTAAAACAAATTTATATACATCTTCATCAACTGCAAAAGATTTATATTCAAATTTTGGTTTTCCTATTTCTTCTTTCATTTTTTCTATAAAAGCACAGATTTTTTTGATTTCTTTATGTCCTTCTTCAATTGCTTCTAACATAACATCATCTGGAACTTCATTTGCACCAGCTTCTATCATTGCTATTTTTTCTTGTGTTCCAGCAACTGTTAATGTTAAATCACTAATTTTTCTTTGTTCTTCTGTAGGATTTATAACGATTTTTCCATCTACTAAACCTACATTAACTGCAGCTGTTGGCCCTCCAAAAGGTATATCTGAAATTGAAAGTGCAGCTGAAGCTCCTATCATTGCAGCAATTTCAGGTGAATTATCTTGTTCTACTGATAATACTGTTGCAACAACTACTACATCATTTCTAAAGTCCTTTGGAAATAATGGTCTTAAAGGTCTATCAATTGCTCTTGATGTTAAAATTGCCTTATCTGATGGTTTTCCTTCTCTTTTTGTATATGAACCTGGTATTTTACCAACTGCATATAATTTTTCTTCATAATCTACTGAAAGTGGGAAAAAGTCAATTCCATCTCTTGGCTCTTTTGAAGCTGTTACATTTACTATAACACATGTATCTCCATATCTAACTAATACACTTCCATTGGCAAGTCCTGCCATTTTTCCTGTTTCAAATGTCAATTTTCTTCCTGCTAATTCTGTTTCATAAACTTTAAACATAAATAAATCTCTCCTTTTTTCTAAATTTGCACCAAAATATTTTTTTATTTACTTTGACAAATTTAGATTGTAACCTCTACTATATCTTAATATTTTAAAACATAGTACAAGCTACTTACCTAAATTTTTATTCAAAGTAAATCCCATAAAAGCCTATGCCAATTTATTTAAGCATAGGCTCTTATTATTCTATTTTCTTAATCCTAATTTTTCAACAATGTCTCTGTATCTTTGAACATCTCTTTTAGCTAAATAGTTTAATAAGTTTCTTCTTTTTCCAACCATTTTTAAAAGACCTCTTCTTGAATGGTTGTCTTTTACATGAACTTTTAAGTGTTCTGTTAATTCATTGATTCTTTCTGTTAAAAGAGCTATTTGAACTTCTGGTGAACCAGTATCATTTTCTTCTCTTTTATATGTTGAAATAATTTCTTGTTTTCTTTCCTTTGTCATATTTTACACCTCCTATATTCTTTATACCTAAAACTGAGCTAAAGATTGGTGCTTTCTTAAAGCTAAGTAAAAGGTTTTTTAACATTGTTATTTTACTATATTTTTTTAATTTTTTCAAGTACTTTTCAAGATTTTTTTGGCTATATTTAAAGATTTTTTTGTTCTATATTGCTAAACTTTTAAAATTTCCCTTTAAAGTTTTTTATTTATAAAAAATAAGTTACTATTCAATTCTATATATTTCGTCATCTTTCGAAATATATTCAGAAATGAATAGTAACAAAAATATATAAATTAGTCTCCTAAATTAATCCCTACACTTCTAGCAGTTTTTACTAAATCATCATCCATTGTAACTTTTCTTTGATTACTTTCAGCAGTATTTCCAGAAACTGCTCCTATTTTCTTATTATTTCCTACAACATCTTCTAAAGAAACGTAGTCTAATTTTCCATTTTTAATTACTGTTAAAGTACCAAATTTTCCTTCCATAGCAAGTTGCATTGCTTTAGTTCCATATTTTGTAGAAAGCACTCTATCAAAAGCTGTTGGTGTTCCACCTCTTTGCATATAACCTAATGTTGTATTTCTTGCTTCTAAACCTGTTAAAGCTTCTAATTGTTTTGCAACTTTTGGTCCTACACCACCTAATTTAGTATTATCTACACCTTTTCCGTTATCTCTTTCTCCTTCTTTTGTAATTTTTCCACCTTTTGGCATAGCTCCTTCTGCAACAACTACAACACTAAAATTCTTTCCTCTTTTTTGTCTATTTTTTATTTTTTCAGCAACTCTCTCAATATCATATGGTATTTCTGGTATTAATGCAACATCTGCTCCTCCAGCTATAGCTGACTCTAAAGCAATCCATCCTGCATATCTTCCCATAACTTCTAATACCATAATTCTATGATGTGTTTCACCTGTTGTATGAAGTCTATCTATAGCTTCCATTGCAACTGATACAGCTGTATTATATCCAAAAGTTATTTCTGTACATGCAACATCATTATCTATTGTTTTAGGTACGCCTATAACATTTATTCCCTTAAGCATGAAATCTCTTGCTGATTTTTGAGTACCATCACCACCTAATGTAAATATACAATCAAATCCATCTTTCTTTACATTTTCTACACATATATCAGATAAATCCTTATATTCTACTTCTCCTTCTTCATTTATCACTTTATAATTAAAAACATTTGCATTTGTTGATGAACCAATAATAGAACCACCTTTAGGTAAAATTCCTTCTGCATTACCATTTTCAGCAGTACTTAATCTTACATAATCATTTTTAAGTAATCCATTATATCCATCAATAAATCCATAACATTCAACGTCACTATTTTCTGCAGTTTTTACTATTCCTCTAATAACTGCATTAAAACCTGCAACATCTCCTCCATTTGCTAAAATAGCAACTTTCTTAACCATACTGATTCCTCCTTTATTCTCTTTATCAATCATTTTTACAATTGATAAAAGACTTATATAATTCTAAAATAATTATTTAAGTCTTATTTTCTTATGTAGTTTTTGGCGCTACCCTTTTATTATATCAATATTTTTAAAAAATACAACCCTTTTTAACTTTTTTCCTGGAAATTAATTCTCTTAATTATATTTAGCTATCAAAGCTTTAATATTAATTCCCTGTTCTGAAAACATTTTCTCATGTTCTGTTTCAATATTCCTCTCAAAAATAGGTTCACTATGTAAATCATAAGTCTTCTTTATAATTTCAAAACCAGTCTCTTTAAAATACATTAAACTTGAATTAAATAAATCATCATCATCTGTTTTAAAATATATTTCTCCTCCACTTTTTAAAAATTCTTTATATTTTTCTAGTTGTCTAGCATGAGTTAATCTCTTTTTTCTATGTTTTCCTTTTGGCCATGGATTACAAAAATTAATATAAATTCTTTCTACTTCATCTTTTTTGTCTAAAATAAGTAAAATTCTTTCAATATCAAATCTTGTAAGTAAAATATTTTCTGGTTCTAAATTCTTTTCTGCATAAACTGTCTCAACATTTCTTTTTGCAAGCCCTAACATTGCATCTACTAAATCAATAGCAATATAATTAATATTCATATTTGATGAAGCAAGCTCTGAAATAAATTGCCCTTTTCCACATCCAAGTTCAAGATGTAAAGGTAATTTTGGATTTTTAAATTTTTCTTTCCATGCACCTTTTAGTTCTTCTGGATTATCAATATAAAATTCACTTGCTTCTAATTCTGGTCTTGCCCATTTTTTATAACGTATTCTCATTAAAATCATTCCTCACTATTTTTTATTATAGAAAATTTATGCAATAATTTTACCATAAAATCCTTTCTAAATCAATATTTTTCAATCATTTGTAAATTAACATTTCAATCATTTACAAATTAATATTCCCTTACATTTGGAATTTAGCTTTTCTTTTGAAAGTTAATTTTAACAATTCATCTTATAAATTGACACAAATAAAAAAATATACTAAAATATTTTCACAAGGAGGCAAACTACATGTATTTAACATATAAACTTCGGAAAAGAAGATGAAAATAAAACTATAAAAGAAATCATAAAAATAAGATTTAAAATTTCAACAAGACTATTAAATAAATTAACTAGAGAAGGTCAAATCTATTTAGATGAGAAAAAATGTAACACCAGCCTTACTTACCCAATCAACAGTATACTTAAAATTGATTTATCTGAACCAGAAGATAATTCAAACATAATAGCCAAAAAAATGGATTTAAACATACTTTATAAAGATGAATGGTTACTAATTCTAAATAAACCTTCGGGAATTGCAATACATCCATCAATATTACATTTTGATACTTCTCTTTCAAATGGAGTAAAATATTATTTCGATACTATAAATTTAAAAAAGAAAATCAGACCTGTAACACGTTTAGACAAAGATACTTCTGGAATTGTAGTTTTTGCTAAATGTGAATATATTCAGGAATGTCTAATAAAAGAAATGCAAAATAAGACATTCAAGAAAAAATATTATGCATTATGTACTGGAACTTTCGAAAAAAGCAAAGGGACAATATCACTTCCTATAGCAAGAAAACCTGGAAGTATAATAGAACGTCAAATAGATTTTGAAAATGGTCAAAATTCTGTAACAAATTATAAAGTAATAAAAACTTTTCAAAATTTAACTTTGATTGAATGTGAATTAGAAACTGGAAGAACTCATCAAATTAGGGTACATATGAGTGGTATAAATCACCCCTTACTTGGAGATACTCTATATGGTAAATGTTCAGATTTAATAAATAGACAAGCCTTACATTGCCATTCAATAGAATTTCTACACCCAATAACAAATAAAAAAATCAAGATAAATTGTGATTTACCAAATGATTTTATTGAAGCTATTAATTTAGCAAATTAATAACTAATATTTATTAAATCTATATTTTACATCGTAAAATTCAAATCTAAAACTAATAATTATATACTTTTCATTTCAACGCAAAAAGTCGAGGCAAAAACTTTCAAAGTTTTCCACCACAACTATTGACATTCAGCCAAACTATTAACATTGAGCCCAAAAGTTAAGGTAGAAAACTTTGAAAATTTTCTACCTTAATTTTTAACATTCAACCTATATTTTTAACAAATAAAAAAAAGAGTAAATCTGTAAGCCGGGTTCTGTCGTTTAAAATAGCCATTTATCTAGAATATATATCACTATATATTTCAAGCCACGCAATTCAAGAAGGCGCCGAGCAGGCTTAATCTTCTTTATTAGGTGTTGCTCCAGATGGGGTTTACACTACCTCTCATGTCACCATAAGAGTGGTGAGCTCTTACCTCGCCTTTTCACCCTTACCAAATCTTGGCGGTTATTTTCTGTTGCACTTTCCTTAAGGTCACCCTCACTAGACGTTATCTAGCATCTTTGCTCTATGGAGCCCGGACTTTCCTCTCGTAATTCCTTTCGAAATTTACCAGCGACTATTCAATTTACTCT
>CALXJT010000014.1 GCA_944388695.1 uncultured Clostridia bacterium
TTAAAAAAATATATAGATATATAAGAAATCTACTTTTTTCTTCCGTAGCCTAAATATGTTTAAGACAGAACAATAAAAATTAAAATTAAACACAAATATTTAAAATTCTGTAGCCTAATAATTATAGAAAAAAACACAAAATAAAAAAATGCCAAAATAAAAAACAAGGAGGAAATATAATGATAAAAATAATATTCAATAAAAATGAAAACAAATCAATAGCATATGATGATAACAAAATAATAGGAGAATGTGATTACCTAGAAACAGAAGAATATTGGAACATAGTACATACAGAAGTAAATAATTCATATCAAGGACAAGGAATAGCAAGAAAGCTAGTAGAAAGCGTCATAGAAAACGCCAAAAGCTATAATAAGAAAATCATGGCAGAATGTTCATATGCAAAAAAGGTAATAGAAAGGTCATAAAGATAATACTATAAAAAAGCAGTGCAAAATAACACAAAAAACAACAAAAATTTCAAAATCAATTCTCATCATTAAGCTTATAAATTTCACTTATAAGCTTCTTTGAACTTTCTACAATTTTAATTTTACTACTCACATCATTTTTAAATTGATTTCATAAATTTCATAATACCACCAAATAATATTTTATGAAAATTTATAATTTTTATCAATAATAAAAAAGAGATTTTTTAAAAATTCAAAATAAAACTAAAAAAATATTGCCAAAATATTCCTCAAATGTTATAATTTACCAAGAAAAGAGGGTAAAAAATGGCAAAAAAATATCTAGAAAAAAATGTATTAGAAGCAGCACTAGAACGTTTAGAAATCATATTAAGCAATTTTGAAAATGTATATTTCAGTGTTAGTGGAGGAAAAGATAGCTCTGTAATGATTCAGTTAGCAAATATGGTTGGAAAAAAGCTAAACAAAAAATTTGATGTACTATATATAGATTTGGAAGCACAATATACCCACACAATAAATCATATAGAAGAACTAAAAAAATTGCCACAAATTAGAGATTTTTATCATATTGCCCTACCAATGGCCTTAAGAAATGCAATATCAGTATTACAACCAAAATGGATATGTTGGGAAGAAGAAAGCAAAGATTTATGGGTCAGAGATTTACCAAAAGATAGTATAAACATAAATAACTGCCCATTTCCATGGTTTAAAAAAGGAGAAGAATTCGAAGAATTTATAATCCAATTTGCAGATTGGTATCAAAAAAAATACAATACAACAGTAGCATGTGGAGTAGGAATAAGAACAGATGAAAGTTTAAACAGATTTAGAACAATTGCATTTCAAGATAAAAAATTAACTTATAAATCATATAACTGGACCACAAAAATAAAGATGGGGGAAAAACACATAGATGTATACAATTTTTACCCAATTTATGATTGGAAAGCAGAGGATATCTGGGGAGCAGTAAGTCAATTAGATTTAAAATTCAATTATATATATGAACTAATGTATAAAAATGGAGTAAGCATATATGAACAAAGACTATGCCAGCCATTCGGTGATGACCAAAAAAATGGATTAAATCAATTTAAAGCATTAGAATATGAAACTTGGTCAAAAGTACTAAACAGAGTAAATGGTGTAAACTTTGGAAATATATATTGTAAAACAACAGCATTAGGAAATATAAAATCATGCAAGCCAAAATTTATGTCATGGCAAGAATACACCGTCTTTTTACTAGAAAGCATAGGAATATATAACGAAGACTTAATGAAACATTACTATAAAAAAATAAAAAAATTCATGATATGGTATCAAAACAAATATGGAACAAAACTAGAAGATATACCAGATACAGCAGATGCAAAATTAGAGAACCAAAAAAAGGCAATTTCATGGAGAAGAATAGCAAGAGCAATAGAAAAAAATGATTTCTATTTAAAACGTCTGTCATTTGCACAAACCAAAAATGATGATAAAGAGTTGCAAAGACTAATACATAAATGGGACAATTTATTAAACAAAAAGACTGTAACAGATGACAAAACACTACAAAGAATAATAGAAAAACAAGGTGACAAGGAGGCGGCAACAGGATGATAAAGAAAATAACAAATAAAAGTCCAAAATTTTATCAATATATGGGAAAATTTTTCGGGTCTAGAATAATAGAAAAGCAAACAAATGACAGGATATATGATGATCCAGGAAAAGAATGGTACATATATGTAAAAAATGAAAAAGTACTAGCTTTTGTATCAATACATAATGACATTATAAAAAATATATATACAACAAAAGAAGAATATTTAGAAGAACTATTAAAAGCTGTAAAAAAAGAAACTAAAATAAAAATTAGTGTAGTAACAAATATATATGATGAATTATACGAAAAATGTGGATTTATAGTAGATAGAAGCAATAATTTTAAAAATTTTGTTGCCATTTATACACAAGATTCTGATGAAGAAAAAGAGAAAAGTTTAGAAGAAGATCTTAAAGAAAAATAAATAAAGATGAAAAAAATAAAGAAGAAAGTAAACTAGCACTAGTGTAACAAAAAGAAAGAAGGTAAAAACGAAAAAATGGGCAAGATAGAATTTCCAGTATTAGGTGTAAAAATGGTTGATATTGACAAGGTAGTAGCAAATGATTACAACCCAAATAAAGTAGCACCACCAGAAATGGAATTGTTAAGGCATTCTATAGAAGAAGATGGATACACACAACCAATAGTAACATACTATGACAAAAAGAATGATAAATATATAGTAGTAGATGGATTCCATAGATATAGATGTGCAAAAGAATACTTCAATTTAAAACAAATTCCAATAGTAACAATAGACAAAGATTTAGAAAATCGTATGGCAAGTACAATAAGACATAATAGAGCAAGAGGAACACACCAAATAATTGATATGTCACATATAGTATTATCACTAACAGAAAAGGGTTGGAGTGAAAAAGAAATATCAAAACATTTAGGTATGGAACTTGATGAAATAATCAGATTAAAACAAATAACAGGATTAAAAGAAGTATTTGCTAACCATAAATTTAGCAAATCATGGGAAGAGTTTGAAACAAGTATGAAAGAAAAAAGCAAAAATAAAAAAGAATAAAATGTAATGTGATTAAAATAAAAAGCAAAAATTAAATAAAAAAATGAATAAATATAGGGAGAAAGTAAAAAATAACTAATAGATAAGCAATAAAAAATATAAATAAAAGTAGTTATAAGTAAAAAATCAAAATCCATATGTAAGGAATGAATTAATATGAAAATATCATTTATAAAATATAAAAAAGATGATGAAAGCTATACAATAGCTAGAAATCTAGGTTTCCCAATATTTGAGATAGCTGAACCAGAAGAGATAGACCAAAAGATAGAAGAAATAAAAAATCAAAATTACAAAACAATAATAATACCAAATGAATTAGCAAGTTTTTCTCAAGATATCATAAAAAAATATACGTATGACGATTCCATAAATATAATAATAACTCCAAGCAAAAAAAGAAAATAAAATGTATAACAAAGAAAATTATGGAAAAACTATAGATAAATACATAATAAAAGGAGGAAAACATGGAAACAAGTAATTTAAAAAATACAATTATCTTAAAAAATTTACCATCAAATCTTATAGAAGAGGCCATTGTCGTATTAAAAACTGGAAGTAAAATAAAAAGCCTAGAAAAAATAGATAAAAACGAACCAAACAAAAATGAAAAACAGAAAGAAAAAGGAAAAAACTATTTAGCTAAAGAAGCCGAAATGATAATAAATCAATATATAGATAGAATAGAGCAAAAAAAGAAAATAGAAAAAGAAAATAAAAATTTAAAACAAAAATATAAAAAAATAAAAAAATTCACAATAGGAACATCAATTATAGCAGTATTAGAAATGATACTACTTATAATTGCATAAATTTAATAGGAATAAAAAAACATCTCTTTCATATAGTTTATAAAGAAACGAAGGAAGAGGTGTTTTTATTATGGAAAGAACTATGGAAGAAAAAATAAGACGAGCAGAAGAAATCTATGCAAGAAGAAGAGAAGGAGAAATAAGACCACAAACCACTGTATCAATAAACAATAATTCAAAAAAAGATATAAAACTATTAAAAAAAATGATAATACAAATAATAATATGTATATTAATATATTTAAGTATATATACAATCCAAAATAGTGAATACATATTCTCACAAGATTTCATACAGAAAGTAAAAGAAATCTTAACATATGACACAAACTTTAATGAATTATATCAAAATACAAAAAATAAAATTACAGAATGGATAACATTAATAAACCCAGAAAAAAATACAGAAAATGAGGAGAACACTGAAAATAAGGAAAATCAAGAAAATACTAATCCAAATGAACAAGCAATTGGAGGAGCTGAAAATAGTGAAGAAAATATAGAAGTAGAAAATCAAGGAGATACAGAAGAAAATAGCGGAAGTCAAGAAGTAACTAATTCAAACTATGAAAATCAGACAGAAGTGACTCAAGAAGAGCAAGATATAGAAAATATAAAAAAAACAGCAAGTTTCATAAAGCCAGTACAAGGAACAATAACGTCAAAATACGGATTAAGAGACCCAAGTACAACAACAGTTCCTAAAAATCATACAGGAACAGATATTGCAGCAAATACAGGAACTAAAATTATATCTGCAACTGATGGAGAGGTTGTATTATCTTCAGAAGAAGGAGATTATGGAAAACATTTAAAAATTCAAATAGGGGAAGTAAGCGTAATATATGCACATTGTAATAATTTATATGTAAAACAAGGAGATAAAATAACACAAGGCCAAGAAATAGCAGAGGTAGGTTCTACAGGAAATTCAACAGGACCACACCTGCATTTTGAAATAAGATATCAGGAAAGAACAATCGACCCAGAAAAAATATTAGAATTACAATAAATTTAATAAAAGGATAAAAAGTATGAGAATAAGAATTGATTTAAAAATTTTTTTACTTTTAATTATATTTTACTTCACAAGACAAATTGAAATATATGTCACAATGATAATATTTGCCATAATTCATGAATTAGGACATATGTTAGTTGGAATACTATTAAAAATGAAACCAGAAAAAATAGAATTGATACCAATGGGACTTGCAATATCATTCAAAGTAAATCTAGAAGAAATAAATCAAAAAATAAAAAAAGGAAACAAGTTCACATTAAAAAAAATAATAGTAGCATTAGCTGGACCAATAACAAATTTAATAATAATATTAATAACAATAATTTTAAAAATAGAAAATGCGGAAATGATAATATATTCAAACATATTACTAATAATATTTAATTTACTACCGATATGTCCATTAGATGGAGGAAGAATATTAAAAGGAATATTAGAAATATTCTTCGGGAGAAATAAAGCCAGAAGATACATAAATGATATATCAATGATAACAACAATGATAATTACAAGTATTGGAAGTATTGCAATACTAAAAATACATAATATAGCAATAGTATTAATAATAGCATACATATGGATAATAATGATAAATGAAATAATAAAAAATAAAAGGCAAGAAAAAATTTATCAGAAGATAAGAAATTTTACATAGAAACTATTGAAATAAAAATTAATTAATAGTAAACTAATACTAAAGAAAAGTGCATAACAATGCATAGCGTGAAAGGAGATTCAAAAGATGAAAATAAATGTAAAATCACAAAAAGGTATCACATTAATAGCACTTACAATAGCAGTAATAATTTTAGTTTTACTTACTGGTATGTTAGTATATAACGCAAAAGACACAATATATATAGAAAATTATAGAAACTTATCAAACGATATAGAAAACCTAAAAGATAAAGTTTCAGAATTTTACAGTGAATATGGAGAAATACCCGCAAACATACAATATACCAACACAATAGACATAGAAGGAGTATTAAATACTAAAGAAAAAGAAAATATGGATCAATTCTATGTAATAGATTTACAAGCATTAGATGGATTGACATTGAATTTTGGAGAAGATTATGAAAAAGTAAAAGACACAAATACAGAAACAGCAAATCAATATACAGATATTTATATAATCCACAAGATAACACATAACATCTTCTATGTAGATGGCGTAAATGTAGAAGATAATGGAATGATGCTAACATATTACACAACATATAGAGAACCAGACAACACAGATATAGACTTAAGATATGTAGAAGGAGTAAAAATACCAAATAATTTCTATTATGTGGGTGGGACAAAAGAAACAGGACTAGTAATTTCAGACATAAGAGGAGATGACATGGAAAACTCCAAAAAAGGAAATCAATATGTATGGATACCTGTAGAAGACACAGTATTACAAGAAGATGGAAAAACAATTGCAACAGATGAAAAAGAATTTGTAGAAAGTGCAAATGCAAATAGAGGTTTCTATGTAAGTAGATTTGAAGCAGGAATAGACGGTGCAACAGGATTAAATACAACAGGATTAAATAATGATCAAGTTCCAAATGAAGAATGGATAGGATGGCAAGGAGGAAGTATAGTAAGTCAAAAAGATGCAAAACCATTCAATTATATAACAGTAAAATCAGCAATGAAACAAGCAGAAACAATGTATACAGGAGGAAATGTAACAGGAAGATTAATGAGTAAATCAGCATATGAACAAATATTAAGATTTATAAACAAAAAAGATGATTTAGACTATAAAACATGGGGAAATACAAAAGATAGTAGTTTTTCAATAGATTCAAGCAATGCAATGGTATTTAATACATCAAGTAAAAATTACACATCAAAAACAGGAACAAAACAAGCAAATCAAGTAAATGTATTAACATCAGGAGCATCAAACCAAAATATGATAAAAAATATATATGACATCGCAGGAAATTTAGCAGAATTTACAACATATGAACCAACAGAAGGAAATATTCAATATGTAGGTTCATCAGCATCATTAGTAGGAACAGATATTGAATCAAATAATACACTAAAAACAGCAAATTATGACATGGGATTTAGAATAGTATTATATCTTCCAATAGAAGAGGAAAAATTCTCACAAACATATACAGAGACAACAAGCTATACAGATGTAAATGGTGACACAGCATATATACCAGCAGGTTTCCAAGTAGGTTTAACAAATGGAATAAATCAAGTTAGAAATGGACTAGTAATTCAAGATGAAAAAGGAAATCAATTTGTATGGGTGCCTGTTGATGATATAAGTGATTTTAAAACATATGAAGGGTATGGAACAGGAACATTGCAAAATAGATTAGAATTGAGTACAGAGCCATATGAAAATGGATATGCAACAGAATCAGATGAATATAAAGCAATGTATGATAGTGTATCAAAAAATAAAGGATTTTATGTAGGAAGATATGAAGCAGGAACAGATGCAACTAGGACATCAGGTTCTGGAATTACAGATGAAGTTAAAATTGCAAAAGGAAAAAATGTATATAATTATATAGGATGGTCAAACAGTAAATCAATGTCTAATGAGAACGGAGGAGCGGTAGAGTTATCTAAAAAATTTGCAGAGAAAAATGGATATAATGAAAGTGTTACAAGTACATTAATCTATGGAACACAATGGGATGCAATAATGTCATGGATAGACCCAGCATATAAAACGCAAAGTTGTGATACAGAAACATCATTTGTAGCAGCGGCTTTAGAAGATAGAGGAAATCATACAGGGACAATATTAAAAACGGGTAATAGTGATAAGTATAGAATAAAAAATATATATGATTTATCAGGAAATGTAGCAGAGTGGACTATGGAGGCGTATGAAGATGATGTCAGAATAAATAGAGGAAGATCAGCATTAACAAAAGCACCACCATCTAGCAGGGAAACAACGTATAATGATAGTAAAGCTACACCAGAAACAAAGATAGGAAATTTAGGTTTTAGAATAACATTATATGTAAAGTAGTATAAGAAATATAAAAATAACATAAATAAAGAAAGCAATATATAATAATAAATCAAAACCAGAAATATTATAATGAAATGCATAACGACAAATTATTATTAATTAAATAATACATTTTACAAAAATTAGATGAAAGAATAAATCTAAAAAATCAGCTCATAACAAAGAGTTGATTTTTTTAGTTAAGAAAATGGTCAATCCGTACCCGTCCCCAATTGACCAAAAAATAAATTTTTTTATGTCAAACAATTGACTTTTCAGCAATTTCATTATATTATATATACGATTTAAAATAGTGTTTTTAAAATCCTAAGGAGGAAAATTATGGGAGAAGTAATCGTTATAACATCAGGAAAAGGTGGAGTAGGAAAAACAACAACAACAGCAAATTTAGGAGCAAGTTTAGCAGTAGAAGGAAAAAAAGTAGCATTAGTTGACACAGATATAGGATTAAGAAATTTAGATGTTGTTATGGGACTAGAAAATAGAATAGTATATGACATAGTAGATGTTGTAGAAGAAAAATGTAAATTAAGACAAGCATTAATAAAAGATAAAAGATTTAAAGATTTATACCTACTACCAGCAGCTCAAACAAGAGATAAAAGTGCAGTAAATGAAGAACAAATGAGAGAATTAGTAGATAAACTAAAGCAAGAATTTGATTACATATTAATAGATTGCCCAGCAGGAATAGAACAAGGATTTAAAAATGCAATTGCAGGAGCAAATCGTGCAATCGTAGTAACAACAGCAGAGATATCAGCAATAAGAGACGCAGATAGAATTATAGGGCTACTAGAATCTTCAGAAATAAAAAATCCAGAATTAGTAATAAACAGAATAAGACCTAACATGGTAAGAAAAGGAGAAATGATGGATGTTGAAGATATAGTGGATTTATTATCAATTGACTTAATAGGAGTAGTACCAGATGACGAATACATAATAACACAAACAAATAAAGGAGAACCAGTAATCCAAAATAAAAAAGCACCATCAGGAAAAGCATATATGGAAATAGCAAAAAGAGTTCTAGGAGAAAAAATAGAAGTAACAATCCCTGGAAGAGAAAAAGGCTTTTTTGCTAAATTAAAAAGATTATTCAAAAGATCATAAAAAGCAATCATGGAGGGAAAATAAGAATGTTTGAAAGCATAATAAAATTCTTTAAAAATATAGGAAAAAAAGAAGAAAAAAAAGAAGCATCAAATTCAAAAGAAGCCGCAAAAGAAAGATTACATCTAGTATTAATGCAAGATAGAGCAAATGTATCAGCTGACTTTTTAGAGTTAATGAAGCAAGAGATAATAGAAGTAATAAAGAAATATATAGAGGTTGATGAAGAAGCAATAGATGTTAGATTAACAAATGAAAAAAAAGATGACGGAACAAATGGAGCACCAGCACTATATGCAAACATTCCCATCTTAAATATAAAAAATGAAGCAAGAAAAGTAGAAAAAGAAGAAAACAATTCAAACGAAAACAAAGATGAAAAAGAAAAAAATAAAAATCAGCAAGATAAAAGTCAAACGCAAAATCAAGATGAAAAGAATAGAGAGCAAAAACATCATGAAGAAAAAAAGCAAATACAAAGTCATAAAGAAAATAATATAAAATCAAAAGATGAAAAAACGGATAGAAAGCCAAATAAAGAAAGTCAAGAAGGTGAAAATAAAGACAAAAAAAATAAAGAAGATAATAGAGAAGAAAGACATAGAGAAAACGAAGCAAGTAGAATTGAAAAAACAGAAAAGATTAAAGAAGAAAAAGAGATAAAACAATAAATCAAAAGAAAAAATAAAATTCATAAAGAAAAAGAGGGAGGCCATTGAGAAAAAGAGAATTAAAAAATATGGAATGGGGATTACCAATTGTAGCGGTAATTCTATCCATAATAGGATTAATTGCATTATTTTCAGCAACTCAAGAAACAGAATTTGATGAATTTAAAAAACAAATAATATGGATTGTAGTAAGCATAGTAGCAATGATAGTTGTTATGTGCATAGACTATGAAGTATTAACAAAAATATCGCCATTTTTCTATGGATTATTTATAATTTTACTGATAGGAGTATTATTCACAGAACCAATAAATGGAGCAAGTAGCTGGTTTAATATTGGGATGTTTTCATTCCAACCAGGAGAATTCGCCAAAATTTTTGTAATATTATTTTTAGCATATGTAATATCAAAAATACAAGCAAGAAATAAAAGTGAAATCAACAGGCCAACAAGACTATTATTAATACTGTTAGTACTAGCAGTACCTGTATTACTAATAATAAAAGAACCTGATTATGGAACTGCAATGGCATATATAGTAGGATTTTTAGTTATGCTATTTACAGCGGGAATAGATAAAAAATATATAATAGGCTCACTAATATTAGTAGTTATAGCAGTACCACTTGTATATAATTTTATACTACCAGAACACGCAAAACAAAGAATTGATATATTTCTAAATCCAGAATCAGACCCTAGAGGAGCTGGATATAATATTCTTCAATCAAAACTTGCAATAGGTGCAGGTGGATTAACAGGAATGGGACTTTTAAAGGGAAATCAGACACAATTAGGATTCTTGTATCCAAAAACTACAGACTTTATATATTCTGTAATAGGAGAAGAACTAGGATTTATCGTAGCAGGTTTAATAATAATACTCTATGTATATTTTATAACCAAAATAATATATGTAGCAAAAACCGCAAAAGATGATATAGGTTCACTAATAGCTTCAGGAATAGCAGGAATATTTATATTCCATGTGCTAGAAAATATAGGAATGGTAATGGGATTATTACCAATAACAGGTGTACCTCTACCATTTATAAGTTATGGACGGAAGTTCAATGATAACAAACTTTATATTAGTAGGAATATTACTAAATATTAGTGGAAAAAGGCAAAAAACTATTTTTGTAAAATAAAAAAGAAACATGAAATTAAATTATAAATAAGAAAAGAAGATATTAAAATATAGAAAAACATAAAAAAGTAAAAATAAATATATATTAAAATAAAGACAAAAAAGAGGATGATATGTACTTAAAAAAAATAAAAATTGGAAATTTAGAAATAGAAAATAATATATTTTTAGCACCAATGGCAGGAATAACAGATTTAGCATATAGAAGGATTTGCAAAGAATATGGTGCAGGATTAACATATACAGAAATGTTGAGCAGTAAAGCAATATTTTATAATGACGAAAAAACAAAACTTTTAATGAAAACAGAAGGAGAAAAAAGACCAATTGCATTCCAAATTTTTGGCAGTGATGAAGAAGCAATGGGGTATGCGACAAATAAAATTTCAGACATGGCAGACATTATAGATATAAACATGGGTTGTCCAGCACCAAAAGTTGTAAAAAATGGTGATGGAAGTAAATTATTACTAGATATCAATAAAGCAGAAAAAGTAATAAAAGCAGTAATAAAAAATACAGATAAACCTGTAACATTAAAAATAAGAACAGGATGGGATAAAGAAAATATAGTAGCAATAGAATTTGCACAAATGGCAGAAAATGCAGGAATATCAGCAATAACAGTACATGGTAGAACGAGAACAGAATATTATTCAGGAAAAGCAAATTTAGATATTATAAAAAAAGTAAAAGAATCAGTAAAAATACCTGTAATAGGAAATGGAGACATTATAGATGAAGAAAGTGCAAGAAATATGTTTGAAAAAACAGGTGTAGATGCAATTATGATAGGAAGAGGAAGCTTTGGAAATCCATGGATATTTAATAAAATAAAGTATTACCTAGAAACTGGAGAAAAATTACCAGAAATATCTATAAAAGAAAAACAAGAAGTAATGGAAAAACATATAAGATATGAACTAGAAACAAAAAAAGAAATTGTAGCAATAAGGGAATTAAGAAAACCAATTTCATGGTATACAAAAAATCTAAAAAATTCAAGTGAATTCAGAGACAAAATCAATCACATTGAAGAAAAACAAGAATTATTAGATACAGTCCGAGAATATTTTGAAAGCCTAAAATAGCATCCAGAATAATATATAAATTGAAGATTTTTATAGAATAAGTATACTAAAAATAGAAAGATTTAAGCTGAAAGTAATTTTAAAAGTAATATTGAATTTAATATTGTAAATGTGAAAAATTGAGTTAGAAATTTATCAAAAATATCTAATTCAATTTTTTTATATAAGATAAGAATATGACTAAAATAAAAATATGATTTTTATATTACAAATCATATTTAAAGAAAAAACGAATAAAATCTAGAAAGCAAGGAGGAATTCGTTTTGAAAAATAAAAAATTAATAATCATATTAGCTATAATATTATTAACAATTATATCTATAATTTTTATAAAAAACATGGCTAAAAAATCAGAAAATGGAAATAATATAACTAGTCAAGAAATTATAAATAAAATTTTGAATATTAGTTCATATGAAGTAGAAATAGAAGCAACCATAACAAGTAATAAAAATCAAAACACATATAAAATTAATCAAAAATATAAAAATCCAGACTTTAGTAGCCAGACAGTAATAGAACCAAAAAATATAGAAGGAACAGAAATCATAAGAGAAAAAGAAAAAATAACATTGAAAAATACAAAATTAAATTTAACTAAAATAATAGAAGAATATCCAGAAATAGCAGAAAATAATCTAGATTTATCAACCTTTATATCTGAATATGCTAATAATGAAAAAAAAGAAGTAAAAGAAAATGAAAATGAAATAATATTAAAAGTAGAAGTAGATAAAAATAATTCACACATAAAAGAAAAAGAATTATATATCGACAAAAAAAATATAAAACCGATTAAAATGATAATATATGGGACTAACAAAAAAGAAATAATATACATATCATATAATAAGGTAAAGATAAATTAGCAAAAATAAAAAATAAAATAAGCTAATTCTTTACAAAACTAATATTACAAAAAGAAAACTTGACAATTTACCAATATTAGGAGTGAAGAAAATGGTAATAAAAAGAGGAGATATGTTCTATGCAGATTTAAGTCCAGTAGTTGGTTCAGAACAAGGAGGAATAAGACCAGTACTAATAATACAAAATGATTTAGGAAACAAATATAGTCCAACTGTAATAGCAGCAGCAATAACATCACAAACGACAAAAAATAAATTACCAACACATATAGAAATTCAATCAAATGAGGGAGGGCTAAAGAATGATTCTGTTATATTAACAGAACAAATAAGAACAATAGATAAAAGCAGATTAAAAGAAAAAATAGGCCATATAGAAGATGAAAATGTGATGAAACAAATAAATGATGCTTTAGGAGTAAGTTTTGGATTATAAAATTTTAAATTTATATAGATATAAAGCTAAAAAATAGTATTTTTACAAAAGTTAAGATTACCTTTAGTGCATATGTAAAAAGAGAAAAAATAATAGAATTTTTATAAAAATAAAAGAGAAATATTTCCACATCTAAATGAGAAAATATTCTCTTCTATTTTTATATTATTAAAGATTCTACATAGATTTTATAAACAACTATTCTAAAATACCTTCATCTTCTTAATTGCTTTAATTTCATCATATAAATGGTCAATATTTTTCTTTCTATTAACATAAGCTTTTTCATATTCTTCTAAAATACCTTGAAAATTTTCAACTGTTTCATTTGTATCTAAATACAATTTAACACCTTCTAAATTATAATTTTTCTTTTTCTCTGATTTAGCTTTTTGCATTTTATCATAATAACTTTGAGCAGTTTTTAAACGTTTAATATTTTTCTTTAAATTATCAACATAGTTAGAAGTACAATAAATTTCATATTCTATATCTTCTATAATAACAGACATCAAAGCTTTAACAATAATAGGATTATCTTTTCCCATTTTAGCATTTTCAGTCATAACATTCAAAGCATCAGAACGTTCAACACTTTGAAGAGGTTTAGTATTATCTATTATAATTTTTAAAGTGTCAGTAATACCAACATGTGATTTATATTGTCTCTTACTAACAATTGCATCATATTCATCAGCCACACGGATGATTTGACCTTCGTAAGGTATCTCCTTTTTTGTTAATCCTTTAGGATATCCAGAACCATTTAAAGCTTCATGGTGATAAATAGGACCTGCTGCATAAGGTCTTAATTTAGGGTCATCCATACAAATTTTATAACCAATAGTTGTATGAGTTTTCATAATTTCAAACTCTTCATCAGTTAATTTACCAGGTTTTTGTAATATTTCTTGTGGAATGAACTGCTTTCCTATATCATGTAAATATGCACAAATAGTACAATATTCAATAAACCCTTTTTGGCAATGTAATTTTTCGCAAATACGACAAGTAAGGTTGGCAACATTTTCACAATGTTTTCTTGTAAAAACATCTAAACTGCCTAATATATTTAATTGATACTGCATAGTTTTATCAAGGTTATAAGCCTTTAAACTAGTAGGATCATAAAAATCAAAAACAAAATTATTCATATGTTCAACTCCTATCTAAAAATATAATAGCATAAAAAAATAAAAACTGCAATTGATATGATAAATTTACTTAAATTAAGATTAAATTTTCAAATTCTATTCATATTAATAGTTAATACTAAAATAAAATTATACTAAATTACAAATAATTTCAATTCATAATTTATATAAAATCAGATAGAATAGGTTAGATTTTATGATTAAATTAATCAGAAATAAAATGATAATTAATTAAAGATGAATTGATAAATATTAAAGATAAAAACAAAAAAGCCTTGAAAACACAAGGAATTTGTGATAACATAGTAACAATTAAATTCAAAAAAAGTTACAGAAAGCGAATCAGACAAATAGGGGGAATAAATATGTATAGAACAAAAACATGTGGAGAATTAAGAATCGGAGACGTAGGAAATGAAGTTGAATTAGCAGGATGGATTCAAAAAATAAGAAATCTTGGAGGAATGATATTCATAGATTTAAGAGACGAATTTGGAATTACACAAATCGTACTAAATGATGAAGAACTTCAAGAAAAAGCAAAAGAGCTAACAACAGAAAGTTGTATATCAATATCAGGAAAAATAGTTGAAAGAACAAATAAAAATCCAAATATGGCTACAGGTGAAATAGAAGTAGTAGCAAATAAAATAGAAGTATTAGGAAAATGTAAAAATGTATTACCATTTGAAATTAATACAACACAAGAAGTAAGAGAAGATTTAAGATTAGAATATAGATTTTTAGATTTAAGAAATGAAAAATTACATAATAATATATTATTACGTTCAAAAATATTAAAAACATTAAGAGATAAAATGGATGAATTAGGTTTTACAGAAGTACAAACACCAATACTTGCAAATTCATCACCGGAAGGAGCAAGAGACTATTTAGTACCAAGTAGACTAAATCCAGGAGAATTTTATGCATTACCACAAGCACCACAACAATTCAAACAATTATTAATGGTTGGAGGATTTAACAAATATTATCAAATAGCACCATGCTTTCGTGATGAAGACCCAAGAGCAGATAGAGCACCAGGAGAATTTTATCAATTAGATTTTGAAATGAGCTTTGCAACTCAAGAAGATGTATTTAAAGTAATAGAAGGTGTAATACCAGATACATTTGAAAAATTCTCAACTTGGAAAGCAGATAAAGGACCATTTATAAGAATACCATATAGAGAAGCTATGGAGAAATACGGAATAGACAAACCAGATTTAAGAAATCCATTAATAATTCAAGATGTAACAAAAATATTTGAAAATTCTGAATTTAAAGCATTTGAAAATAAAACAATAAAAATGATAGCAGTTCCAGATGGAGCAGAAGAAGGAAGAAAATTCTTTGACAAAATGACAGATTTTGCAGTACAAGAATGTGAAGCAAAAGGATTAGCATGGACTAAATTTGAAAAAGATGGAACAATACAAGGCGGAATTGCAAAATTTATAACAGAAGAAATGAAAGAAAAACTAAAAGCTGAATATGGAGTAAAAGAAAATTCTGCACTATTCTTTATAGCAGATGAGTTTAAAAAAGCACAAAAAATAGCAGGACTAGTAAGAATAGAGTTAGGAAAACGTTATGATTTACTAGAAAAAGACGTATTTCGTTTCTGCTTCATTGTAGATTTTCCAATGTATGAATTATCAGACGAAGGAACAATAGACTTTAACCACAATCCATTCTCAATGCCACAAGGTGGAATAGAAGCACTAGAAACACAAGACCCTTTAGATATATTAGCATATCAATTTGATTTAGTATGTAATGGATATGAAATGGCTTCAGGTGCTGTTAGAAACCACAGTCCAGAAATAATGGTAAAAGCTTTTGAAATAGCAGGGTATACAGAAGAAGATGTAAAAAGCAGATTCGGAGCATTATATAATGCATTCCAATATGGAACACCACCACATGCAGGAGCTGCACCTGGAGTTGATAGAATGGTAATGTTAATAGAAAATTCTCAAAATATTAGAGAAGTAATAGCATTTCCAAAAAATAAAAGAGCTAGAGATTTATTGATGAGAGCACCTTCAACTGTTACAGAGGAACAGTTAAAAGATGTGCATATAAAATTAGATTTAGAAAAATAATTTAGGCGAACATTGGGGACACTCCATTTTGTTCGGATAAAAAGAAATTTTAATCTTTTTCTATCCAAACAAAATGGAGTGTCCCTAATGTTCGCTTCCAAGCAAAAGGGCGTCTCCCCAATGTTCGCTAGTAAGTAGACAATATAAAATCCTTATTAGCAAGTAGAATTCTTTTAATCAAAGCCATTTGAGATTCAGTAAAATGATAATTAGGTCTCAAAGAAAATAAAGACTTAACACATGCATGTAACTCCACATCATCATTACCACTATCAAGAACGATAGTCCTATCTTTAGTTAGACCAAATAAATACTCTATAGAAACATGAAAATAATTTGCAATTTTTACAACAATATCTACATGTGGTATACGTTCTTTATTTAGATAACGACATATTGTAACATTAGATACTCCAATTTTTTTTGCTAAATCATTTTCTGACATATCGTGTGATTTCATTAGTGCTTTTAATCTAGAATTAAATTTATTCATATCAAATTCCATAAAAAACCTCCTACTTATAAATTAACAACACACATTATACAACAAAAAAATAAAGAAAATCAACAAACCAGATGTTTCTGAAAAAAGAATATTGTCAAAAAATGTTGATAAAATAGGGATTTTATAATATAATAACAAATATGAAAGAGGTAAAATATATGGAGAATAAAAAAGTATTATTAGGAATGAGTGGAGGAGTAGATAGCTCTGTATCAGCAATATTATTAAAAGAAATGGGATATGAAGTAATAGGATGTACCATGAAATTATGGGAAGGAGAAAAAGAAGTAACAGAAAAATCAATTGAAGACGCAAAAAAAGTTTGTAAGATATTAGGAATAGAGCATCATGTAATAGATTTACAGGATAAATTTAGATGTAATGTAATAAATACATTTATAAAAGAATATCAAAACGCAAATACCCCAAATCCATGTATAGAATGTAATAAATATATAAAGTTTGGAGAATTTTTTGAACAAGCAGATAAATTAGGTTGTAAATATGTCGCAACAGGACATTATTCAAGAATAGAATATTCAGAAAAATATGGTCAATATGTACTAAAAAAAGCAAGAGAAGAAAAGAAAGACCAATCATATTTTCTATATACAATCTCAAAAGAAAAATTATCAAGAATCATTTTTCCATTACAAAACTATACAAGTAAAGATGAAATAAGAGAAATCGCAAAAAAGATAGATTTACCAGTTGCAGAGAAAAAAGATAGCCAAGAAATATGCTTTATACCAGACGGAAATTATACAGAATTTTTAAAAACATATGCAAATCAAAAGAATAAAAAGGGAAATATAATATTAAAAGATGGAACAAAATTAGGAGAACATCAAGGATATATAAATTACACAATAGGGCAGAGAAAAGGATTAGGAATCTCATATAAAGAGCCATTATATGTAATAAAATTAGACGAAAATAAAAATCAAGTAATAGTTGGAACAGAAGAAGATTTATATCAAAAAGAATTACAGGGTAAAAATATAAACTGGATAATAGAACCAAAAAATAAGGAAATAGAATGTTTTGCTAAAATAAGATATAGAGCAAAAGAAGCAAAAGCAAAAGTAATAATAGAAGATAATAATAGTGTAAAGGTAAAATTTGAAGAAGATCAAAGAGCAATAACTAAAGGACAATCTGTAGTATTTTATGATGAAGATGGAATTGTTTTAGGCGGAGGAAAAATAATATAATATAAATAAAATATATTATATTATTTTAATAAATATTGGTTAAAGAAATCATAAAAATTATGAAACTCATAACCTTGAGATTTCAAATAAATTATAGAATCTTTAAGGGCAGAAGGAGTATCACTTAAATCACAAGTATCATGCATTAAAATAACTAAACTTCCTTTATCTTTAGCAGAAGATTTTAAATTTTTTAATAAATCAGCAGGTGAATATACCTTTTCAGAATCACGGTTCAAACAGTTCCAATCAACAAATAGATAATTCATATCAGAAAGAAGAGAAGTAGCCCACTTCTTTTCTTTTTTATAAATAGAAGACATATATCCATTAGGAAATCTAAAAAGATGTGAAGAATAATTAGGAATGCCAATTGCCTTACTAATCTCCATATCAGTATTTTTAATCTCATTAACAAAATCAGTAGGACTTTTATATAATTTAGAATTAGAGTGATGATAAGTATGATTAGCTATATAATGACCTTCATCAAAAGCTCTTTTAACTAATTCAGGATGATGATTAACATATTCACCTATAACAAAAAAAGAAGCACTAACATCTTCTTCAGCTAAAATATTCAAAATTTTTGAAGTAGCTTTTTTAGTCGGACCATCATCAAAAGTAAGATATGCAATTTTTTTATCAGAAGAATAAAGTGAGTCAATTTCATCTTGAAGATATGTAATATCAGTATCATTTAAAGTTTTAAGCAGATCTTCTTCATTTATAGAAATATAAGAATTAGTATCAATATAAAGTTTATCTGGAAAGAGAATAAAAAGCAAAAAAGTAAAAAGTAGAATAAGAAAAACTAAAAAAATATATAAAGTTAATTTTTTTACTACAAATATCTTCATAAAAATGCCCCCATAAATTATATGAGGGCAAAATAAAATATATGAATTAAATAAGAGGAAGAGCTTGTTCATTAGAAATATAGCCATATTCAAGCATTTTTTTGATTACATGAATTTGACGTTGTTTGGCTAGTGTAGGGTTAACATTAGGAGCATAAACAGATGGAGCATTAGGTATACCAGCAAGCATAGAAGCTTCATCTAGATTCAATTCTGCAGGAGTTTTTTGATAATATCCTAAACTTGCTTCATAAATACCATAATAGTTATTTCCAAAATATGCAGTATTAACATATAGTTCAAATATCTCATTCTTTGTATAATTTTTTTCTAAATCATATGCTGCAAAAAATTCTCCTAACTTTCTTGAAAGGGTTTGTTCTTGAGAGAGAACAATATTTTTAGCAACCTGTTGAGTGATAGTGCTGCCTCCTTCTCGTAAATCCCAGTTCTTTATATTTGTATATAAAGCTCTACCAATTGCAATAATATCTATTGCTCCATGGTCATAAAAACGATGGTCCTCCACAGCAATAACAGCATTTCTGTAATCTGTAGACATATCATTAAATTTTACAAAATGTTCATCACTTGTTATTTCTTGAACTCTGGTCACTAAAGGTTTTTCTTTTAAAGCTTTTGAATATGTTGAGTAACCAATTATAAAAAATATTAAAGCGATAGTGAATAAAATGATGAATAAAATCAGTAATATTTTTTTGAAAATCTTCATATCAGTATTCAATCCTTTCTAGTTTAAATTTTACATAGAATAGGCAAAATATAATTTTTAGCATTTGTGAAATAATTAGTTAGCCGATTCATCTACTTTATAGCCTATTTTTATCATAAATAATATATATTTTTCATTTTTATATAATATTTTGTCATTTTTATTTGGTGTAATTATATAGAAAAAAACAAGAAAAGACAATAGTTTTTTTATAGGATTTATTGACAAACGAAAACCTGTTTGATATACTGTGTAAGTAAATTAGGTAACTTTTTATTGTTGACTTTTAAAAAATAAGTAGATATAATAACAAAATAGAATAGATGAAATTGGGATTAATAGGAAGGATTGAGAGATAAAATGAAAGAAGAATTTTTGAATTTATTAAGAACAGTAAAAAGAGAAGGAATAGAAAATTTAATAGAATTTTTAGAGAAATCAGATTTCTTTACAGCACCAGCAAGTACAAGATTCCATGGCAATTTTGAGGGAGGACTTGCAGAACATAGTTTAAAAGTATATGAAATTTTAAAACATAAAGTAGAAAATAATATAAAGGGAATAAAAACAGAAGAAGAATCAATCATCATTATTGGATTATTACATGATATTTGCAAAACAAATTTCTATAAAATTGATTATAGAAACGCCAAAAATGCTTTAGGTGTATGGGAAAAAGTACCATACTATACAATAGAAGATACAATACCATATGGTCATGGAGAAAAATCAGTAATGATGATTACTGAATACATAAAATTAACACCAGAAGAAAAATATGCAATTCGTTGGCATATGGGATATACAGAACCAAAAGAAGTTTATAATACGATAGGAGCGGCTTATACAAAATATCCTATAGCATTATTAACACATGAAGCAGATTTAGAAGCAACATATTTATATAATATATAAAAGAAAGTTGTAAGCTGGATAAATGCAAAGAAACAATAAAAAAACATATTTATATAATATATAAAAGAAAGGAAGAGAAAAATGTTAGCATACATAAAAGGAACACTAGAGCAAAAAATGACAGATTACGTAGTAATTGATGTAGGAGGACTAGGATATAAAGTATATATGTCATCAATAAGTATAGAAAAATTAGGAAACATAGGAGAACAAGTTAAAGTACATACATATTATAGAGTTAGAGAAGATGATATAAGCATTTTTGGATTTAATAGTAATGAAGAATTAAGAATGTTTGAATTACTATTATCAGTAAGTGGAATAGGTGCAAAGACAGCATTAGCAATGCTTGCTGTTTGCACTCCAGCAGAATTTGTATTAGCAATTGTTTCAGAAGACATAAAAGTATTAACTTCAATACCAGGAATAGGACCAAAATCAGCAAAAAGAATTGTATTGGAATTAAAGGACAAAATAAAGAAAGAAGAGCAAATACAAGAATTAACTAATAGTGTAAATTCAACAGAATCAGCTATGACATCAAAAGTAAAAGAAGCAATAGCAAAAGATAATAAAGTTTCAGAAGCAATAGCAGCATTACAAGTATTAGGATATAATAAAAAAGAAATAGAAAAAGCATTTGAAAAAATAACAGATAAAGAACAAATGACAACAGAAGAAATGATAAAAAAAGGATTGACAATTTTAAGTATATAAAAAAACTATACAAATAATAATATAAAAAACAAAAGATTCAGATGTATTTCCTGAAACGGATATGATAATATAATTAGAAAAAACTTTACTTCACAGGTAATATAATTAAGGAAAAAGTTTAAGAAAATCTTGAGAAAGGATTGATTAAAAAATGAATCAAAATGAACCTTTAGCATTTAGAATGAGACCAAAAACATTAGATGAATATGTAGGACAAGAACATGTTTTAGGAAAAGACAAAATATTATATAGAACCATAAAAGCAGATAGACTATCAAGCATAATTTTATTTGGACCACCTGGATGTGGAAAAACATCACTTGCAAGAGTAATAAGTGAAACAACAAAATATAAATTTTATAAAATAAATGCAGTAACAGCAGGGGTAGCAGATATAAAAAGAGTAATAGAAGAAACTAAAAATTTTATGCTAAACACAGTGGGAAAAAGCATTTTATTCATTGATGAAATTCACAGATTCAATAAATTACAACAAGATGCATTATTACCATTTGTAGAAAATGGAACAATAATATTAATAGGAGCAACAACAGAAAATCCATATTTTGAAGTAAATAAAGCTTTAATATCAAGGTCAATGGTAATAAAACTAGAACCATTAACAGAGGAAAACATTTTTCAAATTTTAAAAAATGCAATAGAAAGAAAAGATGGACTAGGAGAATATAATATAAAAATAGAAGACGAAACATTAAAAAAACTTGCAGTTATAGCAAATGGAGATGTTAGGACAGCATTGAACGGATTAGAAATAGCTGTACTAACAACAAATATGGAAGAAGATGGGTATATACATATAACAGATGAAATAATAAAAAATAGTGTTCAGGATAGAAAGGCAATATTTGATAAAAATGGTGAATCTCATTATGATAATATAAGTGCAATGATAAAATCAATGAGAGGTTCAGACCCAGATGCAGCAGTTTTTTATTTAGCTAGAGCTTTAAATGGAGGAGAAGATCCAATGTTTTTAGCAAGAAGAATAGTAATATGTGCATCAGAAGATGTAGGAATGGCAAATCCAAATGCATTAGTTGTGGCAAATAGTGCTATGCAGGCAGTACATATGATAGGTATGCCTGAAGCTAGAATATTATTAGCAGAAGCGGCAATTTATGTGGCTACATCAAAGAAATCAAATGCTTCATATATGGCAATTAATAACGCATTAGAAGATGTAAAAAACAAAGATACTGGAGAAGTTCCAATGCATATTAGAAATGCACCTGTAGAAAAAATGAGAGAGCTAGGATATAATGAAGGATATTTATATCCTCATGATTTTCCAGGGCATTATGTGGAACAACAATACTTACCAGATAAAATGGTTGGAACTAAATATTATATAAAAGATGAAAATATTAAAGATGAGAACTAAAAAATAGGATAAGCAATAAAATTAGCAAATAAAACAAACATATAAAGCATACAAATAAAATTAAACAAGTAAAATAACAAATTAAAGATATAGATACAGGGAATAAAAATGGAAAAAATGGAAAACCTATTTAAAGAAGTAGGTTTTTTATTATGAAAAGAAATATAAAATACGCATTAATTGGAATGCTTTCAGGGTTTGTAAGTGGATTTTTTTCGACAGGTGGAGGTTTAATATTAGTTCCAGCTTTTTTATATTTAATTAAAATGGATTCACAAAAAGCAAGAGGGACATCTGTATTTTGCATATTGCCAATGGTTATAACAAGTAGCTTTTTCTACTATAAGGGACACTTTATAGATTGGAAGATTTCTATACTTTGTGCAATTGGAGGAACTATAGGTGGATATATAGGTGCAAAATTACTAAAAAAAGTTTCAGAAAAAGTTTTAAAAATAGTTTTCACAGTTTTATTAATATATGTTGCAGTAAAAATGATAGTGCGGAAATTAAAGAAATAAGACATATCAGTTTCAAAATTTTAGGAAACGGGCAAAATAATATATGAAAGTAAAAAATAAAAATTATATAAAACAAAAATAACTTTTTATAAAAAAAAAGAAAAAAATGTCGAAAAAAATATAATAATATATATATAACCAAAAATACAACAATATATCTCAAACGAAAATCGATAGGAGGAAAATGAATATGGAAGCTGTAGAACATAGTAAAAAATATTTATTAGAACTTCAAAGATTTCTAGATATTGCAGAAAATATACAAGAAGAGAAATTAAAAAAAGAGATTATTAATCAAATGTTTAAATGCACTGAAAGCCTGATTGAAAGCGAGAAAAAGGAAAAGGGCAGAGAAAAAAATGGTTGAAGTTTTAATAGGGATTGTTTCAGGAATCGTAAGTGGAACAGGAATGGGTGGAGGAACAATACTAATATTTTTTTTAACAATCGTATTAGGAATTGAACAACATATAGCTCAAGCAACAAATTTAATTTTTTTTATACCAACATCAATCATTGCAATAATAGTGAATCTAAAAAACAAAAACATTAATTTAAAACTTGGAATTTATATAGCAATATTTGGAATTCTAGGAGCAATAATAGGTGCTAATATAGCAATTTATACTGATGTAAAATACTTAAAAAAATTATTCGGAGTATTTCTATTAATCATTGTAGTGCATGAAATATATTCCATCTATAAAATGCATAAAAAAAGTAAAAATGCAGAAAATAAACAATAAAAAAGAAAGGGTGATTATTGTGAAATTTGCAAAAGGTCTATTAATAGGTGGAATGATAACAACTGGTCTATTATTAATGTATAACGAAAGTGATATGTTGACAAAAGGAAAAAAGAAAATAATGAAAAAAGGAAAGCAAGTGGCTAAAAAAATGGGAATGATGTAAAACAAAAAGAAAAGTATCAAAGGATAAAAGATTTTTTAACATTAAAAGAAATTTTGTAAAATAAAAGGAAATCTAATAACTTTTAACAATCAAAAAAATTTCATAAAAACAATATAAAATATTATAGAAAAAAACATGGCAATTAAAATAATTGCCACGTTTTTTTAATTGACTAGCAAGTAGGCTTTCTAGAAAAATCCTTGCAGTTATCATGCTTTTTTTTCACATTCTTTACAGTCATCATGTTTTTTCTCGCAATAATCATATTCATCATATTTTTTTTCGCATTTCTTACACTCATCATGCTTTTTCTCATAACATTTATATTCATCATATTTTTTCTCGTATTCTTTACACTTATCATGTTTTTTATCACAGTCTTTATACTCATCACGTTTTTCTTCTAAAAAGCAATCACATTTTTCATGTCTTTCACCTCTTAAGCATTCACCTTCATGATGACATTTTGCACATATTTTTATTTTTTGAGTATCATTAACCCAGATTTGAAGAGCATATTTTTTACCAGGACAAAGAGGTCCGAAAACAAATTCTCCTTCTTTGTCTGTAAAAGTATGACCTATAGGTCTTCTTTCTTCTTTTCCACAGTCACATACAATTTCAACTAATTTAACAACAGCGTCACAAACAGGCTCCTTAAAAGAATTTTTTACTACTCCATATATTACATCTCTATTATCTTCTGGTAAAGTAATATCTAAATCAAATTGTTTACCTCCTGAAATAACACCATCTACATCTAATATAGGGCAAACTGGTCTATTATATTCCATATTAACAACTTCCTTTCTAAACAAACATACTGTTTGTTTATATATTATATGTAAATAAAAACAAAAGCGACATAAAATAAAAACATAAAAGTTGAAAAAATAATATAAAAGTGGTATAATAAAGATATAATTTATAGAAAGGGCAAGTACAATAAAGCTTGCGAAAGGAAAAAAAGGATGAAGGTAGCAATTGGGGCAGTAGAAATGTTTTTAGGATTAGCAACATTAGTAATCGGATTTATGTTCGGATTAGAGATAATAGTTGTTCCAGAGTTTCTTAACGGAAATATTATAGCATTTCTAATTATGGTAACAGGCATGGTTCTGATGGTTAGAGCAGCAGGTTGGTTTGATGAAGCTACTGCAGACAAAAAGAGACGCAGACAGAGAAGAAGAGGACGTCGGTGACGTTCTCTTTTTCATCGATGAAAAACTTAAGGATTCATAAAAATTTTTTACAAAAAAATGACGTTTTTATTATCAGCCCCAAATTTATTATAGAATCAAAATTTTAACATTTTTCATAACAAAATTTAATGGAAAGAAATCAAAAAATAAAAGCGTATAAATTTTCCACTTTTTGCAAACAATATGTGTAAAACATATTAGCAAGGAGTGGAATTTTTTGAAAGAAATTAAAAGATTAAAAATAAATGGTACGATGCTTGAAAAAGCACAGCTAGACAGACATTTAGAAAAAATAGCATCAACACATAATATAACATCAAAATCAGATAAATCAACATATCCAATCCCAATGTTATTAGAAGACTATGAAGTAATAAAAAAAGTATATAATTTATTAAATGAACACTTGAAATTAGAAATATCAATACATCCAGCAGGAGAATGGTTATTAGACAATTTTTATATCATAGAAGAAACAGTAAGACAAATTCAAAAAGAATTAACATTAAAAAAATATAAAAACTTTGTAGGAATACAAACAGGAGAATATAAAGGATTTGCAAGAATATACGTATTAGCAGAAGAAATAGTTGCATACACAGAAAACAAAATAGAAAAAGAAAATTTAGAAGAATATCTAAAAAGTTATCAAGAAAAAAAGACATTAAGTATGGATGAAATATGGAACATAGGAATATTTCTTCAAATAGCAATAATACAAAATATTAGAAGCATATGTGAAAGAATAGCAAGTGCACAATTACAAAAATATAAAGTAGAAAATATCGTAGAAAGGTTAGTTGAAAATAAAACAAAAAAAGAGCAAAAATATAAAGAAATAATCTCAAAAACTAAAAAAGAAGTAATAGAAGATATGAAATATCCATTCATAGAATATATGGCATATACTTTAAAAAGATATGGGAAAAAAGGAATAGGATATCTAAATGTATTAGAAGAAACAGTAGAAAAATTAGGTACAAGTGTTTCGGAAATAATATCAAAAGAACATTTTGAAATAGCAATACAAAAAGTATTAATGGGAAACAGTATAACAAGTATAAAGAAAATACAAAGAATTAATTTTTTAGAAATTTTTGAAAAAATAAATGGAGTAGAAGAAATTTTAAAAAGAGATCCTGCAAATATATATACAAAAATGGATTACACAAGTAAGGAATATTACAGGAATAAAATAAAAGAAATAGCACAAAAGAATAAAATATCAGAAATATATATAGGTAAAAAAATATTAGAAATATGTGAAAATAAAAAAACAGAAAATCTAAAAGAAAAGCACATAGGATATTATCTTATAGACAAAGGGGTAGATGAGCTATATCAAAAATTAGGAGAGGGAAAAAGAAAAGAATTAACTGAAAAAGCAAAAGTAAATATATATATTGGAATAATCACAATAATATCACTTTTATTAAGTATATTGACAATATGTTTAATAAAAAGCATAACAAATAAAATCACAATAAGTATAATCTTTGGAATAATATTATTTATACCTTTATCAGAAGTAGTAATACAAATATCACAATATATATTATCTAAAATAGTAAAACCTAAACTAATTCCCAAAATAGATTTTTCAATAGGAATAGACAAAGAAAATAGTACAATAGTAATAATACCAACAATATTGAATTCAAAAGAAAAAGTAAAGGAATTAATGCATAAATTAGAAGTATATTATATAGCAAATAAATCACCAAACTTATATTTTACATTACTTGGAGATTGTACACAAAGTAAAGAAAAAGAAGAAAAGAAAGATATAGAAATAATAGAAGAGGGAAGAAAGCAAGTAAAAATATTAAATGAAAAATACAAACAAGAAAATCAAGAATTCCCAATATTTAGCTTCATATATAGAAAAAGAACATGGAATGAAAAAGAAGATTGCTATATGGGTTGGGAACGAAAAAGAGGAATGATAAATCAATTCAATGAATATATACTAAAAAATATAGAAAACCCATTTTTAGAAAATACAATAGAAGAATCTAAAGAAAAGTTACCACAAATAAAATATGTAATAACATTAGATGCAGATACAGAACTTATTTTAAACTCTGCAAGTAAACTAGTAGGAGCAATGGCACATATATTAAATACTCCCAAAATAGATAAAGAAAAAAATGTTGTAGTAGAAGGATATGGAATAATGCAACCAAGAATAGGAGTAAATCTAGATATAAGTAATAAAAATTTATTTACTAAAATATTTGCAGGAGCAGGAGGAATAGATAATTATACAAATGCGATTTCAGACACATATCAAGATAATTTTAAAGAAGGAATATTCACAGGTAAAGGAATATATGATGTAAAAGTATTTTCAAAAGTATTAAGTAAAGAAATTCCAGAAAATACTGTATTAAGTCATGATTTATTAGAAGGTTGTTATTTAAGATGTGGTTTAGTATCAGATATAATGCTAATGGATGGATATCCATGTAAATATAATAGTTTTATGAATAGATTATTTAGATGGATAAGAGGAGATTGGCAAATAACAAAATGGTTATCAAGTAAAAAACTAAATAAATTATCAAAATTCAAAATATTAGATAATTTACGAAGAAGTCTTATAGAAATAACAATAATGACAGGCATAATAATGATACTAATAATAAATAAAATACTTAATTTAAAAGAATATGGAATATTTATAGGATTAATTTTAATAAGTATAATTCCATTTATACTAGAACTATTAAATGCATTAATATTCAAAAAGGAAGGAGAAACAAAGCAAAAAACATTTACACCAAAAATTTCAGGGATAAAAGGATGTCTAATAAGAGCAATACTAACATTAGGCTGTTTACCATATAAAGCATATATATCATTAAAAGCAATAGTAAAAACAATATATAGAAAAACTGTAAGCAAAAAACATCTATTAGAATGGACTACATCAGAAGAAGCGGAAAAACAGGCAAAAACAGATATCTATTCATATTACACACAAATGGGAATTAATTTAATATTTGGATTATTAATAATTTATTTATCAATAGTAGAAAAAAATATAGTATATGGAATTTTAGGAATATTATGGATAATAACACCGATGATAATGTGGAAGATAAGTAAAAAAGAAAAAGAAAAAGATATTTTAGAAGAATTAAAACCAAATGAAAAAGAAGAAATAAAACAAATAGCAATAAAAACTTGGCAATATTTTAAAGAATATTTAACAAAAGAAAATAATTATCTAATACCAGATAATTATCAAGAAGACAGAGTTTCAAGAATAGTTAATAGAACATCTTCAACAAACATAGGACTATCATTACTTGCAGTAATTTCTGCATATGATTTAAAACAAATCGAATTAAAAGAAGCATTAGAATATTTATCAAATATATTAGATACAATAAGTGAATTACCAAAATGGAATGGTCATTTATATAACTGGTATGAGATAAAAACAAAAGAACCTTTACATCCAAGATACATTTCAACAGTAGACAGTGGGAATTTTATAGGATATCTATATACAGTAAAATCATTTTATATAGAAATACTAGAAAAAGAAGACATAAATAAAGAAAATATACTATCAAAAATAAAGCTGATAGATTATATAATACAAAATACTGATTTTTCAATTCTATACAGTAAAGAACATCAAATCTTTTCAATAGGATTTAATGTAGAAGAAAATAAATTAACAGACTCTTACTATGATTTACTAGCATCAGAAGCGAGACAAGCAAGTTTAATTGCAATTGCCAAAAAAGATGTACCAGTAAAACATTGGAATGCATTAAGTAGAACATTAACAATTCTAGGAAAACATAAAGGATTAATTTCATGGTCAGGAACATCTTTTGAATATTTAATGCCAAACATAAATATTCCAAGTTATAAAGGAAGTCTATTAAATGAATCTTGTAAATTTATGATAATGAGTCAATTAGAATATGCAAAAAAATTACAATTACCATGGGGAATTTCAGAAGCGGCATTTAACCTAAAAGATTTACAAGGAAATTACCAATATAAAGCTTTTGGAATTCCATGGTTAGGACTAAAAAGAGGACTTGCAGATGAGATGGTTATATCAAGTTATGGAAGTATACTTGCAATAACAGAAGAGCCAAAAAAAGTAATAGAAAATATAGAATTATTAAAAAAATATGATATGGAAGGAAAATATGGATTATATGAATCAATAGACTTTACACCAGAAAGAACAGGAAAAGGAAAAAATGCAATACCTGTAAAAACATATATGGCACACCATCAAAGTTTAATATTATTATCAATAGATAATCTATTTAATAAAAATATATTCCAAAAAAGATTTTTAGCAAATCCAGAAATAGAAGGAGTAAGCATTTTATTACAAGAAACAATGCCAGAAAAAGCAATTATAACAAAAGAAAACAAAGAAAAAGTAGAAAAATTAAAATATAAAGATTATGAAGATTATATTCAAGAAACATATACAAAAATAGATGAAAACTTAATTAGAGGAAATGTAATAGGAAATGAAGATTATATAATAGCGATGAATCAAAAAGGAGAAGGATTTAGTAAATATAAAAACATCTATATAAATAGATTCAAAAAAACAGAAGACTATAATCAGGGAATATTTATATATATAAAAAATATAAAAACACAGAATATATTATCATCAGCATATGATGATTCAAAAGAAAACCAATATAAAATAACATACTCACCAGATAAAATAGAACAAGAAATAACTTCAGAAAATATAAAGACAAAAATAGAAATAATAGTAGCTCCAAATGAACCAGCAGAAATAAGAAAAATAACTATAGAAAATCTTGGAATCACAGATGAAATATTAGAAGTAACAACAGAATTTGAGCCAATAATCTCAAGAAAAGAGCAAGATTATGCACATCCTGTATTCAATAATTTATTTCTAACTTTTGAATGGAACGAAGAAACAGGAGGACTTATTATAAAAAGAAAAAATAGAGAACCAGAAGAAAAAGAAATATATTTACTAGCAAACTTAAGTACAAATGGAGAGACAATAGGAGAATTAGAATATGAAATAGACAAAGAAAAGTTTTTAGGAAGAGGGAATATAAATACACCTCAAATGATAAAAAATTCAATACCATTTAGTAAAAAGATAGGGCTAGTAACAGAACCAATATCAGCATTAAAAAGAACAGTAAAAATAAAAGCAGGAGAAAAAATAGTAATGAATTTTGTATTATCAATATCAGAAGACAAGGAAGAAGCAATAGAAAATATTAAAAAATATAAAATAGAAGAATCAATAGAAAAAGCATTTGAACTTTCAAAAGCACAAGTAGAAGCAAATAGTAGATATTTAAGAATCAAAGGAAGAGAAATAAAAGAATATCAAAAAATGCTATCATATATTATATTTTCTAACCCTGCTAAAAAGCAAAATTTAGAAAAATTACCAAAAAGAAACTATAGGCAAAATGATTTATGGAAATATGGAATATCAGGAGATTTACCATTAATATTATTAAAAATTAAAGACCTAAATGATATGGAAATGGTAAAAGAAGTATTAAAAGCATATGAATTTATAAGAACTAAAAAGATAGATGTAGAATTAGTAATTATGGATGAAGAAAAATATAGTTATGAAAATTATGTAAGAGAAGAAATCGAAGGAATTATATTAAACAGACATATAGCATATCTAAAAAACATTAAAGGCGGAATATTCATAGTATCTAAAAATGAAATAGAAAAAAGAGATAGAGAAATATTAGAACTAGTATCAACAATAGTAATAGATGCAAATAAAGGAAGTCTAGAAAATGCAATACATGATATTGAAGAAGAATATAAAGAAAAGAAAAAGGAAATAAGTAGTGAAAACAAACCAATAATAATAAATGAAGATAAAACAGAAAATTTAAAAATTAACATTAATGAACAAAATAAATATTGGAATGAATATGGAGCATTTAGTCCTGACGGAAAAGAGTATGAGATAAAATTATCAAAAGAAAATAGAACACCAACTGTATGGTCACACATTTTAGCAAATAAAAAATTCGGTACACTTATAACAGAAAATATGGGAGGATATACGTGGTATAAAAATTGTAGATTAAACAGAATAACAACATGGGAGAATATGCCAACTCAAGATATACCATCAGAGATAATATATTTAAAAGATTTAGAAACACAAAATGCTTGGTCTCTTGGATTAAACCCTATGCCAGATAATAAAACATATCAAGTAATCTATGGGTTTGGATATGCAAAATACCGTCATCAAAGTAATGGAATTATGCAAGAAGCAGAAATATTTGTTCCAAAAGAAGATAGTGTAAAACTACAAATATTAACATTAAAAAATTTAACACCTAATAGAAAAAAATTAAAAATTATATATTATGCTAAACCAACATTAGGAGAAGAAGAATATAAAACAGATGGATATATAAACTTAAAATATGATGAAAACAATAACATAATATTTGCAAGAAATTTATATAACCAAGACTTTCCAAATGATATTGCATATGTATCATGTAGTGAAAAAATAAAATCATATACAGGAAATAAAGAATTTTTTATAGGAAAAGGAGGATTAGAAAATCCAGAAGCATTAAAAAAATTATCATTAAACAATGAAAATAGTTTAGGAAGAAAAGCATGTATTACTTATGAAATAGAAGTAGAATTAGAAAGTTTTGGAGAAAAAGAAATAATATTTATGTTAGGAGCAGAAGAAAGTATATTAGAAAGTAAAAATATCTCATATAAATATAGTAAAATTCAAAATGTAAAGCAAGAACTAGAAAATGTAAAAACATATTGGAAAGAAATACTAGAAAAAATACAAGTATATACTGAAGTAGAATCAATAAATATAATATTAAATGGATGGGCAATGTATCAAACAATAGCAAGTAGAATGATAGCAAAAACAGGATATTACCAATCAGGAGGAGCATTTGGGTTTAGAGACCAACTACAAGACTCTCTTGCATTAAAATATATGGCTCCAGAAAAATTAAAAGAACAAATAATATTACACAGTAAGCATCAATTTATAGAAGGAGATGTAGAACATTGGTGGCATGAAGAAACCAAAAGAGGAATACGTACAAGATTTTCAGATGATTTACTATGGATTGTATATGCATGTAATGAATATATAAATGTAACAGGAGATAAAAGCATATTACAAATAAAAACCCCTTATCTACAAGGAGAAGAGTTAAAAGAAGGAGAAGATGAAAGATATAATGAATTTCTAGAAGGAAATATTGAAGGTACAATCTATGAACATTGTATGAAAGCATTAAATAGAAGTTTCAACTTTGGAGAAAATGGATTACCTAAAATTGGTTCTGGAGACTGGAATGATGGATTTAATACTGTAGGAAATAAAGGAAAAGGAGAAAGTATTTGGCTTGGATTTTTCTTATATAAAATATTAACAGATTGGATTCCAATATGTGAAGCAGAAAATGAAAAAACAGAAAAAATCGAAGAACTAAAAACAATACAAGCAAATCTAAAAAAAGCATTAAATACAAATGGATGGGATGGAAGATGGTATAAAAGAGCATATATGGATAATGGAGATAGCCTAGGGAGTATGGAAAACGACGAATGTAGAATAGATAGTATAGCACAAAGTTGGAGTGTAATATCAGGAGCAGGAGATAATGACAAAAAATATATATCGATGGAAAGTTTAGAAAATCATTTAGTAGATAGGGAACATGGAATAATAAAATTACTAGATCCACCATTTGAAAAAGGAAAATTAGAACCAGGATATATAAAAGCATATTTACCTGGAGTAAGAGAAAATGGTGGGCAATATACCCATGTGTGTTGTTGTTAATGCCAGTTTTTGAAAAATATTGATACTCTTAAAATTTGTATATCAAAATACTTAAAAAA
>CALXJT010000015.1 GCA_944388695.1 uncultured Clostridia bacterium
GTGGGACTCGAACCCACACGCCATTGCTGACAACAGATTTTGAGTCTGCCCCGTCTACCAATTCCAGCACACCGGCAAATCTTTTTATATACTACCACACTTTTATAAAAAAGTCTACAAATTTATAAAATTTTTTAATATTTATTATTTATTATTTCCCACATCTAAAAATACACTACATCAATAGAAAACTTCCCCAAAATGTATAAAAACACTTGACTATATAGCTTAATAAAAACTACATAGCCAAGCTGAATTATAAAAAATTATCTGGGTTCCATTATTATCCGCACGCTAGAAGCATATGTTATTCTTAATTTTAATCTTGACATGATTTTTAACACATCTTCCTCATATATTCCGTCCTCAAAGTAGCATGAAACATTTCCTCGTTTAAACTTTACACTGTTCTTTCCTTTATAAACTTTATTTATGACACTTTTTGCCCGATTTACAGAAACTGTTTTGCCCTGGATAATAATAATCTTCATATAGTCACCCTCCTATACATTTTATGTAACCATTATATTACTTTCTGAAATAAAGGTCAATAGTTTTAACTCTATATTTTTACTTTTTTTAATTTTTATCTTCCTACCTATCGGTAATGCAGAAAAAAATAATATTCTAATTTTTTTAATTTATTAAAATATATGACTTTGTGAAGATTTTTCTTCTGTTTGGCTTTTTTTATCTTTTTGTCGAATATATATTCACATTTTTATAATGTCCTCGTATTTTATTAGTTCTTTAACTACTTTATATAAAGTAGTTTTAGATAGTAACATTTAACGATTTCATTTATCAAAAAGGAGGAAAACATTATGAGAAAAATGAAATCCAAAAACTTAAAGCGGATTGCTTTGAGTTTAGCAACTGTTGTAACACTTGGTACATTTTCTGCAATTCCTACTTTGGCAGCTGAAAATGTAAACAATGCAAGTGAGTCCAAACAAACAATTAATGAGAATGTTGATTCAAAATTAGTGTGCGACGAAACTGAACAAGTTTCATACAGTGATTTATCAACACTTTCAGAAGTCGGACTCTACGCAGGTACAGAAACCTGGTATGGCGGTTCAGCACTGGCTGGAGACTACACCTTTGAAAACAACAATCTTACACCAGTAAAGACAATGGGACAATCAGGAACTCTGCGAATTTCCGGTTCATTCTATGGAGCTGATGGTTATGCTTCAGCAAGTCCAATTAAGCTGACTGTACAAATCCGCTCTACTTCAGGAGCTATATTAGCAGAAACAAGCGTTAATGACAGTAGATCTGGAAGTACTCCATTTTCTGTTTCATGTCATGTATCACAGGGACAGCGAATTCAAATCTTTTTTGATGCTAGCAGCATAAGCAATCCACCAGGAATTTACCGCGAGGCACATGTTACATATTACAGACACTTATACTAATTACATAAAATAATTTTATAAAGTAAGATAAAAATAATAGTTGGGACAAAACCTCATCAGGTTTTATCCCAACTATTTCTTCTTAAAATGATATTAACTTTTGACAACTTCTCAAATAATATATACCTTTTAATATTACAGTTTCTTAAAATTCATAATAAAAATAAACTTCTTTTTTTAACATTTATTACATTATTTCTTTACCTCCTAATATTTCACTTGTAGTTGCATCAATATAATACTCTTTATTGACATTTTCTAAAGTATTAGCCGTATTTTCAAAATGTCTAATTTTAACTATCCAAACATTTCTAATTTTCTCATGATTCATCATATATAATATATTATCCTCTATCTTACTATTATCAATATGTATATTGTTCTCAAGTTGATATATATACTCATTAGCTTTCCTAATTCCCAATTCAACAGATACCTCTTTTATATCATTAGTTGTAAACTCTAATTCTTTATCCCTTGCCACTTTTATTGCATGTTCTTCAGTAACTTCAATTGGATTTTCGTCAAATGTTCCCTCTCTAACATTGTTAATTGCTCTAATTTTCAACTCTCCCTCACTCACAAAAAAACTAACATCTACAAACTCATAAGGATTACAAACATCACCATACATTTTTCCATATTTAGCTTCCCACATTTCAACTAATTCATTATTAAGCATATAATCCATTTCATCACAGCTCATAAATTCGTAATTACCATTACTATAATTTAATTCATTAAATATATTATCCGCATATTCTTTTGCTAGTTCACTCTCTACATCATCTACTGAAATATCTTTATTTACACTTACCCCTTTATCCTTAAAACTATTTAGCTCGCCCGTTCTAGCACTAATACTAATATCATATCCTTTTTCTTCATCAATATCTGTTTTCATAGAATAATATTCACCATTTGTTTTATTAACATCATCCTTCAATTCTACCTGAACAATCTCTTGCTTTCCATATCCCAAGTTTTCTAAAATTTCATAAGCTTTTGTTCTAGCTTCATCTTCTGTAATCAATTCTCCTCTTCTATCTACAGGAACTTCAATATTTGCTAAAGTTTCTTGTAATTCCTGATAAGTATATTCTCTTGGTTCTTTCCAAACTTTCTCATATGCAATTACACCAGCAAAAACTGTCCCACCTATTACCACTATTAAAGTACATGTAACAGATAATACTCTTAATATTTTATACTTATATATCCTCATTCTTGCTTGAGGACTTTTTAATGCTTTTTGTACAATATTTTTATATCTTTTAGGCTCTTGCAATTCTTTATCTAACATTTCTTTTATATACCTGTCAATCTTGTCCATCTCTTTTACCTCCTTTTAATTTATTTCTTCCTCTAAATAAATTTGTCTTTACTGTATTTGGATTCATCTTTTGTATTTTACTTATCATATCTGTAGAAAAGTCTTCTTGATATTTTAATAACATTGTTGCTTTCTCCTTTTTGTTTAGATCTTTATTTTCTTTAATGGCTCTTATAAAATCTATTTTAAATTCAACTTCAGATATTTCATCAACATTATCTTTAACTAGCTTCATATATTTTGCTTCAGAATCCATATACACATCTAATGGTACTTCATTCAATTTATTTCTTTTTTTCATTAAACTCGCCATCTTATTATACAAAATTGTATATAACCAAGCTTTAAATGCTTTTGGATTTCTTAAGTCCTCTATCTTACAAAAAACTTCTGTTGCAACCATTTGTACAATATCTTCAGCATCTTCTTTATTAAAGTTTAATGATAGATATGCTATTTTATAGATTTTTTCATAATTTCTTCTTATCAATTCATTAAATGCTAATATAGCTTCTTCCTGGTTGCCTCTCATATTTTGTGCTTTTAGTACAACTTCTTCCTCTTCCAGTTCTTCCATTTCTATCTCCTTTATAATTTAGAACTATATAAAAATTCACTTTTTGCTAATATATAATTATAGGAAATATCTGTATGTTAATAGATGTTTTTGAGCTCTATTATTATAACAAAAAGTTTTTAATTTTTCTTGCTTTTTAACTTTTTTTAACATAGCAGAGATTATTTCTTTTGTAACAGTTTTAATGCTAGATATTACTTGGTTTTCAGTTCTTTTTTTAATAAAAATTTTTTTATTCATATCACCTCTTAATTTGAATCTTCCATATTCGAATAATAATTATTATTCATTTACGATTTCTGATAATAAATTTTTTCTTTATTATCAATTATGTCTCTATCCCCTGGCATTCTAGTATTTGAAAGAAATAATTCAAAATTATAATCTTTGCTATTTAGTCCCTCTATTATATAAGAGTCTTTTTTTTGGATTTTGGTTTCACTTTTTAAAAAATTTTTTAAATTTTTTTCGTATTTTCGTATTATTTATTCATATTTTTTTAATAACTAGTATTTTTATATGGTTTTTTTTGTTAAATCATAAATATTAATTAAAGAAATTTTTAGTATTAAATTAGTATTAAATTAGTATTAAATTTATTAACTTTTATCAAAATTTTTTACTATGATTTCTCATAAAACTACATCATGAAATATAACATTAGTAGTTCATATAATTTTAAAAAAGATAAAAATATCCTTCCAAAGTATTTCTATATCTTTGAAGGATATTTTTATAAATTTTTCACTCTATTTTTCTTCCAATTACAGCAAATCTTCCATCTTTAACATGATATGAACATGTAGACAATGTAATCAATTGTTCTCCATATCGAGCCGTCGCTTCAATATTGTATAATGATTCATTTTTTGCATTTTGTACAAATTCATTATACTGTTGTTCTGTTTCTGCATTTACAAAATAATAATATCTAAAAACATTTTTCTCTGATTTATAAAATACTCTTGTTTTTAAAACTGCTATAATTTCATACTCTGCATCCTCTTTTTCTGTTGTAAAATTTATAGTTGGATGCTCCTTATAATATTGCTCACTTTCATATTTTAATAATTCTTGAAACATTGTACCATTTTGTAAATTATGCCCATATATTAATAGATTACTACTAGGTATTTCCCAATTATAATCTTTAGTTAAAAAGATTGAACCATTTCTAGATTTTTGTTTTTTATAATTATGTGTCATATAATATTCATTATCTTCTCCTTGTAATACAGGATAATTAATATCTGTGCCACTTATTTCAATCCAACCTACAATATCAGAATTCTCTTGTTGTAATTTTTTTACTTTTAACATTTTTTCTGTATATGCTTTTCCCATTTTTATTCCTATATTTTTTTGACTTTTTACTTCATTAGATTCTGTGTTATCACTATTAGTTGATTCATTTTTATTAATATTTTCATTTTGATTATCTTCTATTTCTATTTCATTTACTCTTATATCATCTAATAATTTACTTTCCTCTTCTGCTTCTCTTTTTAACGAAAAAAAATCTATAATATACATAACTGATAAAATAATCAATAAAGTTAATACAAAATATATAAATAAATATATTTTCTTTTTCTTAACACTCTCATTTTTTTTCATTTTTATCACCGCAAGTATTTTTTTAGGATAGACTTTAATTAGCCTATCCTATTTTATCTTTCTTTCTCATATAACTAATAATTACTGCTGAAAGTAATATTACTAATATAGCTATACCTATAAAATTTGGTACACCTGTTTTTGGTGTTTCGTCTTTTTCTGTTACTACATTTTCAGGTTTATTTTCTGGTTGATTATTTTGGATTTCAGAAATTTTTACATAGATAGTTTTGTCAGCATCTATTGGTGTATTAAAATCAAACTCATTAACATATTGTTCATCTGTATAGAATCCATCTATTTTATAATTCTCTGCTAATTTAATATGTGATTTTAATAAATCCTGTGTAATTGTTTTTCCTAAATCTACTACTATCTTATTTGACTCTCTATTAACTACTAATGTTATTATTGCATTTTGTGTGTCTGCATTTGCTGTTACATCACTTGGAATCGCTGTTTCAGAAATAACATTATCTGCACTATCTGTTAAAACTATATTTCCTCCTGCTACAACTACTTTATTTGTTGTTCCTTCTGCATTTGTTACTGTAAATTCTTTAACATTACCGTTTTCAGGTATACGAACTACATTTTCGCTTGAATCTGATGTTAGTATACCATTCATTGTTAGTGTTGGATTATTAGTTGCTGCTGTTCCTTTATCAATTTCTATACCATTATTTGCATTTGTACCATTATATCCCAAATGTAATTTTCTAACTTCAACATTTCCTCCGTTAGCTAAAACTCCTCCATATCTGAATCCTGTTACTGATACATTATCAAGTATTACTGTTGCTCCATCATATGATTGCACACCATATTTTGGACCATTTTGTAAATTTATGTCTTTTAGTGTAAGTTTAGCATCAGAAAATTGTGCTGTAAACATTGTTTGATTTCCTGATGTTGAAGTCCAATCACTTGAACCTGTTATAGTATATCCATTTCCGTCTATTATAAGCTCTTTTGCTATTACAATAGGTTTTGTTACAGTTATGTTATTTTGAAGCTCTACTGTATCTCCATAATCTGCACTTGAAATGGCACTGTTTAATGTTTCTTCATCAGTAACTTTTGTTGTTGCAGCATTACTGATGCTTGGTATTATTGAAAAAATAGTTATTGTTGCTATACATAATAAAATTGATTTTATTATTTTTTTCATTTCTTCACCTCCTAAAACTATTTTTACCATTTTATTTTTATTTATTTACAATTCTAATTTTTTGTCAAATAAAAATTTTCCAATTTTGTGAATTTTAGAAATCTAGAATATGAAAAATGAACCCCCATACATTTTTAACTCTTCAATATCCTTCCCAAATCTCTCATCTTGTATTTTTGACTCTTCAAGTAATAATCTCCTAATTTTCAATAAATCTTCTCTAGTAATTTTAGAAAAGTCAACAGTATCATTTTTTACTTCAGTATATATTTGAAATATTCTTTCTTTCTCACTCAAATCACTATATTCATTTATTGTATATGTCTTTTCATTTTCTTGTTTTAATGTTTGATTATCAAAATTTGTTCTTGATTGTTTTAAATTAATTTGAGACTGATTTTCATTTATATTAAATTTATTTTGGGCTATATTATCTTTCTTTGGCTTTTCTAATTGTTTTACTTTATTCTTAAAAATAAGCTTTTTAAAAAATTCTTTTATTTTAATTAATATTTTTCCCATTTTTCCCTCTCAATATTCATATTTTTATCTATCTTTCTAAATTGTCAATTCCACTATCTCTTTCATTTTTTTCTTGCTTCATCAGACTTTTCATTTCTCTTTTATTTTCTTTGGATTTTTTTATAATTTGCTTTATTATTTTTCTTTCTTCCTTTTGTTCTTGAATTATTTCTCTCATCTTTTGAATATCTTGTATTATTTCAGAAGTTGGCTCTTCATTGTCTAAAATAGTTCTATTAATTTTTTCTTCCATTTCTCTAATTTGATGTTTTAATGATTTTCTTTCTTCTTTTAACTTTTCTATAATTTCCTCTGTATTTTTTACATTTTCTTGCTTTTCTACAATACTTATGGTTCTTTTTCTTATTTCACTATATTCTGAATTATTATCCAAATCCACTTCTGATTCTTCTTTATCTTGTCTTTCAGTCTCTACTCCAGCATTTACTCCTTCTTCTTCATATTTTTCTTTTTCATCATTATCTTCTATATCTTCTTGATTAACATATTCTTGTTCTTCACTTTCAACTACTTGTTCTTGTGGATTTTCTGTTAATTCATTTTGTGTTTTTTCTTCTTCAATCTCTCCATTTATTATACTTTCAACTTGTTTAGAAGTTTCTTCTACTTCTTTTTGAGTTATATTTTTATTTTTTAATAATGCTATCTTTAATATTTCTTCAATATTTTCATTTTCTAAATTCTGTATATTAAAACCAGAAATAATGCCATCTATTTGTTCTTTAACTTTAATTGCACTATAGAAATAATCTCCCATTTTTATAACTATATCTTGCTCTAATAGATTTTGATTTAATTTATCATAAATAGATTTTGACATTTCTTGTTGTTCTTCTGTTAAATGAATTTCTTTTTCTTCTTCCATATAGTATCTGCTATCTTTAATAAATTCCTGTCCTCTTATTTGTGATAGCTTACTTAATATCTGTTCTTTACTAACTCCATATTTTTCTTTTAAGTATTTTTCTGACTTAAATAAATTTGAATTTAGTTTTCTTTTTCCACCTCTATCATTTACTAACGGAGAATTATGAGCTCTTAATAAATTAATTCTCATATTCAAGTTCTTATTATTACTTGTAAAAAGTTTATTTGTTCCTGATTTTGCAAAATCATATAATCCATTTTCTATAACTAAATCTAAATTTTTCTTTATATTTTGTGGAGAACCTTCAAATGCTATAGACAAATTATGATTTGTCATATCTATTTTATATTGTTTTAAAACATTATATATAGGTTCTAATTTATCTGACTTTGATACTGTTAAAAAATTAGGACTTTCATCTAATATGCTAAAATCAATGCCCAATTTTTTAATTGTATCTAACATTTCCATAACATCAATAGCTTTAATTTGAGATACAGATAACAATGTTTTACATCTAGGTAATATATCTAATCCTATTCCATAATCATTTTTACTAATAACTTCTATAACATCTTTTATTGCATCCGGATTTCCTTTTTCTAATAATGTTCTTGTTACAAGTTCTTCTGGATTTAAACCTGCATTTTCCAATACTTTAACTATTTCAAGAGATTTTTCTTTATCACTACTATTTTCTATTAATTTATCTAAACTCTCTTGTTTAATCTCTTTAGTTGTTTTTTCTCCTATCGTTGAACTTGCAATTCTATATCTCTGTTTATCTTGTTCTGAAAGCTCTTCATAATTAACATCTTTTAATAGTTCTGGATCTGCTTTAGAAAGTATATAAACATTACCCAAGAAATCACCCTTATAGTCTTCTAGTCCATAAAATTGTCTCAATTCATTTATTTTTTCCATACCATTTTTTCCATAATGGATTCCAAATTGACCATATTTAGGAACATCGAATACTATTGCATCTTCTAATATTCCATAATTATATTTTTCCTCACTATTTTGTAAATCCTGTACTATTTCTAAAATATAACTATTTTTTTGTTTAAACATCCATCTACTTGCAGTCACACAATATTTTACTGCTTCGTTATTTTTCAATTCATCAACTGTTTTTCGTCCCAATTTTTTAACCAAATTTTTTTCAGCTCTTTCTGCATCTTGACTTACTATTGAAAACATTTCTTCTATATTGTATTCTATATTTTTTCGGTCACTTTTTACAAATTCTTCTTCTAATTTTGGAATTCTTCTATATATAATACTCTTTAATATAGTTTCATATTGATGTGCTACTCTATTTAACATTTGAAGATTTCTCATTTTTTAACAATTAATGTATCCTGGTCAAAATCTCTAGTATAATCATCCCATTCTTTAATTTCTCTATGAAAAGAATCTTTGTATTTATTTACTTCCTCACTATTAAAATCTTTTATTGCAGACCAAATATCTATTAATACTTCATATCTATTAGTCTCTAACTGACCTCTTGGTATTTGAGTTCTAGGATATATTTTTTGTTCAATATTAGATATATTAAAATTCCTATCTGCAAGTTCTTCTTCATTTAACCCATAATATTTAACCAAAAACATTTGCTCTTCTGTTAAACCATTCCTTAATGTATCTTCTGTTAAACCTCTTATTGTTTCTTCTAACATTTCAATTTCTTCTTCTTTTTTTCTTTTTATAAGTTCTTCATCTGCTTTTTTTAAAGCATCATTATAAGAATATCCCATTTTTTTCTATCCTCTTTCTTCAGTATATTGTAAATTTTAAATTTATAATGTTCTGTTTTTAATCTAACAATTTTTTATATTAAATATATTTTTGCGATTTTATAATTTATAAATTTAATTTATTCATATAAAAAACAAGTAGAGCAATGCAATATCACTCTACTTGTAACCACATTATCTTTCGGTTTCTGCCTGTATTAAATCAATCTCCTTTTCAATATTGGAAATTTTCTTTAATACTTCCTCTTCTGGAATATCTTTTTGTAAAAAGTATTCCAATTCTTCCAAAAGAAGTTTAATTTTTTCGTGAGCCTCCAAAGTTCTCTGGAGATTAAAAGGTGATTTTCCTACCACTCCTTTGTTTAAAAATCTTTCTGCTTTTTTCTCCACTTCTTTAACTTTTGTACTCACTTCGCTGTTTTTAGGATAATTCATATTGAATCCTCCTTATTAGTATAAAGTCAATGGTTACATAATAATTATATCACATTATCTCGAAAAAGACAAAATATTATTTAAAATTATATTTATTTCAATATAAAAAATAATAATATACTTATAGCTAATTGAATTAAAACAATTTTACTTGTTATTTTATATATCTTTTCTATTATAATTCTATTTTTCCCATTATTTGCAAAATCACCTATTTGTACTTCATTATGTGAAATATAATCATCTATATTATCAACATATACAGATTTATGTGAAGATTTACTATAATGAGAATATTTTGTTTTTGGCAAAATATTTCTATATAATGCTAACATTATAGGAAGTCCTAATACATTTCCAACTATTGCAGAAACAAACCATTGTCCTATTATAATTACCATCTTACTATCTAAATAATTAGATAGTTGAACAGGTATTTTATCTTTATTTGCCATTAATATAAAATAAATTATATATGATAATATAAAACCTATTGAAAAACAAAAACTTTGTATTCTTATTTTTCTATTTCTTACAGTTTTGTTATATCTATCATCATTTTTTTCAATAAGTCCTCTAATATATGAATGAATCCTATTAGTTTGTTCTTCTTCATATCTACCGTCCACACTTATTAAAACTGTATCTTCAGTAAAATGTAACCATATATGTATTTTTTTATATTCATAATTATTTCTATCCCTAACATTTGAGCTATATGATATATCACAATACATGCTTATTCTTTTTATTGCTTCTAAATTATCTAATGCTCCAATAAACCAATTATAATTTGTTTCAGTTAGCTCCTTACCATTTTTATATTCTACTGTATATTTTATTTTAGGATAATCTCCTTTATATTCATGTATCTGTTCACTAAATTTTAAACCTCTATTTTTTTGTTCATCCATTTCAAATAATCTTTTATATTCTTCTGTTTGATCTTCTAAATAATTTGCTATCTCTATTATTGTTTCTACTGGCACTATTTTATTAACTATTTTTTCCTCTGCCATAATATGTTCCCCCTTTTATTCAAAATATTCTACATAAATCTTTTTCAAATATATTTCATTCAATAATTCTATATCATTTAATTGAGCATATTTTCTTATTATTTTTTTGTTTATTCCTAATGAAATTGCATATATTAAATACTTTTCCCAAATTGCTATTGCATTTGCATCTTGGTTTGATAACATCGAATAATCTTCTAAATATTTTTTAAAAGATAACCATTTTTCTAAATAATCTTCTTGTTTTAATTTGCTGTATTTGGGTACTTTAAAAAATATATATACTATAAAAAATATTATACAAATTCCCATTGATATTTTCATATCTAGGATTATTGAAAATACACTAATTATTAGAAAGGTATAATATAAATATTCCTCTTTTTCTGTATGTTTTATAATATTAAACATATACATTATTGTAACAAGTGAAATTATGAAATTTACTATTACTTTATACCATATAAGTTCATCATTAATTATATTAAATATACTTACATTATTACTAAAAATTAAAACACATCCTATTATTATAGTTAAAATAATATATGTTATACCTAAATTAATATTTTCTCTTGCATTTGTCGATTTTTCTATATATTGAATATATTTATAAGCTATAAATATGTATATTATTCCGCTAATTACAATATTTATTATAATAGCCGTTTTTATATTAAAGATTTCTACACTATTTAAAAATAATACTATAGGCAATGTTATTGAATAAAACATACCTATTCCAAATATAAAATAACTTATCAGTAATAAAATTTTATTTATATTTTTTAGTATTGAACTTTTATATACCATTCGTGAATTTTTTCTTCTCTCTAACATTTTATCAAAAGCTTTAAAATCTTGTTTGAACTTTTTACTTTTAATATAATCATTAAATAATATTCTATCATTATTTTTAAATATCTGGTTAATTAAAAACATTTCATGTTCTTTTAAATCTGTTACTCTATAATTTCTTTCTAAATATAGTACACTTTCTTCTCTTCCTTTTATTTTTTCCTTTTCAATTCTAATATACCCTCTATAGCTCAAGTCTAATATTGTTGAAATTATATCATTGCCATCTGTATGTCCTTTTATAATTTTACCAACAAGTGCTGGACTATCATCACTTAGAATTTCTCGATAATATATGTATTCTTTTTTGTCTCTTGATAATTTTTTTCTTAATATAAGTGTATATAATATTACTATGATTAAAATAATTATTAACATTTTATTCTCCTGTTCTTCAAGTAAACTATATTTTATAGTTTTTAATAATATTTCTTTTGTTTATTTAATCGATAAATTAATTATATGTTTTTGATGCCTCTATAAGAAAATTTTTTTCTTCTTAAAATTTATTTTTTACATGATATACCATTTTTTCTCATTAATTTGTTTACAATATATCGCATATTTACTTTTTTCTCAATAATTAAATATATATTTTTTTATTTATAAAACTTTTTAATGATTTTTACTTTATTATTTGGAATTTTTAATAAAAAAATAAACTCATGATTATTAAGCTTTTAATTCAATAATCATGGGTTCTCTTTCTACAATTTTTTTTCTCTTTTATGAAATTTATTTAATATTTTTATTTCTTATACAATTTTCTTCAAATTCATTTTCCAAAATATCCATAGATATAGTGTCATAATATTTACCATTAATAAATTTATTCTCACGAATTTTTCCTGTTTCTTTAAAGCCACATTTTTTATAACATTTTAAAGCTCTTTCATTAAAGCTTAATACATGTAATTTAATATTATGTAGATTCATATAATTAAAACCATAATCTAAAATTAAGTTTATAGCCTCTGTCCCATATCCTTTACTTAAATAATTTTTATCTCCTATAAATATTCCTAATGTTGCAGTTCTATCAAGATGATTAATCCTTTCTAAACTAATAGTACCTATTAACTTATCTTCTTCTAATGTTATAATTGAAAATGTTGCTTCTGGGTTTGAATCTTCTTGTAAGTATTTTCTTTCTCCTTCTAGAGACATTATAGCTCCGCTTCTTCCAATATAATCTGTAACTTCAAAATCATTCATCCATTCTGTAAATTTTTCTACATCTTCTACATTTCTTGGTGATAAATATATTCTATCACCTAATAATTTCTTAAAATACTTCATTTTTCATCATTCCCTTCTTTTATTATAACTCTAAATGAATTTTTTTATACTATTTCATATCTCCAACCAGGTCGCCAATTTTTCGTTTTTCTCCAATCATTATCTATTGCTTCTTTCCAACTAATATTTTTAGTTATTACTTCTAATGCTAATTGTGGTGCCTTATGTGAAACTAAAGCTACAGTTTTTCCATTATAATTTTCTAACAAATAATTACAAAAATTTCTTAATCTTTTTTCAACTTCTTGTAATGATTCTCCATTTGGAAATTGAATATTAATGTGTTCTTCATATTTCACTAAAGATGAATCTTTTCCATTTAAATCACCATAATTACATTCCCTTATCCTTTTATCTTGTAATATCACTTTTGAATCTTTAAATATATTTTTAGCTGAATCTATTGCTCTTTTTAAATCTGAACTGATAACAAAATCTATTTCATCTAAATTTATTTGCTCTCTCAATTTAATACTTTGTTCTATTCCTTTTTCACTTAAGACTCCATCTAGCCATCCTGTAGATTTATGCTCTATATTATCTGTAGTTGTTCCATGCACAAAATAAATTATTCTAACTGACATATTTTTTACTCTCCTATTTCTTCATAATTCCAGATACTCAAATGTCCTTTAGCTTTTATTGGTTTGTCTAACACTTGAACATTTTCTAAAATCCAAGCATATCTTCCCTCTTCATATTTTCCACAAATATATTCTTGATAATTATTTTTTTTCATATTCTCTACATATTCTTTAGTCATATAAATACAATCTACTAAATTACATTTGCAAATAATATTTCCAAAGTTTAAAGGAATATTATCAACTAATGCCATAAATTCTCTGTCATTCTTCCAAGCTTTTGGAATAGCAGTGGAACTAGCATGGATATATAACTCTCCTCTATATGAAGTTTTCCAACTCCTTGTTTCTACTAATTTCTTATTTTCTTTAAGTTTAATTGGCAAATCTATTCTCCTATTTTCAAATTTCAATATAATTGGCTTCTCTACTTTTACAATTTTACTCATTTTTCCTCCCTAATACCCTAGTACATATATAAATTATTACTAAACAATACTTAACTTTCTTCAACAGTTTATTTATAATATACTTCATAAGCACTTACTTTATATTTCTTCTAATATTAATATTATATAATTATAAATTCTCTTTAATGAACTTATTGAACATCTTTCTTTTGGGCTATGAGCATCATATATATTAGGTGCTATTGCAATAAAGTCTAACTCTGGTATTTTACTCGCAAAAAAACCTGCTTCTAAACATATATGCATATCTATTACCTTGGGATCTTTTTTAAAACATTGCCTATATATTGCTTTACAAGTATCTATAAATGTTGACCTTTCTTTATGTTCATATCCTGATAATTCACTCTTTCCTTCTTGTATTTTATATTTACTAACTATACATTCTAGCTCTTTTTCTAATTTTTGCACTACCTCACTTCTATTAGTTCTTATTGAAAAAGATATCTTAATTTTATCATCAAAACTTTCTATCTTTCCTATATTTAATGAAACTAATGGATTTTCATTTGTATCTTTGTAATATACACCATTTTTTATATCTTTAATTATATTTATAACTTTACTTGTTGTATTAGAGTCATAACTATAATTATCTATTTGTTCAATTTCTTTTACATTAACATTAATGTTTTCATTATCATTTATGATTTTTTTCTTTAATAAATTATTATAATTTATTATTTCTTGATTTATTTTATCAAAATCACTATTTTTAATATATATTTCACTATAACACTCTCTTGGTATTACATTTACCTTTCTACCACCATAAATGTTTTTTATGTAAATATTATATTTTTTAGATAAATTATATAGTAAATTGCCCATTTCTTTTATGGGATTCCCTCTATTTTTCGATATATCTTTTCCTGAATGACCACCTCTAAATCCGGTCATTTCAATTTTTATTAATGTATAATCTCTACTATTTTTTTGTCTATTACATTCTATTTCGTATTCAAATATTTTTGCCCCTGCACATCCAATCCATAATTCTTCTTCATTCATATTGTCCAAACATATCATTTTTTTGCTCTCTAACATACTAACATCTATCTGTTTTGCACCTTCCATAGTTGTCTCTTCTTGTACTGTAAATATAGCCTCTATTTTAGGATGATTTATTTTATTAGAACTTAATATAGCCAATATTATTGCTATTCCTATTCCATTATCTGCACCTAATGTAGTGTCTCTTGCTCTGATATAATCTTCTTCAATATAAATATCTAAAGCTTCTTTTTCGAAATCGTGACTACTATTTTCTTCTTTTTCACATACCATATCTAAATGACATTGTAACATTATACTTTCATTACTTTTATTAGATTTTGTTGAGTCTTTAAAAATTATTATATTGTTATATATATCTCTTATATATTTCAAATTTCTTTCTTTGGCAAAATTTTCTATATAATCTGCTATTTTTTCTTCTTTTCCAGACATTCTGGGAATTTTACTTATTTCATAAAAATATTTTAATACATCTTTTATATCAGGTTCTTTTAACTTCAAAAAATCACCTCCCCATATATATTACAAAATAAATATATTATTTCTTTAAAATAAATTCCCATAAAGCTTTTTTTCTATTTAATCTAATTGTTATATTTTCATTTAGAATAATAACATTCCATTCTTTAGTTAAAATATCAAATTGTTCTTTATTGAATAATCTAAAATATTTTCCATAGTCATAATAAAAATTTTTTTCTATCTCTTTAGTCGTCTCTTTTACATATCCTTCATTTTTATCTGAATTCATTCTCCCTATAAACAAGCCATCTTTCTTTAAAACCCTATATATTTCATTAAATATTTTTATTGTAGGTATTCATATCAAAATAATGAATTGATAAATTTGCATTAATTAAACCTATTGAATTATCTTCGAATGGTAATTTTTCTTTGACATCAATTTGCATAGTTTTACTACTTGATATTAATTCTTTCAGTTTATTTAAAGCTATATCTGAAATATCACATGATATAACATCAAAACCTTTATCTAATAACCACTTTGTATCTTGCCCTATGCCACAACCTAAATCTACTGCTTTTTTAGGTACAACCTTCATTATTTTCTCACTATATTTCTCCATCCAATTATCTTTCATAAAATCTGTTTTATTATTTTTTATATTATCTTCCCAATATCCATTATTCCAATATTCCTTACTATTTTCTAACATACTATTCTCCTCTAAATTACTCTATTTTTTACATAAACTATATAATTTTACAAATCAAACATTTCATACTCACTGACATTTTATCATAGAAGCTCAAAAAAAGAAAGTGCTTTTCTAAACACTTCCAATCAAATCATATAGATAAATATTTTATAATAATTTATACTATTTGACACAACATATCAACTTCTATCGTCTCCTGAATCTTATGATTTTTTACAAAATCCTGACTTTATTCTTCATCTGAATACAAAATAGTTGGCTATAAAATTTTAAAGTATAGAACTGAAAAAATATGACTCAAGCAGAATTAACTGAACGAACCGATACAACATCAAAATTTGTTTCAATGCTTGAAAATGGAAAAACAGGTATAAAAAGTTTTAAATATATCTCCTAACAAACTCTTTTATGGCTTATTTTATAATTCTTTGGCTTTGGATATAGCTTTGGAAAATAAAATTCTTAAATTAAATGACAATCAATAAAATTTGCTTTTAGATTTTATAGATATGATAACTAAATATGATAGCAAAAAAGATGGTAATTAAATTCCATCTTTTTTTATAAATAATTCTGATTTATATTTCTACTTATTGTTGTAATAATTTTAATAATAAAATTCAAACAATATTTTAACCTATAAAAAATGACTTCTTATTAAATCCCTTTCTTCTTTTATTTTATTAAAAATTCCACACCTCCTTTTTTTTCTATCTATACCCATTGTTTTATTATATCACTTGAAATATTTAAATTTCCTTTACCAATTCCTATATCTATATTTGGTTTTATTTTTCCATGATAATCACTACCACCACTAATAAATAAATTATTTTCTTTAGCATATGTTATTAGTATATCTCTTTTACTTTTTTCTTCAGATGATGGGTGAAAACATTCTATTCCGTCTAAATTAGTATCTTTCCTTAATTTTTCAATTAAAGTTATAGTATCTTCAATTTTATATTCAAATGGATGTGCTAAAAATGCTTTTCCTCCTGCTTTATGAATAGTATTTATTACTTCTTTATATTGTGGTCTAAATTCTATATGATTCATAAAATAACTACTTTTTGGATTTGCCAATCCTTTTCTGAAAAAAATATTAAATGATTCTGCAAATTCCCCTAAAATGTGATAGTTTTCTTTATGTTCAAGAAATTCATTATAAATTAAAGGCTCTACATATTCAAATGCGTTTTTTGGTTTTTGTATCTTATCTATATTATATATAATTCCGTGTTTATCTGCTATATCCAATAATCTCTTGGATAATATTTTCTGTTGTTCTTTTAACTTGTCTTCTGAATAGTATTTTTCACACCAATTATTTATTACATCTGTATCTATATCATAAGCCAATATTTCAATATTCTTTTTTTGAAATACAGCGTGTAGTTCTGTCCCCTTTATGATCTTTCCACTAAATATATTATTATCTTTTAATGCTTTGTCATTATATTGTTTACAAGTATCGTGATCAGTAAGTGATATGTATTCTAGCTTTTTTTCTTCACACATTTTTAATATTTCTACTACTGTTTTATCCCCATCTGAATATGTTGTATGTATATGTAAATCTATCATTATCTTCCCTCCAATATATAATTAGGGGGCTGTTAGTAAGATATCTTATAACAGCCCACCCTATACTATGATTTTCAGAAATATGTTGCCCAGCAGTTTTGTATTATTTAAAATACTTTTGAATCAACTCTTTTTTATCCATATTGATAAATATGTTTTTATTTTGCTGAATTTCTTCAATTAACTCTGAACATACATCTTTTGCTAAATCAAACTCTTTTTTTGTTATCTGGTCACTCTTTAAAGCTTCCAATAATTCGTCTTCATCATCGACTATTATTTGATTGTCTTCATTAGGACAATATATAATATCTAGATATAAATCATCATAATATGGTATATTTTCTTCTACACCATTGTCACGTGACATATCAAAATAATACCCTACTACATTTGCATCTTTATCTAGAAATGCCCTTGCATTATAAAAATGATTTAATGGCGTAAATTCAACAACAAAGTAGCCATCATCAAGATATACAATGCTCTGCCCAGACCTATTCACAAAGAAAGTTTCATCGATTTTGTTAATCCTTTTGATTGTTAAATAGTAATTTTCTGTCTCTCTTCTTTGTATAACTAAATCCCAATCAGAAACTCCTCTCATATAAGTTTTGCTTGTGTACTTTCTTCTCATTGTTGGTTACATTCATCATCCTTTCATTATATTTAACATCTTATTTACATTTTAGTAAAACCCCATAACTTTGTCAAGAGGAATTTGTTTTTTATCCGCTCGTAACCTCATCAGCTTTTCCTGTGACTTCTGTAATAAAGCTTCGATTTCGTCATTTTTAACAATTTCCTCAAAATACCTTTTGAAGTTACTGTTAATCTCTCCAGACGGTGTCATACTATATTTCAAGTGTGATGGATTTAACGACTTAAATGCGTCTAAATCCTTGATAGTTGGAAATTCTTCTTGAGTCACAAGAAGTTGCAGTGACAAAGGTGTTTTCCAATCTTTTTGATTGTGCAATGAGTAATTACGCTAGTCATAATACATTCTCCTTTCATAGTTTAGTACAAGTTATACTACCTTTGTACTAATTTATGGGTTACATATAGCTTACGCTATAATATATATAGCACATTTTTATGTAAATGTCAGTATTTATATCCTATATTATGCGCTAATTATATCAGCTTTTCATAGCATAAAAACTCGCACTATTAGTGTTATAAGAATTTTGATTAAATATATCTCTTTCAAACTCATTCATAATAACGATTAATAAATATTGTTATCTTATTTTTTAATGGTTTTATTTTTTCTACAAACATATAATATTTTCTTAATAAGTTTTGAGCATCTTGTAGCAACACATCTTCATTCATACCAACTTTACAAAGTAAAACACACTATTTAATTTTTCCATCTTTTTTCTTACTAATGTTTGTAGTAATATTGTATTATTAATTTTTAGTTCTTTTAAAAAATACATTATTTCTAATAAGTTTTTAATAATAGGTTTCATTCTATATTCGTCTGTCATTAGTAAAAAGTTTAATTCACATTTCTTTTTTATCTCCTCTAACTTCTTCATCTCCTCATCATACAAACTGACAGAATTATTATTATAATTATTATTATTACCTTGTAAGTTTTTCCGCTCATGACTTGTAGTTTTGGTTATTTCTTGATTTGTAATGTTTTGCATATTTAGAATTGTATTATTTGCTATTTCAGAATTGTAATATTTACAATTCTTATTTTGACATCTTTGCCCTTCCTTCAATTTTAGACACAAAAAAGAATCACATTTTAAGTGATTCTATTGAAAATAAAAGGGGATGTTTGTGCTAATTGCTAGTTCTATCAATTAGCACTATTTTCATTTTTAATTAGTATTTACGCATTTACTATTGTAAACTATCAATAAAATTGCTTATATCAGAATCTGAAGGATTTTCTCTAAATCTATGTCCTTCTAACCAATTTCCACCATTAGCTTCTTCTTCTAATAATTCCCCACTTTGACCTAATCCTGATGATGTAGAAGTACAGAATGGAATTACTGTTTTTCCATTAAAGTCATTTGCTTTTACAAATGTATCTACTGGCCAAGCTGCTATACCCCACCAAATAGGATATCCTATTAGAACTGTATCATAATCTGCCCAATTCTCTACTGTTGTAGTTGTTAATTCTACATTTCTTAAAGATTCATCTTCATGTTCTCTTGATACTCTTGAATTACTATTCGTCCAATTTAAATCATCAGAAGTATATTCATCTACTGGAGTTATTTCAAATATATCAGCTCCTAAATTTTCTGCTAGTTTACTTGCAACTTCTTCTGTATTACCTGTTGCAGAATATTATTAATAAAATAATAACTACAATTAATACAATTCCCTTCTTACTCAATTTTAATTCCTCCTTTTTTATTTTTATTTTTTAATATCTTCTCCTAAATATGCTGTTAGTATTTTGTTATATACTCTATTTCTTTTTTTTAAATTTCTTAAATAATTAATTATTTTCTTTTTTGATATTTTTCTTTTTTAAAGTTAATAAATTAAGTATTCCATATCCTATAACTACAAATATTATAAATATTGCAACATAATCTATAATAATCATAATAGCATTATCTTCAGAATACAAAGGGAAAAAACTTTGAAGTGTTATTTTCTGTATAAATTTTTTTTTATAAAACCATTTATTCCAAAAACTAAAGCAAAAAGAATTAGAAATACATTTAATATTATTTTGTTTTCCCTTTTTAGTTTTATAATTATATACTGAATTTTCTGTTTGGTCTGGTGTTTTAATAAATATTTCTATTCCTAACATTAGCATTTCAATACATTATTTAATTTTATTTTTTTTCATAACTAAATCCCTCCTTTACTTTTTTATTTCTTCATTTGAATTATAGCATTACATTAGTTTTTTAGGAAGTTCTAATAAGTTCATAATATTTAAACTAAAAGTTTATGCAATTAATTCTATTAAGATTGCTTGACATTTTAACTAATCTTTACTTTATAATTTTAGCAGACGGTAGTAACTATCGGTCAATACTTTTTTTATAAAATTACTTAAAATGATAATTAATCTATTTCTCTTGATACAAATAAAAAAATGCCTTATGGTATTTTATATTCCAAGACTCCTTCTGATGATGCTTATAGATTTTTAAATATAATAAAAGAAGGAATAAAATCATAGATTTTATTCCAAAATAGTAGAGCTTAAGAAGAAATGTTCTTAAGCTCTACTATTTACACAGCTTCTACTATAGCGTCTTATATTTATATCTAAAAAAATTATCTCTCATTTTCATTATCAGCTTCTTTTTTTATATTTTTATCACATATTTCATTTATTTCTTTAGAAACTTTGTAAGCTTCATCTATAATTTCTTGTTTTTTTATATCTTTATCATCCATTATCACTAAACTCCTTTTCCTCTTTATTTTTAATAATTTCATTAAGAACTTCTGTTGCTTCTCTTCTTTCTTTTTCAGATACTCTATCATTATTTTCTTTAAGTTCATCTTCATCAATAATATGAATTACTGATTTTTTTTCATTTTGTTTATCTAGTTCCCTATATCTTTCATTTATCCTTCTTGCTTCTCCTATTAATGATTTTGCTGTATCTGTTCTTAAATATCTTGGATTTAATGAAGCTCTTCCTTGAAATCTAGTTCTATCCAAAGCATCAGCATCTTTTAAATATTTACACATAAGTCTAGTATTTTTAATATCTTCTTCTTTAACTCCAAACAATAAACACATTTTTTGAAATTCTTTTTCATCAAATTCATTTATATTTTTTTCATTATGTTCATGATATAAAATTGCTACATTTACCATGGCAATTTTACTCTTTTCTAAACCTTGTTCTCTTAAAGATCTTTCTGCAACTCTTGTACTATATTTAGCATGTTCTTCTTTCCCATCTACTCTTCTTCCATTATGAAACTCTTCATTTCTTCCTGAATCATGATATTTTGCAGCTTCTAATAATAAATATTTACATTCATCATCTAATTTATTTTCTTTATTTGCTATCATGTATGTAAATAATACTACATTCTGAATATGTCTTTTAGAATGAATCCCTTCATCTCTATATTCTGGCATTTCTTCTATTTCTTTAACAATTTTAGCTACTTGCTGTTTTCCATCTTTACCTAAACATTGTTCTCTAAATTCTACTATATCATCAGGTCTATTATATTCTTCAATCCATCTATTAATATATTCATTGTGATTATATCCTCTTTCTGTTTTTAAGGTTTTATTATAGCCAAAACATTCATATTTCTGTTCTTCTTCTAAAGTTGTATTTATTAACATCTGTATACATTTTTTTGCGGTTTGCTTATCCCTAGTTTCTAATTCTTGTATTATTTTTTCTATTCTAGCTATTCTATCTTGTAGTATTTGTGGAGAAAATAATGTATTCCTAATTTCATCACAAAAAGTATTCCCTGTTCTATTATTTTCTGAATCTACTATTATTCTATTTATTAAATCGGGATTTCCTGTTTCTCTAAATTTTCTCTCTAAATCATCTATTTTTTCTTTTTCTTTGATAGCAATATATGTTCTATCTATAATAACAATTGGCAATGGTTTTATTTCTCCATTATCTGTTTCTGTTGAAAAGTCTCTTGAAGCTCTAACAGAATTTTCCCATATTTTATCATTTTTTGTATACTCAATTAATAATTTATTTCGTTCATTTCTATCATTTAGTTTTCCTTGTCGCTGTAGCTCCATATATTTTTCTAATGGAATTACTGGAATATAAACTATATATGCTGGTTGTTTTTTATATACATTTCCTTTATCTAATGCTCTTCTTTCTCTTACATTTTCTGGATGAGTATGTCTAATATTATCAATTTGTTTATGTGGAATATTATATAATATTCTTCCATCTTTAATACTTTGGCTTGTATTCATCTTTTTATTTGCTCTTGTTGATACTATATCCCATGGAGCTGATAAAAGTAAAGAATTTTCTGCAAAATTATTAAAGCCAAAGGTTACATATTCTATTTTAGCAGTCGCAATATTATTATTTGCTATAGGTGTAGTACAAAATCCATGTGATTGAATTAACTTTCTATTCCATTCTTCATAAAAATTTGCATTAACATTATAGTTACTATATGCTCCTAGTGATGTTAACTCAATCATAAAATTTTCTCCTGAATCATATATTGCTATACCTTGTGCTAATGGCAAATTAATATTTATTCTATTTTCATCTTTTAATTGATATAGTTCTTTGTTAAATTGTCTTGCAAAATATGCTCTAATTTCACTTTCAATTATATTGCTAAACAAATAGTTGTCTTGCAAATTTTCTTTACTATTATATAATTCTTCTAAAGTTCTTTTATCATATGTGTTCAATATATTTCTTATTGATTCAAGATATTCCTTTATTTTTACATCTCTTTCATCACTTAATTCAAATTCATCTATATCCTTACCATATGTTTTAAGTAATCTTATACTTTCTTCTAAAGATTGTCCATATTTCTTTTCTAATACACATAATTGTAATTTTTCTATTTCATCTAAACTACTAATGTATTTTGTTTTCAATTCTCTTCTTTTAATTTTTTCTACATATTCTACTCTATTAAAATTTTCTACTTCTTCTATACTTTTTATATCAAATATATTTTCTGAACTAGAAAGTATATATATTAACTTTCTAATTGTCTCCTCATCTGTTAATTCTGAATTTTCTATACTTTCCAATAAATCTTTGTATTTTTTATTGTTTAATCCTTCTAAAAAATTATCTATGATTGGAATCCAATCTTTAATATTATCTTTTTCTACTATATCTAATGCTTTTACTAATATTTGGTAACTATTATCACTTAAATTTAATATCTTTTTTTGTACTTTTGAATCACATGTTATAACATCTAATTTTGTACTTAAATCTTTATATTCTTCTGTTAACATTTTTAATTCACATGTATCCAATATATCTTCATTTATATTTTTAAGTCTTCTTAAATTCTCTTCTAAAAATTGTATCTTTTCATCACTTTCATTTTGTAAATAATCAATCAATTCAAATCTATATACACTTAATACTCTTCCATCAATACTACCAATTCTTTTTAATTTTTCTCCTAAAATTATTTTTTTATCATCTGGTTCATTTAGTAAATATTTATTTAACAAATCAATAACTTCATCATTTATGAATTCTATACTGAAAATTATCTCTTGGATTCCATTTTTGCTTAATATTTGTAATAAAGTATCATATTCTTTTTTTGAATTTCTTAATATTTCCAATTTTTGTTCAGTATTAAGGTCTAATATCATATCTATTAAACAAACTTTATTATGAAAATGACTATTTCTTAAAATAGGAAAATGACTATTTCTTAAAATGTCTAATATATAATCATATTTATTTTCTTCGTTTTTAAGTATTGCCATTTTTGAATTATTATTAAGATTTTCTTTTACCAATATTCCATATAAACCATCTGAAATACCTGTATCTTCTATAAATGGAATAAATTTGTATGTCCAATCTTCATATGTAATAGTTGTATATTCAGAAAATATTCTTAATTTATCTTCTTCAGTTAATGAATTAAATATCTCAATTTTATCTTCATCATTTTTTATTCTTGTAAAGTGTAAATCTCTATTAATGGGATTAATCAGAAATTTTATTCTTTCTTCCTCTGATAACGACAAAATAATATTCTTTAGCACTTCATCATCCATTCTTGATGTTATAGGATTATAAATTATATCTCCATAATCCCCTTCTTCCTCTTCCATACAATTTAATATATCTAATTTAGCTTTATCTGGTAATGAAACAATAGTATCTAACAATTGTTTTCTTTCTATAGCTTCTTCATCTGATTGTATATTACGAATATTAAGATAATAACTTAATATATCTGTATCTGCAAATTCTTTCATAGCACTGACTAGACAATCATTATCTATTAAATATTGATAAAATTCAGAATCTTTTAATAATTCCATTTTTTCTTGCTTATATTTTTGATAGTTATCCTCATTGAAAAAGTCAATATCTTTTTCTCCTACTAACACATCACCTAATTGATTATAATCTATTTCATTTTTTAAATATTTTACTACAGCTTCAAACTTTTTAGTTTTATCCATGTATTTTCCTCCACATTATTTTTATCTTATCTATTATTTTTGTAATAATATTTTGTTTTTTCACTACTTGTAAAGCTTTATTTTCTTTAGTATCTAAATATTTAATAGGCTTTTGTGGAAATACTTCTATATCGCCATATTGTTTCTTTTTTTCTAATTCATACCATTCTTTTCTATCTTTTTGTATTATTTCTTTTTTTGTTTCTTCGTCACAAATATAATCCCTATATATTACAGATAATATTGTTCTTGTTTCTTGCTTTAAGTTTTGTTCATTTATTCCTTTTGTGTTATCATATTTCAAAACATATGATGTAGACATATTTTCTTTTATATTATCTATAAATTCTTTTGGAATTTTCTTTAATAAATCTTCACTTAAATATTTTAAAATTTCATTTACTTCTGTAAATGCTTCTCTATATACCTGTATCATTTTTCTTTCCTCTATCTACTTATTATTAATTAATATTCTATCATAACGTAAAAAAAAATAAAAGCCTTTTAAAAAGACTTATACAATTTTGCAAATTCTTCTTTTTTATTTTTCTCTTTCTTTATCGTTGTATTAATTGATTATTTTTCTATTTATCCATGCTATTATAACATTTACAATGTAATCTTTTTTATTTCTAAAATTTGATTTTGATAAACTATTTAATATATTTTCTATTCTTATATTTTGCATATTTATTACCTTTCTTTTGTTTACTATGCCATAAATCTCTAATTTTCTCAATTATATTTCAAATTAACTGTCGGAAACTCTCGTAAATAATACAATATTTCCGAGAGTTTCCGACAAGTATTTCTATAGGATTTTGTTATTTATTAGCTTCAGTTGCGCTATTTCCAAGTATTTTAACTCCTCCTGTTGCCTCGACTGTTTTTGTTGCCATTTCTTTTATTTGGTTATATGCTTGGTCTAATTTATTTTGCATTGATTCTTTTTCCACATTTGATTTTTGTAATTCTTCTTTTAATGATTCAATTTTATCATTTTGCCTATCTATTGTATTTTGAAAATCTTTTTTTAATAGCTCTGTTGTATATTTGTTTTCTTTTTGAATTTCTGTTGTTGCTTCTTTTTTACCTCTTTCATATTCTTTTTCAAGTAATTCTGGTATTGTTTTTACTTTTTCTTCTAATTCCTTAATATTTTCTTCTTTTGCTTTTGCTTCTTCTAAAAGTGTTTCTGCTCTTTCCTCTTTTTCTGCTAATATTTTTTCTCTTTGCTTTTTTTCATCTTCCCATTTATTATTTGTTATTTCTCTATCTCTTTTTAATTTATAATTATATTCTTCAACTTCTCTATCTCTTTCTATTTTTAGATTTTTTGCCTTTGTCTCATATTCTTTCTCTAATTCTTCTTTTTTATTTTGATATTCTTCTTCTAATTCTTTTATTTCACTATTTATTTTTTCTGTTTTTGTGTTTTTTTCATTTTCTAGTTTTGCCATGTAATCTTTTCCTGCATTTACTATGACTACTAAATTACTCAATTCTTTTTCTATTCCATATAAATCTTTTAACTTGTCTTCTTCTGCTTTTATGGCTATTTCTAAATCTTTAAATTTATTATTTAGCTCTTCAGAAAAAATCTTTTGTTCTACATTTTCTCTCGTTACTTCTATGGCTTTTTCTTTTTTTCTCTTTTCTTCTTCTTTTTGAGGTTCATATTTTGTTTTTTCTAATTCTTTTTCTCTTTCTAGTGCTTCATTTAATGCTTCTAATATTTCTGCTTTTGTGTTTTTTAATGTTATTTCTTCTTTTTTCATATTTACACCTTCTTTTTTTGATATTAACAATTTATAATTTAAATTGCTAATATCTTTATATCATGTTTTTATATCATTAGCAATATAAAATATATTGGAAATTAAAATTGCTTTCATAAGTTATATCACAATTTTTTTTAATTTTCATAATATAAAAATCTATATTACGAATTTTTCAATTTTTTCGTAACATAAATCTTTATAAATAATTCACTATATCTTCAAAAGTATCATATCCACTTTCACTATTGATATGTCCTGCATTAGGAATAAAAACTTGTTCCGTTGCAATTTTATCTGCAAATTCTTTTTCAGATTCATAATTTACATATGGATCGTTATCTGAATAGAAACAAATTATTTCATTCGCATATTGTCTCACATCTTCTAAATTATCAAAATACATTGATTTATTAACTGCATCATATTCTTCATTTATTCTAATAAATTCAACATCTTTCATAAAAAAATCTTTCTCCCTTTTTATTTTTTTCTAGTCAGCACTTATTTTAAAAATATATTTAACATTTATTAAATAGGTTTTACTATCATAACTTTTACCAATTAATTTTACACTTTTTACTTCTTACTTAACTTTATTTTTGATTAATTCTACTATTTTCATTTTCTTCACCGATTATTTCTAATTTATTATTATTAAATTCGTAAGTATACATATGAATATTTTTACCATTATTTATACCTATTATATGCTTTTTATCATCCCATACTTTATATGTAAATGGCTCTTGAAAATGTTGTTTTAAAAAATTATATGCTTGTAAATATAAAGAATTATACATTTTACTCTCTTCTATATCTTCTATATTTTTCAATTTTTCATGATTTGTTAGTTTCTTTATTATCTGCCATCCTAAATAACTTTCTTCCATTTTGTATGGACTAAATCCCATATCTAAATATATTTTTACATTTCCAACTTAATTTCTTGCTTTCATTTTTCATATTAAGATAATATCATCTTATTTTTTATACGTCAATGAATATTTTTTGAAACAAATTTGAAATTTTATTTTAAACTTAAATAATATTCTTATATAACCTATAAAATACAATAAGTGTATCTCTAATACATTTATTGTATTTTATAATACTTGCAATGTATTTTATTCATGAATATTCTGTTTATTTTTTATTACATCTCAGTTATATTAAGCATCTTTTCACTTTTTATTTCTCTGTACTTCTTCTGTATTTTTTTATCTTTTACAAATACCTAGAAAACTTGTTTTTCTAGGTGTTTACGAGATACACTCTGTATCTCTTTCCTGCCTTTTAGTATTATTATTTAATTTATTTTTCATTTTTAAATCTCTCTTTCTATAAATTCTATAAATGATGGTACTGTTTCCAATAAATATTTATTATCTTTAACCACAAAATAAGCCTCTGCTTCTGACCCCCATGAATATGTACCATTTATCTCAATATCTTCTATTTTAGTTTTTGTAAATTTCTTTCTTCCAGTTAAATAGTTTAATAAATATTCATTATTTTCTTGTAATTGCTTAAGTACTTTTTTGCATTTTCTATAGTTTCCTTCTTTATAATACATAATAGATAAAGGAAACAACATAAAAGTTGAATTATCTGAATATTTCTTATACATTTCTTCAGCTTTTTCGAATTTTTCAAGTACGGTATACAATCCTATAATCAAATATCTTATACCTAAATTATCACTTTCACATAATTCTAATAATTCTTCCCCTTGTTTTATTGCTTCTGTATATCTTCCCAACTCCATTAATGTTAGCATATAGCTATGTTTTGTTCTCATAAATGGTCTTGTTTCTATTAAACCCCAAAAAATTCCTATATTTTCTTCATTAAAAAAGTCCTCTTTTTCCAAATTAGCCTTTTCCTTATTTAATGTTTCTCTATATTTCTGTAACTTTTTTATTGTATTACTTTCAAATTTCGTAATAAAATTCTCTGCGTCTATATTGTCCGGATTTATTTCTAATGCCTTCTTTGCTAATTTTATTGCTTTTGTTTTTACTGGTTCATCATATGCCTCAAATAATAAGTTGTCTGATTGTTCTCTTTTGATAAATTCCTCATCTTCAAAACCCATATTTTTCAACCTCCATATTTTTTCTTCTATAATATTTTTTATATTAACTTCATCACATTGTTCTTCTAGGATAGAGTCTCCTACTTCTCTTACTTTTAATACTTTACTCATTTTGTTTTACTTCCATATATCACCATATTTATATCACAGATTTACTTTTTTCTCAACAAATTCACCAAAATTCGCATTAAATATATTAGATTTTTGAGCAATAAAAATTTTAAAGTCGTTAGATACTATGGTTTATATGCTAGAGAACACAAACATTCTAGCCAAATATTTAAATTATTAAATCAAACTCAAATAGAAATCAGAGAACAATTAAGAAAGTGAAATCTTTCTATTGAATTATCTTTTGGATACAACCCAACAATTTTTGATTGTGGAGGACATTTTTTATTTTTTGAATTAAAAGTCCCCTCCAAAGTATTGCCAAATGTATTTTAAATCTATATAATATTTTTGGTGATTTTAATGAATAAATATCCTTTTGCTAATGAAGTAAAGAAAATGAAAGATAATTTTAAAAGAATGATTGATTCTATGTCTGATGATGAATTTTTTGATTTTATAGAATATATAAATGCTTGCACTGAAATCTTTAATGAAGATTACGATGAAGATTTTTGGTCTGGTGATGAAGGCTGGGAAGATGAAGCTGTTCAGTTCTATGGTTATAATCCTGATGATATTGAAGATGATGATACCTTACCATTTTAACTCAAAAAATCTATATTTTATTATGCCTCTTATTTTTTGTTCTTTTTACTTAAAAATAGAACTTTCCTATAATACAATAAAGAGCAATAATATAAAAATATATTATCACTCTTGAATCGAGCTATATGAAGTTCTTCATATATAGTTAGGTCTATTACCTAAAAATTAGATTAATCTATATTAATATTATATGTTGATTTCTATTTTCTATGCAAAAAGAATAGGATTTCTCCTATTCTTAAATCAAACCTTATAACTTTCGTTATAAGTAGTACCACCAACAATGTGGTAAAATATTTTTATTAATTTAATTATATCATATTTCTAGATAAAGTCAATCTTTTTTTTTGCTATTTTTTCTCCAAACATTATTATTTTTTTGTTGACAAATCGTTGACATTGTCAACATTAAATTATACTACTCCACACACCATGTCAACTTCTATCGTTACTTTAATTTTATGATTTTCTATTCTTTTAATCTTATTTTTTCCTTTTCTCTCAAAACTAACAAAATCCTCAAAAGCAGTAAATTCAACTATTATATCTAATTTTTGAGAGATAGCACCGAGCTACATTCCACATGTGTAGTGGTCAGCCCGTTGAATTGTAGCTCTTAATGTGGTATCCTGACGGTTGATATGTCAAATTAATATAATATTTTTATCTTGTCTCAATGCCTCTATTTTTGTGAAATAACTTTATATTTTCTCTACACCTCTCTATTATTTTCTGTCCATCATAATTATCATTCAATTTATCAATAGTTTTAAATTCTTCATTTGCTTGTCGAATTGCTATCCATTTTTTTGATAAAGTGTCTTTATTTTCTTTTTTTGAAAATAATGTTGGTGGATTAATCGCAGCCTCTTTATCATTTATTTTTATTAGAAACATACAATTATATTTAGGTTTACCAAAAATTGGTGTAAATTCAATATGATTGGCATAATAAAATAATTCTAAAGCTTTACTTACTTCAATTTCTTTTCCATCCAATATGATACTTCTAAAATTGACTTTTTCTGTTACAGGAACTAAAATACTTTCTAAATAAGTGATGATAGTAGCTTGTTTTTCTAAATCGGTTAAATCTTCCATATGTAATCGTTCTGAGATTCCTTTTATATTATATCTTTCTATTAAATATTCATAAACATTCTTTCTTGATTCATTAATTTTTTCTTCTGATACATAAAAGTCATATAGTCCATTTGGTTTTCCATTATAAAAATTTTTATCAGATAATTTATAACGCATTGATGATAATTTTCCATTATAAGATGTTGGATCTAAAAAATAAAATTTATCCTTATCAAACTTTACAACAGTTACTTGATGCTCTGAATAAATGTCTTGACTTTCCTCAAATTTTCTTATTCTTAATATATTTGCTTCTTCATGACTTGCTATAAATAAAAGTTCTAAGAATCTACTTTGTGAATTACAAACACCTTTTCCTAATAATGCAATATTTATTGCCTCTTGACTAAGAACAGCTGCTTTTTCCCCAATACTTTCATACATTCCATTAAGTCTAATATATTCTAAGAAATTAAGAACTTTTTCTTCTAAAGAAAAGTTTTCATCTCCTAAGGTATATACAACATCTTGCAATTCTTTTTTTAATTTAGTATACATATAATCAATATTAGCATTTTCAAAAAAACTTCTACTATAAGGGGTAGCTTTTATATAATTTGATAAAAATTTATATTCATCTGTATTGTTCATTCGATATACTAAATCTCTATGATTTTTAACATCATTTTGTAACAATTGTTCTAGTACCTCTCTATTAATTCCATTTAACTGCATGGTTATTCTCCTTTTAATATGTTATTTTTTATTCAAATTAGTTAAAATTTTTTTCTTAGGACAATAATTATATTTCTATTCATTTTTGCTACTCTCTACTAATTTATCAAAATCGGATTTATATAATTTATCTTGTATAACTCTGTATTTTTCAAATTCTGTTAGAGCTTTTTCTCTTGCTATTTCGTGTGATATTTTACCAGCATCTTTTAATATATCTCTATCATCTGATAATAAATATTTGTCTATTCTATTTGCCCAATCTTCCATAGTCATTGGAATATTTCTTTTTGCTCTTGCCTCTGCTAAATCCAAGAAAGCTGAAACAATAAGTTCTAATTGTTCTAATTCTTCTTTCTTTAAATAATTTTTTGCTATTACTACATCAGTTTCTAATATTTTACCATTAGGAGAATTTTTCCAGTTGGGCAAGTTCATATGTTCTTTTGTATGATCTGCTCTATTATAAATTATCTCTGCTGCTGTTTGATGAGTCACCGCATAATGCATTTTATTTTGAACTTTTTTAAAAAAATTAATTGTTATAGGAGATTTACTATCATAATCAATAGCGGTTGCATATATGTCTGTTATTTTTTGGTAAAATCTTCTTTCTGACAATCTTATTTCTCTAATTTCAGCAAGTAATGATTCAAAATAATCTTCATCAAAAAATGTTCCATTTTCCATTCTTTTTTTATCTATAATATATCCTTTTTTTGAAAACTCTTTTAATACATTTGTTGCCCATCTTCTAAATTGAATTGCACGATCAGAATTTACACGATATCCAACTGATATAACAGCATCTAAATTATAATATTTGACATTTCTTTTTACTTCTCTATTTCCCTCTTTTTGAACTAGTAAGAAATCCTTACTAGTTGAATTTTCTTCAAGTTCATTACTACTATATATATCCTGAAGATGCATAGTTATATTATTTCTTGTGGTATTGAATAATTCCCCTAATGCTTTTTGAGTTAGCCATAAATCTCCATCTTCAAATCGTACTTCAATTCCTTTTTCTTTCTTTTGCTGTTCAAATATTAGAAATTCTGCTGAACTACTTCTTATATATAAATCTTTGTTGCTCAATTTAAAACTCACCTCCATTATAGTTAAACTATATCATAAATT
>CALXJT010000016.1 GCA_944388695.1 uncultured Clostridia bacterium
TGGTCATTTTTAATATTTTCCATAAATTCTTTTGCATATTCTTCAAAAGTTCTTACATTAACTTGCCTATACACATTCCCTTTTTGAATCTTGCCTTCATTCTGTCTTATATCTTCTTCTAATTCTTCAATTTGTGATGTTCTATCTTCAACATCAATCTCATTTATTTGTGTAACTATCTCTCTGTAACTGTTAACAAAATCCTTAAATTCTCCTTTAACAATATTTTTAAATTCAGTTTTTTCATTTTCTTCCATACTTTACCCCTTTCAGAGTTTAAAACTCTTAAAACTATTTTAACAAAAGCAAAAATGCTTCAATAATTAATATTGTTGATTTTCATCTAACTCTTGTTGAATTTCTACTTCTTTTTTTTCATTCATTTTATCTTGAGCCATCTTTTCTATTCTATTATCTGAATTTTCAACTATTATGTCTTGTCTATCTCTTAATGTTTGCCTTTCTGAAATTCCATAGATTTGTTCACCATCACCTGGATTTAAAGCATTCAATTTAGAATTTTTTCCAAATGATTTTTTGTCCCTTTTAAAGATTCCAGTTGCTACATCTCCAATATTTTTTAATATGTCAACAGCTTTAGTTTTAAATCCCATCTCAACATCTGCTATGCCTTCTTTGCTATATTTTTTTGCCCACTCTAATATATCTTTTCTATATGTTTTTAATAATCTATTTGGTTTAGATTTATATAGTTTTTTTAAATCCATTCCGATATCTATTTTTGCAACATCTTTAACTGCTTTTACTTTACTCAAAATATCAGACTGTGCTCTGGCATCTATAAACATCTCTGCTTTATTTGTACCATAGATATCATCTAATTCTTTGATAGTCGCCATAATAACATCATGAGCTCTCATTAAAGTTTCTGTATCACTATAATCTAAATCCTCTAGAGTAAACATTTTAACAGCTCTTCCCCAATCACATTCTATTATTGGCTCTCCATTTTTTGATACACTAAAGTTTATTTTTAGATTATCATCATTTGTTAATGCAAATTTATCATCTAAATCTGATGTATCAGTAGTAAATTGTTCAGCTTTATTTTCTCCAGATTTATCTGTAGGATTATCTGGCTTAGCAAATGAATCTACATTTTCAGGTGGATCTTCAAAATTAATTTGGGTTGAATTATTATTAAGCTTTTCTGCATTCGTTCTAGCTGCATTAATAGCATTTCTTAAATTTGCTTCTGCTTGAGAAATATTTGATGATGGCAAATTTGGAATTTCTGAATTCTTTGGTTTTCCAGATTCAGCTTCTTCTTTTCCTAAACTTTGCTCATTCTCATCTAAATCAAATATTTTCTCCTCTGTCTCATTTTCTTCTCTTTGTAATTTGTGATCTTCATTTTCAATTTTTGGTGCTTCTACCTCAAATCCATATTCATCTATTCCAGCAAATATTGTTCCTGCAGATTTTGACTCTACCTTTTTCTCTGATTTCTCGCTATCTGCATTCTTATCTTCTTTTTCTTTCTTTTCTTCTAGCTTTTCTTCCACATTATCATTTTTTTCATTTTTCGTTTTTTCAGCATTTTCCACTTTTCTATTCTGTGTAGCTACTTTTCTAACTACTTTCTTTTCTGCTTTTTTACTATTCATATCTTGTGCTGATTCTACTTTCAACAAAACAGAATCTTTTTCTCCATTGTCTATTCTAGTAAAATCTTTTACACACTCTTTATATTGTTCCTTAATTATTTTTATTTTTTCATCTATCTTACCATTTACTTCTTTTACATTACTCATAATATCTCTAGAAAGCTCTTCTTTTTGAAGTAATTTAGGTTCCATATCCTTCTTCATTTCATTAACTTTATCTACTAAAAATTGTTTATATTTCTCGTCTCTAGCTGGATATCGTATATATTTCTTGTCTCTATCTACATATAGATTTTCTTGCTCTGATTTTAAAATTGCATTATATTCATCCATTCTTTCATCAATTTGCTTTTGAATCTCTGCAATTTCTTTATTTAAATTTGCTAATTCTTCAGTTTCTTTAAATTCTATTTTTTGACCTTCTAATTCACTTATTAAAGCTTCTTTTCTTGCCTCTATATTTTTTCTTACATTTACTTTGTATTTGTTTTGTAATTCTTCTTTTTTCTTTATATTATCTGGTAAAACTTCTTGATTAAATCTCCTTAATTCTTCGATTTTCTCTTGGTCATTTTTAATATTTTCCATAAATTCTTTTGCATATTCTTCAAAAGTTCTTACATTAACTTGCCTATACACATTTCCTTTTTGAATCTTGACTTCATTCTGTCTTATATCTTCTTCTAATTCTTCGATTTGTGATGTTCTATCTTCAACATCAATATCATTTATTTGTGTAACTATCTCTCTGTATCCATTAACAAAGTCCCTAAATTCTCCGCTAACCATATTTTCAAATTCTCTTTTTTCATTCTCTTCCATATTTTACCCCTTCCAGAGTTTAAAACTCTATAAAATACCACTTATACTATATTATAACAAGTTTACAAAATATTTTCAAGAACTTTATGTAAATTTATTAACTATTTAATAAAAATGTCATAAATTTGTAACATTTGTAATATTATACCTAATATCTATTTCATCCAATACTAAAACATAAAAAAAGTTGAAGCAGAAAACTTTCAAAGCTTTTCACCCCAACTTACACACATAACTATTTCAAAATTAATTAAAAAACTCCAAACTTCTTTCAGCCAACTTCTGATACTTAAGCTTCTTATCCTTAATCCTATTACCACCAAGCTCTGGTAAAATTCCAAAATTCGCATTCATTGGTTGAAATCTAGAATTAGGTGTAGAAACATATTTAGCCAAAGCTCCTATCATAGTATAATCTGGAAAAATCATTTTTTCATTACTCTTATTATACTCATTAACTGCATTTAAAGCTGATACCATACCAGAAGAAATAGATTCTACATATCCTTCAACACCTGTTATTTGACCTGCAAAATATATAGGATTTTCTAATTTACTATCTTTCATTCTATAAGTTTCATCTAATAATTCTGTCGAATTAATATATGTATTTCTATGCATAACACCATATTTTACAAAATCTGCATTTTCTAAACCTGGTATCATGCCAAAAACTCTTTTCTGCTCCCCAAATTTTAAATTAGTTTGGAATCCAACTAAATTATATATACTTGCTTGTTTATCATCTTGTCTCAATTGAACAAGTGCATAAGGTCTTCTTCCTGTTCTAGGGTCATCAAAACCTACAGGTTTAAGTGGACCAAATCTTAAAGTATCTTTTCCCCTTTTTGCCATTATTTCTATTGGCATACACCCTTCAAAAATTTCTTTCTTCTCAAAATCATGTAAAGTAACAACATCTGCATTTACTAGCTCATTTACAAAATTTTCATATTCTTCTTGATTCATAGGTAAATTAATATAACTTTTCTCTTCATTTTCTTGATTTAACAATCTTTCTTTCCATTCTTCCATAGATTCATCTTTTTTCTTTTCTTCTGAATATCTATTTCCATAAAATGCAATAGAAAAATCTATACTATCTTTAGAAACAATAGGAGCTGCCGCATCATAAAAATATAATTTATCTTGACCTGTTAATTTTTTTATTTCTTCTGCTAAAGGTTCAGAAGTTAAAGGGCCTGTTGCTATTATTGTTATTGCTTCTCTTGTTATATCAGATAAAGGAATATCCTTACCTATTTCTTTATTCACTATTTCTATCAATTCATTTTCTGATAAAATTTTAGTAACTTTTTCTGCAAAAATTTCTCTATCTACAGCTAATGCTTGTCCTGCAGGAACACTAGTATTATCTGCAATATCTATTAATAATGAGCCAAGTTTTCTTAATTCTTCTTTTAATAAACCACATGCATTTGTAAGTAAATTTGATTTAAAAGAATTACTACATACAATTTCTGCTAAATTTGGATTACTATGTGCAGGGGAATATTTCTTTGGCTTCATTTCATATAATTTAACTTTTATTCCTCTTTTAGCTATTTGATATGCCGCTTCTGCACCAGCTAATCCTCCACCTATTACATTAATATATTTTTCCATAAATTCTCCTATTCTTCTATTCTTTTAACGTCCTTCTTCACTTTCCATTTCAGATATTCTATACTCATCCCATGATTTAAATTCATCTTCCATCAAAGCTTTTTCATATAATCTAGTATATAAATCCTGTTTTTCTTCTTTTTGAGTATCTTGTTTACTTCCAGCAGTTGAACTTTTTCCTCCTTGATTACCTTCTTGATTTTCTTCTTTTTCAACTTGTCTATCCTTTTTGCTATCTTCACTTTTTTTATTTTCTTCTTTTCTTTTTTGTAATGCTTTATACTTTTTATCTAAAAGCTCATCAATTTCTTTTAAATATTCTTGCTTTTCTTTTTCATCATAATTAGTATAATTTAAAACTTGTATTCTTAAATCCTCATATAAATCTACAATTTTTTGTAATAATGAGATTCTAATTGTATCATCACTTTCATTTCCAGCTAATTCAATAATATTTTGTATTTTTTGTCTTATTAATTTTTCATATCTCTTATCTTGTTCTTCATCAAATTTTTGATACGGATTTTCCATTTTTCTATCATCCCTTTCTAGATAGGTATTAATCAAAATACTCTAAACTTTTTACTCTTTATTTATAAACACTATCTACTATATAAGCAATATATAAAGTTATGAGAATAAATTCATAATATCATCTCTAGATAATTGATTTATAAATGTTACATTTGTATTTAAACAATCTTCTGCAAGTTTTGCTTTTTTCTCTTGTAATTCATATATTTTTTCTTCTATAGAATTTTTAGTTATTAATTTATAAACTTGAACATTATTTTTTTGACCTATTCTATATGCTCTATCTGTTGCTTGATTTTCTGCTGATAAATTCCACCATGGGTCATAATGTATAACCATATCTGCACCTGTTAAGTTTAAACCTGTTCCTCCTGCTTTTAATGAAATGAAAAATACTTGTATCTTATCACTTTCATTAAATTCATCTACCATTTTAATTCTATCTTCAACTTTAGTTTTACCTGTTAATTCAAAATATGGTATTCCTCTTTGCTTTAATTCTTCACCAATAATTGGGAACATTGATGTATATGTTGAAAATAATAAAATCTTATGTTTAGATGCTACCGCTTCTTGTATAATTTCTACACATTGGTCTAATTTACTTGACCTTCCTGTATAATTTTCTAAAAATAATTTTGGATGACAACAAACTTGTCTTAATCTTGTTAATAAAGCTAATATTTTTATTTTATTCTTTTCAAAACTATTGTCTTCAATTTTTTCAGCAATTTCTTCTTTAGCTTGTGCTAAATATGTTAAATAAATATTTCTTTGTTCCTCTTCCATTTCATTATCAAGTAATGTAATTGTTTTTTCTGGTAATTCTGTTAATACTTCTTTTTTAGTTCTTCTTAATACAAAAGGTTCAATTAACATTTTTAATTGCTTTAATGAAAGTTCGTCATTTTCCTTTATTATTGGTAATTCATACATAGATTTAAATTTTTTATATGTAAATAAATATCCTGGCATAATAAAGTCAAATATTGACCATAATTCAGCAAGTGAATTTTCTATTGGTGTTCCTGTTAAAGCAAATCTTGTTTTGGCATTTATTTGTTTAATTGTTTTAGCATTTTGAGTATTACTATTTTTTAAATATTGTGCCTCATCTGCTATTGCAAATCTAAAAGTAAAGTCCTTTTCTTTATATATATCTATATCTCTTTTTAATAAATCATATGACGTAATTATTAAATCATTTTCTTCTAAATTATTAATCTGTCTTTTTCTTTCTGAAGCATTCCCATGGATTACTTGAACTTTTAATGTTGGAGCAAATTTCTGTGCTTCATTATACCAGTTAAGTGTTAATGAACTAGGACAGATTACTATGCTAACATTTTTATTATCCTCAAGCTTACTTTTCTCTTTATCATCTAATATAATTGCAAGTAATTGAATTGTTTTACCAAGTCCCATATCATCTGCTAAAACTCCGCCAAATCTATAACTATCTAAAACTTTTAACCATTTAAAACCTGTTTTTTGATAATATCTTAAATCTGCATTTAATGTTTTTGGTATTAAAACTTCTTGATCTATATTCTCTTTATCTAGTCCTCTAACAATTGTTCTATATTCATCATCTTTTAAAATTTCTGTACCTTTTATTCCTTTCAATATTTGATTTAAATATAAACTTCTATGAACAGGTAATTTTATCTCACCTTTCTCCATATCTTTATAATCTAAATCCATACCTGTCATAAATTGATCTAAAAATTCTACTTCTTTATTATCCTCTAAATCAATAAAACTTCCATCTTTTAGACGATGATATCTCTTCTTTAATTTATATTTTGACATGATATCTTGTAATTCTTTCATGTCTATATTTATATTTTTCATATCTATTGATAATAAATCATTCTCTATTTTTACACCTAAACTTCCCATTTTTGGTTTTGATATTTCTTTAGTTTTAAAATTATCTGTTACCATTACATCAAATTTTTGCATATAAATTGATATATCATTTGTTAAAAATTCATAGATTTTATCATTATCTGGTAAAATAAATCTTAAATTTTTAACATCAAACATAAAACCTGTTTTTCTAAATAAATTTAAACTTTTTGCTTCTAATACCATATTTCGTGGAAAGTCTAGTTTTTGTTTTTCATTTAATGGATTAAATTCATTTTCTCCATATATAAATTTTACATCTGCAACTAAATAATCATTTTCATCATAATCTAAAAATACTTTTACTTGTAATTCTTCTGGCTTATATCTTTCTAGTTCTTGCTCATCAATATTTTGAAAACGAATTGCATTTTTTACTCTTGGCATAACAACTGAAAAAAATTGGAATAAATCTTCTTTTTGTAAATATAATTCAGTTAAATAATTTTGCCTAAATATTTTTATTAATCTCATTGCAGAATTAGTAAATTTTTCTGAACATCTATATAAAATATTGTCTAATAATATATACTGATAATCTTTTCCTCTTAAAATATGTATTTTAAAAAGGTCTATATTTGGAATAATTTCATATTCATTATCATCAATTTTTTTCATAATGAAATATATATCTGGATTTTCTTTTATGAATTTTATCTTTTCTTCACCATATACATTTTGAAAAGGAAATTCTCTACCATTTAAAATTTCAAAAATTTCATCTAATCCAGAATTTCCAAGTAGTACACTTGTCTCACTTAAAGCTTTTCCATAATATCTATAATTACTATTTGCATTTGAATTAGCATATTTTACAATTTCTGCATATTTTAATAAAAATTCTAAAAGCTTTTGGCTATCTTCTGAAAAACTTTCTTTTGTATGTATAAATTCTAATTTGTCACCATATTTATATTTTTCGTGTGATAACATTCTATCATAAAATTCTGATAAACTTTTTAGTTTATACATTCTTTTTATTCCTATTTTAAATTCAACTTTTAATTCATTAACAAATCTATCATACATAAATTTTGGTTCTATAATTACTTTTCCTTTGTTAATATTAAAACTTGAATTAATATCATTATCTTCTATTTCATCAATTTCTTCTTGATAAAATTTACTTGCTATTTGTCTAAAATTACGATAACGAGCATCATTTCTAGTTGATGGATTTATATTTGATATATCCTTTTTTGATGTAAGAACATTTTGTAAAAGCTCTGCTGCTTTTTTATTTACTATTCCTATTCTTTCATTTTCATTGAATATGTCTTCATTTTCTACATAATCTTCATTATAGTTATCAATTCTATTGCTTTTATCATAAATCTCTTCATCATTTTCTTTTAGAAATTCAAAAAGAGTTGCTAATGTATGTTTACAGACACTATAATGATTAAAATAATCAGGACAATCACAACTTATATCTTCTATTTCTCCATTAATTACCTGTATATATGTTCTATACAAGTCATTTCCTGAAACATCTGCTGATATTTCGAAATTATTATTATTTTCATAATTAACTTTATCTATTTTAACTCGCCCTTGGGCAACATATTTTCTAGCTTTTATTTCTCTATCTGGTCCAGCATCTTTTATTAATTCATCCATTAAATTATGATTTACTAACATAACTATTTTCTCCTTTTACTCGGCTATAAATTATATAATAAAAATGGATTTTTTTCAAGTAGTTTAAGTGAATAAAATTTTACATCTATTGATATTTTAAAGCAAATTAGTAATTTTTTTTATATAACAAAAAAAATCCTTCTCAAAGCCTATTTTTTGAGAAAGATTTTAATTTGTAACTTCTTCTTTATTTTTATAATATTCTGCAATTAACTCGTCAAGTTCTATGCTTAATTGATATATTACATCATATGGTTCATTATTCTCTATACTTTTATTTAATTTATCTCTTAATTTACAAATTTCATCATTTAACATATTAATCTCTCCTTTTCTTTTTGTTTATCTTTTGTATATCTATAAATTACCATATTTTTCCTTAATAGTCAAGTATTTTGTTAGTTTTTCTAGAATTTTTGAACGCACTCTTCGACATTTTTCGACATAGACTTTTATAAAAATACGGCATAATTTTTTTTTCAAAATTTATTGTGCTTTTCGGAAAATTTTTTTATTTCTTTTTTTCAACAGATTTTTTTGCAGAAACCTTAAGCACATTTTTTACCTATTTTTCGATTTATTAATTTATTTCTCAATTAACCTTTTGATTAATTTTTTAATAGATTCTTACATTAAAATTAAAAAGATTCTTATATAAAAAACAAAAAATATGAATATCTGATTTTGTAATTAAAACATTATATAATTTTCTATCATGCTTATACTAATTTTCTTAAAAATTTAAACAAACATTTTCAAAAATTATATCAAAACATTTTAAGTACTAAATACAGACATTCATATTTCAAACATCCATACTTTAAACATTTATACTCTAAACATTTATACTTTAAACATTTATACTTTAAACATTTATACTCCAAACATTCATATTTTTAAGCTTTTACTATTGATAAAATAATTCTACTTTCGTCAAATATGTCATCTAAAACCTGTTTTGTATATTCTATTGTAACTGAATCTATTTCTTCTAGATATCTAAAACTATTTATTCCTTTAAAATGTTCTGTTAAAAACATTCTAGCTATATCTGAAACATCATCATATTCTTTAACATATTCTCCATATATCATTTTTTTCAATCTATAAAAATCTTCTTGTGGTATTCCATTATTTTTGATTTCTTTTAATTTTTCTAAAAAAGCCCTATACATAACATCTACATCATTTGATTGCCCTGTAATTAATATATGTGCATAAGTATTTGAGAATTCATAATCCATCATAGGTGCATATAGTAAGTTTCCTTCATTATATAATTTTTTATATAAATCTGAACTTTCTCCAAAAATAATGTTAAGTAAAATTTGAATTGCTATATGCTTACTTACTATATTTTCTTGACCTTTTAATTTATTATTTGAATTCATATTATCTTTTATTCCTATCGTAAAAATAGGTATACTTACTTCCATCTTTTGTTCTACTCTATTTCTCACAACTGTTTCTGGTTCTTCTGGATATATTCTTTTTATTTCTCCTTTGTTTTCATTTTTTATTAATCTACTTTTAATTTCTTTCATTAATTCTTCTGGATTAAAATCACCACATACAACCATTGCCATATTAGATGGTGTATAAAATGTATTATAACATTTATATAAAATTTCTTTATTTATATTACTTATTGTTTCAATACTACCTGTAATGTCCAATTTAACAGGATTATTATGATACATTGCCTCTAAAGCATTTAAATATACTTTCCAATCAGGATAATCCTGATACATCATTATTTCTTGTCCTATTATTCCTTTTTCTTTTTCGACATTTTCATCTGTAAAATATGGATTTTGAACATAGTCCATAAATTCATCTAATGCTTCATAAAAATTATCTGTACATTCATATAAATATGCTGTATGATCATTTGTTGTATATGCATTAGCATTAACACCTAAAGCTGTTAAAACATCTAAACTATTTTTACCATTTTCTTGTTCAAACATCTTATGCTCTAAAAAATGTGCAACTCCTTTTGGAACTTCTGTTATTTGATTTTCTCCTGGCACTATAAATGTACTATCTATTGAACCATAATGAACTCCCCAAATAATGTACTTTTTCTTTATTCCTTTTTTAGGTATTATCATTACTGTCATTCCATTATCCAAAATCTCTGTATAAACTTCTTCTTTAACTTTTAAATTTTTTGTAATTTGCATTTATTTTCTCCTTTCTTAACAATATATCTACACTTTTGTCAATCTTTCAAAATATATTTATACCTACCTTTTTATTAATTTTTTCAATATATATTTATTCTATCTTTTTAGTAATTTTTTCAATATATATTTATACCTCTTTTTATTAATCCCTCAAAAAATATATTACAGAAATACAAACTTTATTTGCTATATCTATAATTTGTTCTCTCGTCACTTTTTGAATATTTTCTTTATACTCTTCTAAAGAACTTACATTTTCAAAAAATTCTTGTCCAAAAAAGTACATAATCTCTGAATCTTGTTCATCATCAATAGCTTCTATAGCAGAAATTATCCCTTTTTTTGCATTTTCAATTTCTTCATCTGTAAAATCTCCCTTTTTCATATCTTCTAATTGCTTACGAATAATATCTAAAGCTTTTTGATAATTTTCTATCTCTATACCACTATTAATAAATATTTCATTACTTAATCTCATATAACTTGAACTTGCAGTATAAGCTAAACTTGCTTTTTCTCTTACATTTTGGAATAATTTTGAATTAGCACTACCACCTAAAATACTATTATATAACATAGTAGCATACTGTTCTTTTTCTGCTATATTCTTTACTTTCATTCCTAAAACCAATTTTCCTTGAGTAACTTCTAAAGATTCTTGTATTTCCTTTTCTTTTATATCATTAACTTCTTTATATTCTGTTTTTATAAAATTAGGTTCTCTTTCTTTTAAGTCTTTTACTAAATTTTCTATATTCTTCTCTGCTTGGTTTTCTTCTAATTTTCCTGATACGAAAATATCAATTTTACATTTTGATATTAATTCTTGATAATGGCTATATAAATTTTTTGAATCGATACCATCTAAATCTTCTGCATAACCATATTTATATAAACCTGATGGCATATCTTTATTTACTTCTTCCATACATCTTTCTAATGCATATCTAGCTTTATTATCCTTTTTAGCTTCGATTACTTGATTTAAATTTGATTTTTCTTGCTCAAGATATTCAGAATTAAAAGCACCATTTTCTATAAGAGGATTAAAAACAATATCAAATATCATCTTTAAAGATTTTTGATATAAATTCTCCGCTTCATTAGGAAGAAATTCATCATTCACAACTTCAATATAAAATTTTAATATTTGATTTTCTCCTTTTTTATCAATACCACAATCAAATACTGCTCCATACATTTCTTCTAATGTTTTACTTATTTTATCTTGAGTATTTAGAAATGCACTACCTCTTCTCAATATTGCAGGAATTAATGCATTTTTAGTAACTCCTTTTCTATCTAAAGGTGTTGTTAAAAATATTGCTATTAAATTAGTTTTAAATTTATCATTTTTTATAAAATGAAATTTAATACCCTTTTTTAATTCTTTATTTATATAATCCATAAACTATTTCCAATCCTTTCATTATATTTTCTAGTATACTAAACATTCCATTATATCTTCTCTATATTAAGAATTTATTATATATTTACACTTTATTATAGAATTTGTTTTTTACTTCTTTCAAAGTTCATTATTGTTCTATATTTTTTCAATATATTAAACAATTTGTTTTTAATTTTATATTCCTTATTATATTATCTACTTTTTTTAAATTTATATACAAAATTTGTAAAAAACATAAATGGAAGTTTAAAGTATAAACCTTAAACTCCCACTATATGTAAACACTATTAAAATTTTCTTTTTCTAGCAGCTTCTGATTTTTTCTTTCTTTTTACACTTGGTTTTTCGTAGTGCTCTCTTTTACGAACTTCTTGCATAACTTCATTTCTTGCACATTGTCTTTTTAGCCTTCTTAAGGCATCTTCTATATTTCCATCTTTAACTTTAATCTCTGACATTTACATTCCCCTCCTTCCAGCCCATACAGCTTTTGTATGTGGGATTTTCTATAACGATACAATTATACATTATATGGAGTAAGTTGTCAATATCTATATTTTATTATTTTATGATATTTTTGTATTATTTTACAATTTCTAATTATTTATTAAGTTTCCAATCCAACTAAATAACGGATTTTCAAACAATAATTCTCTCATCCATGGATTTGTGAAAGGTATAAACCATAATATAACACCAATAATAATTACAATTATAATTGTTAAAACAACTGCAAAAACATCTTTTCTGCCAATATTTTTTAAATCTTTACCTTTAGGTATATCTCTAAACATTTTTTTAAATGTATATAACAACTTTCCAAATGCATCCATATTTTTATATTCTTCTGCTTCAATTTCTTGCTTTCTCATTTTTGCATATTCATATCTACTAAACTCTTGTCTATGATTTATATCATTATTTCTATAACTATCCGGATTTTCATAATTATTAGTTTCCTCATATTTTTGTTTCTTTGGCTTTTCATTTTCTTGATTATCGTTCTTATTTAAACTTCTTTTTCTTATCTCTTCATTAAAAATATTGTCTTGCTCTTTTTTTAATTCAAAATCATACTGTTCACGCAAAAACTCGTCTTTCAAAACATTATATGCTTCATTAATTTCTTTTAATCTCTGCTCTGCATAACTTTTATTACTCAAGCTTTTTTGCAAATCTGGATGATATTTTTTTGCTAATACCTTATATGCTTTTTCTATTATATCATCTGATGCATGTGGACTTACTTGCAAAATTTCATAATAGTTTTTCATAAGAATCTCCTTTTTATCATTATAAATCTATTCTACTATATTAACTAAAAAAATTCAATAGATAAAAAGATAGTTAAAAAACAGCAAAAAAATGGACGAACCTCTAAATTATAAATATACTTGAATTCAAGTTTTGTTTACAATTTAGAGGTTCAGCCCTCTTCTTTTTCTATTGTACTCCAAAGATTTCTTCAAATTCATCTGCTTCGATTTTTTCTTTTTCAAGTAAAACTCCAGCAACTGCATGTAATTTATCAACATGTTCAGTTAAAATCTGTCTAGCTTTATTATATGCATTATCAATAATTCTCTTAATTTCCTCATCAACAATTCCTGCTGTTTCTTCAGAATAATTTTTAGCATGAGCAATATCTCTACCTAAAAATACTTCATCTTGGTCAGAACCTAAAGTTATAGTACCAAGTCTCTCACTCATTCCATATTTTGTAACCATATTTCTAGCAATAGCTGTTGCTCTTTCAATATCGTTACTTGCACCAGTTGAGATATCATTTAAAATTAAGCTTTCTGCAACTCTACCACCTAATAATGAAACAATATTTTCTTCCATTTCAGTTTTTGACATAAAGTTTTTATCTTCTGTTGGACGATACATTGTATATCCACCAGCCATTCCTCTAGGAATTATAGAGATTTGATGTACTGGATCTTGTGTTGGTAAATAATGACTAACAACTGCATGCCCTGCTTCATGATAAGATACCAATCTATTTTCTTTATCACTTCTAACTCTTGTTTTCTTTTCAGGACCCATTGTTACTTTTACCATTGCGTCTTCTATTTCTTTCATTCCTATTTCATCTAAATTTCTTCTTGCTGCAAGTAATGCTGCTTCATTTAGAACATTCTCTAAATCTGCACCTGCAAATCCTGATGTGTTTTTTGCAATTATTTTTAAGTCTACATCTTCTGCTAATTTTTTCTTTCTACTATGAACTTCTAATATTTGCTCTCTAGCTTTTACATCTGGAAGTCCTACTACAATTTGTCTATCAAATCTTCCAGCTCTTAATAATGCTTTATCTAATACATCTGGTCTATTTGTTGCTGCTAAAACAATAACACCTTCGTTTTCTGAGAAACCATCCATTTCTACTAATAATTGATTTAATGTTTGCTCTCTTTCATCATGTCCTCCACCTAGTCCTGCACCTCTTTGACGTCCTACTGCATCAATTTCGTCTATAAATATAATACAAGGTGAATTCTTCTTTGCTTCATCAAATAAGTCTCTTACTCTTGAAGCACCAACACCAACAAACATTTCAACAAAGTCTGAACCACTTATAATAAAAAATGGAACTCCTGCTTCTCCTGCAACTGCTTTTGCAAGTAATGTTTTACCTGTTCCTGGTTGACCTACTAATAAAACTCCTTTTGGTATTCTTGCTCCCATGTCTGTAAATTTCTTTGGATTTTTCAAAAATTGAACTATTTCTTCTAATTCTTCTTTTTCTTCATCTACACCTGCTACATCTTCAAATGTAATTTTATTTCTATCTGCTGGTGTCATCATTCTTGCTTTACTTTTTCCAAAAGATAATGTTTTTCCTCCTGGTTGATTTGAGTTCATTCCACCCATCATTATAAACCAGAAAATTAAGAATATAATCAATAATCCAAATGGTGTTAATAAGCTAAGTAATACGACAAATATAGATTCTGATTTTTCTTCTAATGTAAATGCTCCATTTTTTATAAATTCTTCTGTATAACTCATAAATTGATCCATACTTGGAATATTTACTTCTTTTGGTGTTTTTTCATCTGTAAGTTCTACAATAGCCGTTGTACCATCTGCATTAATTTCTATTGATTCAACTTTCCCCTCATCTATTTTATTAATTAATTCGGAATATTTTAATTTCGTATCAGAATTTTCCATTATTGAAGATAATACAATAATAAAAATTATTCCTATAATAAGCCACATTGCTAATGTTTTTATACTGTTTTTCAAATTAATTCCTCCTAACTTCTGCTAAATTGATATTGAATTTATACCATAGTTTTTTTTCTTTTTCAAGTTTTTTTATATGACTTTTTTGTTACAAAAATTACTTCCTCTGTATCCTCTTACGGATGCTCATTTTTTAAGTTTTTCATCAATTATATTCTACCCTTAAATTTATATTTTTAAAAAATAAATTTGTCCTTTTTTTAACATTATTTTTAAATGTTTATTTGGTGTTAAAAATTTATTTCCTACATTTTTTTCACATAAATTAATTATATCTTCTATATGTATCTTTTCAATTCCTTTAGTTGTATTAATAAGCCTTGATATAGTATATAAAATAATTTTAGATTTTATGACTTTTTCTTGCTTATTCCATTCTTTCTGATTTATAATAATTAGATTCTCTTTTAAATCCTCTTTTATTAACATTTTATTATATAACTGTGGAATAATTTTATTAAAATATTCTTCCTCTTCACAAATTAATTCTGATAATCTATTTATTCCTTCAACAATATTGGGATTGACCTCTTTTATCAAATATGGTATCACAACATTTCTAATTTTATTCCTAGTATATAGAGTATCAAAATTTGTTTTATCTATTCTTGGGTTTAAATTATTTTTTTCACAATATTCTTCAATATCTTTTCTTTCACATTCTATAATAGGTCTTATATATATGCCATTACATGGTAATATACCCTTTAAACCAGATACACCTGTTCCTCTAAAAAGATTCATTAAAACTGTTTCTGCATTATCATTTTTATTATGAGCTATTGCTATTTTATTGGCTCCTACTTTTTTTAGAACTTCATCAAAAAAAGTATATCTCGCTTCTCTTCCCGCTTCTTCTAGTCCTATTTTTTTATTATTTGCCATCTCTTTTACATCTATACTTTTTTTATAAAATTCGATATCATTTTTTTTACAATATTCTTCTACATATCTTTCATCATCTTTTGCTTCTTGTCTTATCATATGATTTACATGTGCTACTATTATTTCAAAATTTAGTGGATTTGATTCATCTTTTTTTATTTTTAATAATGTATCAAGCATACACATAGAATCAGGTCCACCTGAAACTCCTAAAACTAGCTTATCATTTGATTGTATTAAATTATATTTTTTTATTGTTTCTAGAACTTTTTCTTTTACACCTGGTATTACTCTTTTTGCTGACATGCTCTCACCTCCACTTACTTTTAATAAAATGATATTTAAATAAAAAGGGTTTTTAGGTCCGTCAATAAATCCTTGTCCGTCCCCAAATTCCCCTTTCCTTCTTTTCCTCTTTTCAATCTTTAAACATCAAATCTTTTTTCCAAATTAACAAATTTAGTATAACTTCCAAGCCATCCTAGGTCAACAGTTCCAGTTGAACCACTTCTTTGTTTTGCAATTATAACTTCTGCAATATTCTTCTTTTCGCTTTCTTCATTATAATAATCATCTCTATACAAGAACATTACTATATCAGCATCTTGCTCTATAGAACCAGATTCACGTAAGTCAGAAAGCATAGGTCTGTGGTCAGGCCTTTGCTCAACAGCTCTTGATAATTGTGAAAGTGCTATTACTGGGACATTTAATTCTTTAGCTAAAATTTTTAGTGACCTACTAATCTCTGCTATCTCTTGCTCTCTACTTCCACTTGCTCTTCTTCCTGAACCTTGTATTAGTTGAAGATAATCTATTACTACTAATCCAATATTTTTTTCTAATTTAAGTTTTCTACATTTCGCTCTTATTTCCATTATTGATATACCTGGTGTATCATCTATATAAATTCCAGCTTCTGATAATGGACCTATAGCTCCTGCAAGTTTTGCCCAATCTTCATCTTCAAGCTTTCCTGTTCTAACTTTATTACTATCTACCATTGCTTCACTACAAAGTATTCTATTAACCATCTGCTCTTTTGACATTTCCAAACTAAATATTGCAACAGGCACATTTGCCTTTAATGCTGCATTTGTCGCAATATTTAAAACAAATGCTGATTTTCCCATTGCAGGTCTTGCTGCAATCAATATAAATTCTGAACCATGAAGTCCTGCTGTTCTATAATCTAAATCTACAAATCCTGTAGGTACACCTGTTATATGTTGTTTTCTATTATATAGTTCTTCTAATTGTGTAAAACTTTCAACTAATATATCTTTAATTGGAACATAACTTTTTTGATCCTTATCTTGCATTAGGTTAAAAATCTTTTTTTCTGCACCTTCCATAATGTTCTCTACATCTTCTGTTGGGTCATATCCTAATTCAATTATTTCATTTGCAGTTTTTATAAGATTTCGTAATATTGATTTTTCTTCTACTATTTTTATGTATTTACTTGCATTTGCAGTTGTTGGAACTTTTTCTGGTAATTCCGCTAAATATTCTAATCCACCAACTTTATCTAGTTTTCCCATTGCTTCTAACTCTGATTTTACAGTTATCAAATCTATAGGCTCTGCTCTATTATATAAATTTAACATTGCAGAAAATATCGCTCTATGGTCTTCTCTATAAAAATCTGATTCTTTTAATTTCTCTATACTCGCAGATACAGCTTCTACATCTGTTAGCATTCCTCCTATAACTGCTTGTTCAGCTTCTATATCATGTGGTGGTATTTTTCCTAGCTCCATTATAAACATTCCTTTCGTCATAAATACATCTTTTGTTATCTATATATTGATACTAATTGATACTATTTTTTATTAGTTTATAAACATTATTAGTTTGTAAACATTGTATTATACTTTTTTAAAGAATCTGGCAAATTATCTCTGTGGTATAACATCTACTTTTAATTTACCAATAATGCCTTCATATAATTTTACATCAACTACTCTAACACCTAAACTTTTAATTGGTTCTTTTAGATCAATTTTCTTTTTATCAACTACTATTTTATGTTGTTTTTCTAAATTTTCAGCTATTTCTTTTGAAGATACACTTCCAAAAATTCTTCCATTTTCTCCTGCTCTTATTTCTACTTTTACAATAATATTTTCCATTTTTTTAGCTATTTTTTTTGCTTCTTCTTTTTCTTGTGATTTCTTAAATGCTTGTGAATTTTGCTTTGCTTTCCATTCATTCATATTTTCCGCATTTGCTTCTATAGCTAATTTTTTTGGAAATAAATAATTTCTTGCATATCCATCTGATGCTTCTATTACTTGGTCTTTTTTTCCTACCCCTTTTATATCTGCTTGTAAAATAACCTTCATCTAATTCACTCTCCTTCTTAATTTTAGTCCACTCATACATTATTAATTATTTGTATAGAATTTCTAATCTTTTTGAAAGTTTCTCTTTAGTTATGATTCAATTTCTGTAAAATACTCATTTATTCTAATTATTAATTCTTGTTTAACATCTTCCATAGTCATTCCTTCAACTTGTGCTCCTGCAAGAGTAATGTGACCTCCGCCACCTAATTTTTCTAGAATAAGTTGAACATTTATATCACCTATTGAGCGTCCACTTATGCAAATTTTATCACCTAAATCTCCTAAAACAAATGATGCTGTAATATTACTAATTGTCAACAATTCATCAGCAGCTTTTGCACATATTAAACTTGTATCTTTTTCCTTCTTATCATATATTGCTATTGCTATAGTGTCATTTGTGATTTCTGCATCTTTAACAATACTTGCAATTTTATTAAAACTTTCCAAATCACTTTGAAACCATTTCTTAACTCGAATTATATCAACACCACATCTACGTAAATATGCAGCTGCTTCAAATGTTCTAACACCTGTTTTAAATGTAAAGTTTTTAGTATCCATCATAATTCCTGCATATAAGCTTTCTGCTTCTATTGTTTTTAAGTTAACTTTTGTATTAGCATATTGTAAGATTTCTGTAACTAATTCTGCAGCAGATGATGCATAAACTTCTTGGAATGTAATTGTTGCATTTTCTATATAATCTGTACTTCTTCTATGATGATCTATTATTACTATTTTATCTGTTTTATTTAATAACTCTGGTGCTTCCACATAATTATATTTATGTGTATCTACAATTACTAATAATGTATTTTCATCAATATTTTCTTCTGCAACTTCTTTAGATATTAAAATATCCTCATATTCTACATCTTTTTGCAAAGTCTCTTTAAAACTTTGTAATGTATTTGTTTCATTACTATTTACTATATATGCATTTTTTCCTAACTCTCTTGCCAAACGATATATTCCCATACTAGATCCCATACAATCAATATCAGGATTTGTATGACCCATTATTATAACTTTATCAGCTTCTTTTATAAGATTTTCTAAAGCATGTGCTACAACTCTAGCCTTTACTTTAGTTCTCTTTTCAACCTCTTGAGCCCTTCCTCCAAAGAATTTATAAATATCATTTTCTCTAATAACAGCTTGGTCTCCTCCACGTCCTAAAACAACATCCATTGCTGCTTGAGCAGATTTATATTTTTCTTTATCAGTTTTTCCTTCATTAGAAACTGCTATACTTAAAGTAAATTGCACATTTTCTTTATTTTTTATTTCTTTAATTTTATCTAATATACTAAACTTATCATTTTTTATTTGTTCCAAATATCTTTGCTCAAAAATATATAAATATGAATCTCTATCAGATTTTATAAGTATTCCATTTGTTTCATTTGTCCAATCAAAAATACATTTATCAATCTCTGCCATCAATTGTGGTTTATCTTCACCATCAATTAATTGCATATTCTCTTCATAATTATCTATCATTATAATTTCTACACAAGACTTAGAATCATTATACTCTTTCTGCATCTTTATATTTTCTGTGATATCTAAAAAATACAAAATTATAGTATATTTTTTTATTTCTTTATTATATTTTTTTGGCAAAATAAAACTTCCTATAACTTGATATACACTATTTCCTATCTCAACCTGTTTAATTATAGTATTTTGCTTATCTTTTTTCATCTCTTTCTTATTAATCTCATCTCTTATATCATAAAGCATTTCATTAACATAATTTCCTATATCAATATTAGCAAACTCTGAAACAAACTTTGAACTTCTCCAAGTTACTTTACCATCACTATCTAAAATAATTAATGGAAAAGGTGAATTAATAAGACTCATTTTAGCTGCCGAATCTACAGTAATTGTTAAATCCTGTAAAGTTTCAGAAATTTCATTCTTCTTTTTCTTATCAGAAAAAAATGAATATCCAACAACAATCACATATAATATTAATGCAGGAATAATAAAAGCTGTATTTTCAACACAGATTACAACTAATAATATTAATATAAGTAATAAATAAATTTTATTCTTTAGTAAAAGTACTTCAAAAAATTTTTTATTATTATTTTGCATAAAAACTCTCCTTTTTACTCCTTATATTTTACTAGTAATCCCCTCATTTGTCAAGGGGAAATGGCGTGTCCCCAATGTTCGCCTTAAAAAAAGAACTTTAAGGAAAATCCCTAAAGTTCATTATCGCTAGAATTCATTTGTTCACTATTACTTCCTACAGCTTTTTCATTTTCGCAAATTTCATTCATTAAATCTATTTCTTTTTCAGTATTAATTTTAATATCTTGGTATTTCTTCATACCTGTACCTGCAGGAATAAGTTTACCGATAATAACGTTTTCTTTTAATCCAATTAAGTCATCAGTTTTACCTTTAACTGCTGCTTCTGTTAATACTCTTGTTGTCTCTTGGAAAGAAGCTGCAGATAAGAAACTGTCTGTTGCAAGAGAAGCTTTTGTTATACCTAATAATACTCTCTTACCTTTAGCTGGTGTTAATCCATTTAATATAGCTTCGTTATTTCTATCTTCAAACTCATACATATCTATTAAAGAACCTGTAAACATATCTGTTTCTCCATTGTCTTCAATTCTTACTTTCTTAAGCATTTGTCTACCGATTACTTCAACGTGTTTATCATTTATATCAACACCTTGATTACGATATACTTTTTGTACCTCTGTAATTAGGTATTCATATACACCTTCAGGTCCTTTTAACTCTAGAATTTCAGCTGGATTTATAGATCCTTCTATTAATGGATCTCCTACTTCTACCATATCTCCATCTTTTACTTTCATCTTTGAGCCAAATGGAATTGCATAAGTTTTTGCATTATCTCCTGAAGTAACAACAACTTCTTTTCTTTTCTTTGTTTCTTTAATTTTAACTTTACCTGCAATTTCAGTAATAATTGCAACACCTTTTGGTTTTCTAGCTTCGAATAATTCTTCAACTCTTGGAAGACCTTGAGTAATATCTGCAACACCTGCAACACCACCAGAGTGAATAGTTCTCATTGTAAGCTGTGTACCTGGTTCACCAATTGATTGTGCAGCAATAATACCAACAGATTCTCCAATAGATACTAAATCTCTTCTTGCTAGTCCCATTCCATAACATTTTTGACAAACACCATGTTTAGAATGACATCCTAATACTGAACGTACTTCTAATCTATCGATTCCTGCTTTTACTATTTTATCTGCTAAGTCTTCTGTTATCATAGTATCTGTATCTACAATAACTTCGTTAGTATTTGGATCTATTACATCTTTTACTGGGAATCTACCTATTAATCTTTCTTCCATTTTTTCTATAATTTGATTTCCATCTTTAATGTCATAAACAATATATCCTTCTGTTGTTCCACAATCATGTTCTCTTACGATAATATCTTGAGATACATCAACAAGTCTTCTTGTTAAGTAACCTGAATCGGCTGTTCTTAACGCTGTATCTGAAAGTCCTTTTCTAGCACCATGTGCAGATATAAAGTATTCCAATGCATCTAATCCATCTGCGAAAGATGATTTAATTGGTATTTCTACAGCTTTACCTGTTGTACTTGCCATAAGTCCACGCATACCAGCAATTTGACGTAATTGGTTCATATTACCACGGGCTCCTGATTTAACCATCATATAGATTGGGTTTAAGTCATCAAAGTTATCTTCCATTGCTTGACTTACTTTATTTGTTGTATCTTCCCAAATCTTAATAACAGCATTATAACGCTCGTCATTTGTAATTAAACCTCTAGCATATTGTTTACGTATTGTTTCTATTTGTTTATCAGCTTCTTCTAATAAACCTTTTTTAGCTGCTGGCACTTGCACATCACTCATTGAGAATGTGATACCTGCTAATGTAGATTCTTTGAATCCTAAAGCTTTAATATAATCTATTACTTCTGCTGATTCTGATAATCCATGTTTACGAATTACTCTTTCTATTATACTTCCCATTGATTTTTTCATTACAGGGAAATTAATTTCGTATTGGAATGGATCTTCTTCTCTATCTATAAATCCTAAATCTTGAGGAATACCTTGGTTAAAGATTATTCTTCCAACACTTGTTTCAATCTTTTTAGATTTCATTTCTCCGTCTATCTCTTTTGTTACTCTTACAAAGATTTTAGCGTGAATTCCTACTTCATGATTCTCATATGCCATAATTGCTTCTTCTGGGTCTTTAAAGTATTTACCTTCACCTTTTTCTCCATCAAGAGTCATTGTTAAATAATAACTTCCTAAAATCATGTCAAGTCTTGGTACAGCAACTGGTTTACCATCTTGTGGTTTTAATAAGTTATTTGTTGAAAGCATTAAATATCTTGATTCTGCTTGAGCTTCTGGTGATAATGGTAAATGCACTGCCATTTGGTCACCGTCAAAGTCAGCATTGAAAGCTTCACAAACAAGTGGGTGAAGTTTAATTGCTCTACCTTCTACTAAAACTGGTTCAAATGCTTGTATACCAAGTCTATGTAGTGTAGGGGCACGGTTTAACATTACAGGATGATCTTTTATAACATCTTCTAATATTCCCCATACTTCTGGTTTTAATCTTTCTACCATTCTTTTTGCATTTTTAATATTTTGAGCTATTCCTCTTCCAACTAATTCTTTCATTACAAATGGTTTGAATAATTCTACAGCCATTTCTTTTGGAAGACCACATTGATAAATTTTAAGTTCTGGTCCTACTACGATAACTGAACGTCCTGAATAGTCAACACGTTTACCTAATAAGTTTTGACGGAATCTACCTTGTTTTCCTTTAAGCATATCTGATAATGATTTTAAAGGTCTATTTCCTGCTCCAGTAACTGGTCTACCACGTCTACCATTGTCTATTAATGCATCTACAGATTCTTGTAACATTCTCTTTTCATTACGTACAATTATTTCTGGTGCACCTAATTCTAATAAACGTTTTAATCTGTTATTTCTATTTATAACTCTACGATATAAATCGTTCAAATCTGATGTTGCAAATCTTCCTCCATCTAATTGAACCATTGGTCTTAAATCTGGTGGAATAACTGGTACAACATTCATTATCATCCATTCAGGTCTATTTCCTGATATTCTAAATGACTCTACTGTATCTAAACGTTTTACTAATTTTACCTTTTTTTGCTCACTTGCACGTTTTATCTCTTTTTTAATTGATGTTGATAATTTTTCCAAATCAATTTGCTCTAATAATTTACGTAAAGCTTCTGCTCCCATTTCTGCTTTAAATGAATTTTTACCATATTTTTCTTGAGCTTCATGATATTCTTTTTCATTTAAAACTTGACATTTTGCTAAATCTGTTGAACCTTTATCTATAACTATATATGAAGCAAAATAAATTACTTTTTCCAAATTTCTTGGAGATACATCAAGCATAAGTGCTATTCTACTAGGTATTCCTTTAAAATACCATATATGTGCTACAGGAGCTGCAAGTTCTATATGTCCCATTCTTTCACGTCTTACTTTTGATTTTGTAACTTCAACTCCACAACGGTCACACACAATTCCTTTATATCTTACTCTTTTATATTTTCCACAATGACATTCCCAGTCTTTTGTTGGTCCGAAAATTCTTTCACAGAATAAACCATCTTTTTCTGGTTTTAATGTTCTATAATTTATTGTCTCTGGCTTTTTAACTTCACCTTTTGACCATTCTCTAATTTTTTCATCTGATGCAATTCCAATTTTTAATTTATTAAAAATATCTAATTCGTCCACTATTTTTCCCCCTAAAAAATAATTTTTATAAATGTGGGTAATTCCAAAACAAATATAAAAACTATCCACCGCCTGCACAATTCCTTAATGTCGTCTCATATCTTTTTGGAATTTATTCAATTACAGAAATTACATACTTATAAATTTTTATACATAAACTTCTTCAAAAAATCTTTATAAAATATTAAAAAAGTCTACATATTATTATTTATAAATTTTCTTTAAAACGAAATTCAAGTCCGTTCCTAAATCCCCCCTATAAGAGATTTTAGGAACATCACTTAATCTCTGTTTAGAATATGTCATCTTCTCCTTCATCACCTAAATCAGAAAATAAATCTTCACTATCATCTTCATCAGTAATATCTTCTTCATCTAATATAGGATCTTCTTCAAGGTCTTCTTCTACATATCCATCATTTAAATCTTCATCAGAAAATACCTGTTCTTCATTTAGTATTTTTTTGTCTTGGTCTGGATCATATTCTATTCCATCTTCTATATTTTCTTTTAGTTCTAATTCTTGATTATCTTCTGAATATAATCTTACATCTAATCCTAATGATTGTAATTCTTTTATTAACACTTTAAAGCTTTCTGGTACTCCTGGTTCTGGTATATTTTCTCCTTTTACTATTGCTTCATATGTTTTTACTCTTCCTACTACATCATCAGATTTTACTGTTAACATTTCTTGTAATGTATATGCTGCACCATATGCTTCTAGTGCCCAAACTTCCATTTCTCCAAAACGTTGTCCACCAAATTGTGCTTTACCTCCTAATGGTTGTTGTGTTACTAGTGAGTATGGTCCTGTTGAACGAGCATGGATTTTATCATCTACTAAATGGTGTAATTTTAACATATACATAACACCAACTGTTATTGGCTTATCAAATGGGTCTCCAGTTCTTCCATCATATAGTACTGATTTTCCATCCTTACTCATTCCTGCTTGTGCTAATAATTCTTCAACATCTTCTTGTGTTGCACCATCAAATACTGGTGTTGATACATGCCATCCTAAAGCTTTTGCAGCTCCTCCTAAATGTACTTCCAATACTTGTCCTAAATTCATACGTGAAGGCACACCTAATGGGTTTAATAAAATATCTATTGGTGTTCCATCTGGTAAAAATGGCATATCTTCTTCTGGTAAAACTCTTGAAATAACACCTTTATTACCATGACGTCCAGCCATTTTATCTCCGACTGATATTTTTCTCTTTGTTGCTATATAACAACGTATTATTTGATTAACTCCTGGTCCTAATTCGTCTGAATTATCTCTTGTAAAGATTTTTACATCAACTATTGTTCCTGCTTCTCCATGTGGTACACGAAGTGATGTATCTCTTACTTCTCTAGCTTTTTCTCCAAATATTGCACGAAGTAATCTTTCTTCTGCTGTTAATTCTGTTTCTCCTTTTGGTGTAACTTTTCCTACTAATATATCACCAGGTCTTACTTCTGCACCTATACGAATAATTCCGTTTTCATCTAGGTCTTTTAGAACATCATCACCAACATTTGGAATATCTCTTGTGATTTCTTCTGGTCCTAATTTTGTATCACGACATTCACAATCATATTCTTCTATATGTATTGATGTAAATACATCTTCTTTAACAAGTCTTTCATTTAATAAGATAGCATCCTCATAGTTATATCCTTCCCAAGTTGAAAATGCTACTAAAACATTCTTTCCTAATGCCATTTCTCCATTTTGTGTTGATGGTCCATCTGCAATTGCATCACCTTTTTTAACTATTTCTCCTCTTTTAACAATAGGTCTTTGGTTAATACATGTACCACCATTTGTTCTTTTAAATTTACGAAGTTTATGTACAACTGTTTTTCCATTATTATATTTTACTGTAATATTATCACCTGTTACTTTTTCTATAACACCATCATCTTCAGCTAAAATTAGAATTCCTGAATCTTTTGCTGCTCTATATTCCATACCTGTACCAACTATTGGTGCTTCTGTTATCATTAATGGAACTGCTTGACGTTGCATGTTAGCACCCATCAAAGCTCTTTTTGCATCATCGTGTTCCAAGAATGGAATCATTGCTGCTGCTGTAGAAACTAATTGTTTTGGTGAAACATCTACATATTGTACTTGATTTTTATCAACTTCGATAATGTCATTTCTATATCTTACTCTAATTCTATCATTTATAAATTCACCATTTTCATCCATTGGCTCTGAAGCTTGAGCTATTATGTAATTATCTTCTACATCTGCACTCATATATTCTACTATATCTGTTGCACGATGTGTTTCTGGATCTATTTTACGATATGGTGTTTCAATAAATCCATATTCATTTATTTGAGCAAATGATGAAAGTGCTGAAATAAGTCCGATGTTTGGTCCTTCTGGTGATTCAATTGGACATAATCTACCATAATGTGTATAGTGAACATCACGAACCTCGAATCCTGCTCTCTCTCTTGTTAATCCTCCAGGTCCTAAAGCTGAAATTCTTCTCTTATGAGCAAGTTCTGAAAGTGGGTTTGTTTGATCCATGAATTGTGATAATTGTGAACTACCAAAGAACTCACGAATTGCTGAAGTAATTGGCTTTGTATTAATTAAAGTTTGAGGTGTAACTACATCTAAATCTTGTATTGTCATTCTTTCACGAACAACTCTTTCAAGTCTTGTTAAACCTATTCTAAATTGATTTTGTAATAATTCACCAACACAACGAATTCTACGGTTTGCTAAGTGGTCTATATCATCTTTTTTACCTATTCCATGATATAAGTTTAATAACCAGTTTATTGATGCTATCATATCTTCTGTTGTGATATGTTTTGGTACTAATTCCTCATATCTTTCTGTAATTATTTTCACTAAATCTTTTTCGTCTGTATTATCAATTATATTTTTTAATACTTCATAATTAACATTTTCTTTAAAATGTAATTCACTTAAATCAACATTTGGTAAGATTTTATGAATATTTACTGTACCATTACCTATAATTCTAACTTTTCTTTCATTAAATATAACATCTACAATATTAATTCCAGCATTTTGTATATCTTCTGCAACTTCTGAACTAATAACTTCTCCTGCTTGTACAAAAACTTCTCCTGTTTCTTGGTCCATTATATCATTTGCAGCTACTTTACCTTTAATTCTTCCAGCTAAACCTAATTTTTCATTAAATTTATATCTTCCTACTTTTGCTAAATCATAACGACGATTATCATAAAATAATCCATTAAATAAACTTCTTGCTGCTTCTACTGTTGGAAGTTCTCCTGGTCTTAACTTTTTATAAATCTCGATTAATGCATCTTCTTGAGTCTTTATAGGATCTTTTGAAATTGTTGCTGTTAATAATTCTTCATCACCAAATAAATCTCTTATTTGATCATCTGAAATAACTCCTATTGCCCTTAAAAGTGTAGTAATAGGAACTTTTCTTGTTCTATCAACACGAACCCAGAAAATATCATTTCCATCTGTTTCATATTCAAGCCAAGCACCACGAAGTGGCATTACTGTTGATGTATAAGTCTTTTTACCTGTTTTTGTGTCAAAAATTTCATCATAATAACAACCAGGTGAACGTACTAACTGGCTTACTACAACTCTTTCTGCACCATTAATTACAAAAGTTCCACTATCTGTCATTAATGGGAAATCTCCTAAATAAATCTCTTGCTCTTTAATTTCACCTGTTTCACGGTTAATTAAACGAACTTTTACATGTAAACGTGTAGCATATGTTGCATCTCTTTCTTTTGCTTCTTCTAGTGTATATTTTGTCTTATCTTCCATATAGTAGTCAAAAAATTCTAACACTAGATTTCCTGAATAGTCTTCGATTGGTGAAATATCTCTTAATACCTCTCCTAATCCTTCTTCTACAAACCATTCATAAGAATCTCTTTGTACTTTGATTAAGTTAGGCATTTCGATAAAATCTCCAACTTTTGCAAAGTCTTTTCTTGATGCTTTTTCATACTGAACATCACGAATCTTCAAAAAAATCACTCCTTACAATAAATTGAAGCAGAAAAAATTTATTTGATTTTAAAAAAAGTCCCTCTCAAATATAGCTCCGTACAAGAAAAATTTTATTGTCTGCTTTCCAATAAAATTCTTTCTTATGGTCTTCTATATTTAATTCCTCTTCTTTTAAAATTGAAATCTAATTTTGATAAAATACTTTGATTTTTATAATTTTTCTTTTGACATAAATTATCTCATTTTTCCATTGTAAAAAAGTTTACAAAATTCAGTATATATTATACCAAAAATAGTAATGATATGTCAAGAAAATTTTTCAATTTTTCAATTTTTTACACTTGACATTCATATTTTTTTATTAATTTTTTAGTAAATTAATTGACAAATATAAGGATAAAATTTAAAATTAAAATATAGAGCAATGTCTTAAAAAAATATTATAATGACAATAAAAAATTTACTAAATGATATTTTACTAGCAGCTCGCCCATATAATTGGGATTATATGGTTGATACTGCTGAATATATTAGTCATGCAGATTTGAAAGATATAAGTACACTTACTGTTTCTTTACTAATCTCTAGCAATGAACATGAAATCATAGAAGAATATTATGCTTGTGGTAACAGTGTTAAAAGAATACCTCAACTGCATAAAGAACAAGGATCACTTGCTATTGGGGGAATAAGTCAAAAATTACAAGAACCATTAAAAATAGTATGGTTCAATCAAACAAATATTATAAGAATTTTTGGTATAACTGATGATGAAATGTTTATTAGAAAATATGCAGAAACATTAGTGCGTAGAACATTTGGAACACCTGAAGAAATGAAGCTTGGAAAACCTTGCGAAAAATAATTTTTCATTATACAGCACATCTTTATTACATTTATAATTACTTTATAATTTTTTATAAGTTCAGTTAAAAAATAAGTAGAATAACTTTATAGATCATTCTACTTATTTTTTCCTTATTCCTTTTATTTATCAAACTTAATTTCTTCTTCAATTTTTGACATATTTTTCTTAATTTGCAAAATCTTCTCTTTCGTTACTCCTGATATTTTTACTATAAAATCCTCATCAACACCATTTTTTAACATTTCAATTATTAATTCTAATTTTCCTTCTTCTCTTCCCTTTTCCATTCCTTTCGCCATACCTTTCTCTATTCCTTTTTCCATTCCTTCTGATTCTGGATTTTCCAAAAAATATAACCATTCTAACAATCCGTCTTCATTTTCAGTGTTTCCATTATGTATCTTTGGTAACTCTATTATATCTATCTCTATATCATCTGTCAATATTTGTTTCCTATTTTCTCTTTCGACATTAAAGATTATTTACTTTAGAAAAAGCTACTTGAGTTATATTTTAAACTCGGGAATTTGACAGTTAATTAAATAGAAAATTGATATAAGCATTGAAAATGCTTAATTTTTTTGTCAATTTTTTCTT
>CALXJT010000017.1 GCA_944388695.1 uncultured Clostridia bacterium
ATTAAAGACTGAAAGCCTTGTATCTCAAAGGTTATCAGTCTTTTACTTTCTACTAACTGTCAAATTTAGGATTATAAATTAAGATTTATGTCAATACTATTAATGGAAAAAAGCCCTAACAGAATAGGACTTCTTTCGCCATTTTACAGAATTTTTATAACTCCTCTAACCTCCTTGATTTCTACCTTATCACCTTTTTTAATTCCCATCAAATGTGCATACGATCTTGGTATCGTTACTCTGGTTTTAGCATCAATCCTTCTTATAATACCTACATATGGTCTTTCTTTGAAATTTTCTGGTTCAAATTTTCTGATGCAGATAACACCATATTCCATAGATATCTCTATCTCCTGCTCTGGTTCAAACCCAAGTTTTCTCATGATTTTTGGTGGAATTAAAACCCTCATAAGTGAATCTACTGACCGTCGAGCCATAAAATTTACCTCCTGTTCTTAATAATGGCTTATAAAATGGTTTCAATAAAATTATACTCTACTTTACATAACTTGTCAACTCGTCACTATTTTATCCCGTACTATATTTTTTCTCCTTCCCATTAATTATACATTTATAAAATAAAAAAGTAACACTTTAGTTACTTTTTATTACACTTTATCAAGTATTATATAAAATTCAATAAATTCATCATCATTCTTAACAAATATCTTTCCTCCATGTAATTCTATTATTTCTTTTGTTATTGCAAGCCCAAGTCCAGCACCGCCTGTTGAACTACTCCTTGCACTATCTCCTCTATAAAATTTTTCAAATATTTTATCCAATTTATATTCTGGTATCTTCTCTCCTCTATTTCTAAATAGTATATTTATCTTTTCATCTTCTTCATTAACCTTAATTTCTATTTCTGTATTTTCAAAACTATAATTTATTGCATTTTTTAATAAATTATCAAAAGCTCTAGCTAATTTATCACCATCAGCAAAAATCATTATTTTTTCATCAGCTTCCAAATTACATTTTAAATTCTTTTCTTCTAACATTGGAAAACATTCATCAATCAATTGTCTTAATAAATAAGATACATTTAACTCTTTTTTAGTTATCGGCATACTATGAAGATTATATCTTGTAATATCAAAAAATTGATTTGTTAATTCTTCAACTCTTAATGCCTTGTCTAATGCAATATTAATATACTTATCTTGTAATCTTTTAGAAATTTCTTTTTCCTCTGTAAGTAATGTAAGATATCCTATTATGGAAGTAAGTGGTGTTTTTAAATCATGAGCCATATATACTATTAAATCATTCTTTTTACTTTCAGCCTCTTTTGCTTCATTCCTACTTGTTATTAAATCAATTCTGATTTTATTTAATCTGTTCTCTATAGACAATAATGATTCTGGAAGGTCAATTTCCTGTTCAGGATTTTTTAAAAGTTTATCAATTGCTATCAATATTATCTCTATATTACCTATTAATTTTCGTAAAAAAATATACATATAGCCAAGTATAATTATTATACATGTAACTGATATTATAGTTTCTTTATTCATAACACAAAAATAATAAAATCTTTCATTCATTCTTATAACTGAATTTGCTAATTCATCATTATATATTACATCTACTAAAAAAGCTAATAATAACATTGTAAGTAAACTATATATTATTATCTTTCCTATTGTTTTTATTGATAATTCTCTTTTTATCTTTTCAAATTCATTATTTTCGTTCCATTCTATATTTTCTTTTATATTGTTATTTGATTTTTTACTATTATTCAACTTTATAACCAACTCCCCATACTGTTTTTATAAATTTAGGTTTTTTAGTATTTTCATGTAGTTTTTCTCTTATTCTCCTTATATGAACCATTATAGTATTATTACTGTCAAAATATTTTTCCTTCCAAACTTTTTCAAATAATTCTTCTGAACTAATAACTTTTCCTCTATTCATTGCAAGAGTTAATAAAATATCAAATTCTATAGGCGTTAATTCTATAGGTTCATCATATAATAAACATCTATGCTCTTCCTTATATATTACTAGACCATTTATCTCTATTATACTTTTATTATTATTTTCTCCCTTCTCATTATATAATGTACATCTTCTAAAAACTGATTTAACTCTTGCCACCAATTCTAGTGGATTAAATGGTTTTGTAATATAATCATCAGCACCAATTGTAAGTCCCATAATTTTATCTTTATCTTCGATTTTAGCAGTTAACATTATAATTGGAAAATTTAAACCTTTGTCTCTAATATGTTTACAAATCTCGAATCCATTCTTTCCTTTAATCATAACATCTAATATTGCCATATCTATTTTTTCATATTTTAAATCTATAAATTCTACTGCATCTTCAGAAGTATAAAACTTATAAACATTATAACCTTCATTTTTTAAATACACTTCTACTAAATCTGCAATTTCTTTTTCATCATCTAATACTAATATATTCAATTTCACCATTCCTTTTATTTTTCAAAAATATCGCTTAAATTATAACACAGAATTCAAATTTAAATTGAAAAAATTTGAAATTGTAAGAAAAACTTAAGAAATTTGTTATTTTTTCTTTAGATATTTTTATTATACTGTAAATAACACTAATTACAAAATGTATTTATTATTAAATCTGAAACCAATTATCAATATAGCAAAGGAGTCATTATTTTTATGGATGAATATATAAATATAAATAAAAAAACAAATATTTATAACTCTAATCATAGTAAAAATATAGATAGAAAAAATAATTTAAAAACTAAAAAAAAGAAAAAAGTTAAAAAGTTAAATAAATTGAAAATATTTTTAATTATTATAACAATATTTTTGGCTAATAAAATCTTTACTAATACTTCTACAGAAGAATTTTTCAGCAATATGTTTTCTGGAATCTCTAATATAAAATATAATACTAATTTATCTGATTCTCTAACAAAAGCAATTTCTCAAAATGACTCATATCCTGGAATAGGTCAAGAAAGAGTTAAGAATAAAGATGGTTATTTTACAACATTTACTACTAAAGAACCTAATAAAAAGACTTATAAAGAATACAAACAAAATGGAATTTCTTCTTGGAGTAAAAATGAATATTGGGGTGGCACAATGGAGGAAAATGGATGTGGAATAACAGCATTAGCCACGATTGCAAGTGGTTATGGTAGTAATAAAACTCCAGAAGATTTGCGAAAAAAATATTATCCTGTATTAGAGGGAGAAAATTTTTCTCAAGTATTAAAAAATACATTTAATATAGACAATACTGATTTTTTATATGCAAGTACTTACTTTTCAAATGAATATATTTTAAACTGGCTTAAAGAAGATAAACCTATATTAGTATGTGTATGGAATAAGCCACATGATAATAGATGGACTACTGCTTCACATTATCTAGTACTACTTGCCTGTGATGATAATAATCTTATATATGTTTCTAATCCTAATGGCGGTGAAAATGATGAAAAAAGTTCTGGATGGTATGATATAAATGAAGTTACTCCTTATATTGCAAAGGCACTATTTATTTATTAAATATTAAAATCATAAGATTATTAATGAATCCATCTTTCTCTATTAAATATCAAATATTATTTTTCAAAAAATCATAAATTATAAAATCGAGAAAGCAATTCACCAATAGGTAAATTGCTTTCTCTTCAGTTGTTATCTTGCGAAATTAGCCAATGCATTATGTAATCTAGTTGAGTAATTCTTATAGATTTCAAGTATTGAACTATTATGCAGATTATGTTATAATTTAAAAAACTTATTATTATATCACCCATTTTTTTAGGAGGTAAAACTTATATGAAAAAATTTAACGTATCATTTAATGACTTATCAGAAAAAGCTCAAAAAAATATGCTTTTAAGCGACAACTCCAAACAAACTTTGGAACTTGCTTTATATTCTGAATATCCTAATATTCGGAGATATGCACTAGAACAAAATGAAGTAACTTCTGAAATGCTTAATAATTTTCTCTCTTCAGAAACAGAAAAAACTCAAGAAGAATACGAATTAGTATTTTATCACCCGAATTTTGAGAAAAATGAGCATAATTTAGAAATTTTAGCATTTTGTGACATTCCAAAAATCCAGGCACGAGTTGCAAAACTTACAACTTCAACAGATTTGCTGTCAAGTATGACTTCAATTGATAATGAAGATGTAATAGAAAATATCATCACAAACCCTAATTATCAAAAAGACACAACTGATCTTTACACTCTTTCAAAATCAAGTTCTTGGAGAGTTAGAATGATTCCTGCAGAAGATCCAGAAACTCCTATAGATGCATTATCTAACTGGCTTCTTGAAGAATATTCAGATGAGGTATTTTCTGCTATATTAAGAAATCTTCGCTTAAGGAATGTCCAGATTTCTGTTCCTGAAGCATGCTTTTGGAGAGAAGAAATAATCAAAAAAATTATTAAAACTGAAAAATCTCCTGAAAATTTAAAGCTCACTTTAAATTCACAGCTTAAGCAAGGAAAAAACATGAACTTACAAATTATTGAAGAAGTTTTTAAAAACCCATATCTAGAAGAAACAGAATCAATAAAACTTAAGAAAAAACTTTTAGAAATTTTAAATCGCTTCCATAATAAAAGTGCTACTTTGCAAGCAACATATTCAGCTTTACTAGAGCTGTTTAATGTACTGTAGATTTCAAAGTTTTAAATTAGCTTTAAATTAAATGATTTATTTTTTCATAAAAAAGTAAAAAACTAAATAAGTTTCTTTTTAAAATGATTAAAAAGCCATTAGTATTAATCACTAATTGGCTTTTTAATCATTTTTCAGATTTGAAGCAAAAACTCAAACAAATTCCATGAGTGTCCCTATTGTTCATCATTATTAAAGTAAAAAACATAAATATATCACTCCATAAAGTAATATAAACAAATAAATTATTACACCTAAAACAAAATATTTATTCTTCCTGTTTTTTAAATTATATATATTTCCAAGTATTCCTACTATAATAGTAACTATAGATATTATCCATTCATTAATCAAACTATTTAAAAGAAACAACACTCCAAATACAATTAAAAAAATATATATAGGATTTATTACTTGATTCTGTTTTTTATTCTTTAATATTCCTTTTGTAGAAAAAAGTATTACTAAAATAATTACTAAAAATATAATTCCTACTAACAATAATCCAAACATCATTCCATCCATTTTTAAATCTACTCCATTCCCTATAAAAGTTTATATACTTTATCTAATACAATTTTATTTTACCATATCAAAAAACTTTAAACAATAGCTATTTATCCAAAACATTAATAATATTAATATCTATCTAGTATTTTCACATCTATTAAAAATTCTAATAATATAAAAAAACTTTAAATGAACCTTAAATTAAATATCTATAGTTCATTTAAAGCTTTAAATTATCATTGTCTCATTATCTTCAACATTAGTTATATTTATCACTTCTTTAATTCTTTATCTCCAAAATAAAATCCTATTAATTATATTGATATATTAAAAAGGCAACGATGATTTCCAATAGACAGGAATTGAATCATAATCTTCTAATTTATCACATCCACCATAACAACAAGCTCCATTTGGAATAGTCCTACTCCATCCATCATACTCCAAAAAATCCAAATTTTGCCATCCATCAATCATTTCCCATAGTGGTAATGATTTTCCTTGTAAATTAAAACAAAAATCAAAAGTTCTTGAAAAATTCTCTACCTTTTGACAATTTGCAAATAAATTTTCTGGTAAACTAGTTAGTCCTTCACATTCTGAAAATGTTGAATCAAATGATGTTGCATTTGTACAATCAGAAAATAAGTTTTCTGGCAAATTAGTCAATTTTTCACATCCTTGAAAGGTTGAATTAAACGATGTTGCATTAGAACAATTTTTAAATAAATCCTCTGGTATTTCAGTTAAACTTGTGCAACCAGCAAAAGCAGAATCAAAAACTTCTATTCTACTAAAGCTATTTTCTGATGGACTAGCTATTTTTCTTAAATTAGTACATTCTTCAAAGCTAATATGCTCTAACCCTGTTTCTCCCCATTGTTTTATTTCTACTATCTTCTGAATATGTTCACTCGCACCTGACATTATAGGTGTTCCCATCATTGTAACATTTCCAGAAATTGTTACTTCATATTCTTTGTTTTTTTCTTCATATTGATGCGTATGACCATAATAATTCAAACCTGCAATTAGCACACTACCATTAATTGATGCCATCTTTCTTGATATTACATTATTTTTGGCTGTTTCAATATTACCATCTCCCCAATCTATCTTTGCACTTTCATATATTGGCAATTCTACAATTCCATCATCTCCAGAATTTACGATTATTTTTATAGCTTTTTCTGAATCAGCTACATCTATATTATCTGAAGTTATTGGACCTCCCCATATCTCTCTTACTGGAATTTCATATCCGTTCTTTGTCACTAATATTTGGTCTAATATTTCTCCTTCACCTTTTAATGTTCCATACTCCTCTAATATTGTCCTTAATTCTTCCTCTGTAACTTCTGGTCCTAATTTTTCCGTTTGTTTCGCTACTATATCTAACCTTGCTTGGTCTTTTACATCTCCTATCTCTGATTGTTTTTTTGATTCTGTTGCATTTGTCAATATTCCATTTTGTCCTCCGGACAGCTGATATTGTTACTCCTGCTAATATTAGTAAAACTATTATGGTTATTACTAATGCTACCAAAGTTATTCCTTTTACATTTTTTTGTGTCTCTAGTGCTATGTATCTCTTTTTCATAAAAAACTCCTCCTCTTTTGTTTTTATATTTTTATTCAGTAATTCAATTTTATCAAAAATTTATATCATTACAATTAATTTTATGTAAAGAAGTTGTTAGTTATTTGAAATTTTTTACTAAAAAGAAAAATGGACGAATTTTGGGGACACTCATTTTTGTTCGAAAAATTCCGAACAAAAACGAGTGTCCCCAAAATTCGCCAAAAATCCGCCTCAAATTCACTTCAAAATTGGCTTCAAAATTCGGTTACTATTTCATCTTTTCCTTTATTCTAACCAAAGTATTCAAAGCATCAATTGGTGTTAATTCATTCAAATTAATTTTATCAACTTCATGAGCAATTTCAGCTAATTTATAGTTATACATATCAAATTGCCCCTCAACTTGCTTTTTACTTGTTTTTTCTTGTTTCTTTCCTGTTAACACATTTTTTCTTTCTAATGAATTAAGAATTTCGTTTGCTTTTTCAGTAACAGGTTTTGGAACTCCTGCAAGTCTTGCTACGTGAATACCATAACTCTCGTCAGTTCCACCTCTAACTATTTTTCTTAAGAAAATTATATCTTCACCTTTTTCTTTTACTGCAATAGAATAATTCTTTACACCTTCTATTTTATCCTCTAATTCAGTTAATTCATGATAATGTGTAGCAAATAATGTTTTTGCACCACACTTACTTTTATCTGCTATATATTCTGCAACAGCCCATGCTATTGAAAGACCATCATATGTTGAAGTTCCTCTTCCTATTTCATCAAGTATTACTAAACTATTTTGTGTTGCTTCTTTTAAAATTGTTGCAACTTCCATCATTTCTACCATAAAAGTACTTTGTCCCATGCTTAAATCATCTGAAGCTCCAACTCTTGTAAATATTTTGTCAACAACCCCTATTTTTGCAGATGCTACTGGAACAAAACTTCCAACTTGTGCCATTAATGTTATTAAAGCAACTTGTCTCATATATGTTGATTTTCCAGCCATATTGGGACCTGTTATTATAGATAATCTATTTTCGTCTTTATCTAAATATGTATCATTTTCAACAAAAGCTCCTGCTCCAAGCATTTTTTCTATTACAGGATGTCTACCAGCTTTTATATCAATTATTCCACCATTATCAACTTCTGGCATACAATAATTCATGTCTTCAGCAACTTGTGCAAATGATGCTAATACATCTAATGTAGAAATTGCATTTGCAGTTCTTTGTAATCTTTTTACATTTCTTGCAATTTCTTCTCTTATTTTTGTAAATGCTTCATATTCTAAATTAACAACTTTTTCTTCTGCTCCTAATATCTGATTTTCTAAATTTTTTAATTCTTCTGTTATATATCTTTCTGTATTTGTTAATGTTTGTTTTCTTATATATCTATCTGGAACCTGATTTAAATTAGATTTTGTAACTTCTATAAAATATCCAAAAACCTTATTAAATCCAACTTTTAAATTTTTAATTCCTGTTTTTTCTTTTTCTTCTGCTTCTAATTGAATTATCCAATTCTTTCCTTCTGTTGTCGCAGTTTTTAGATGGTCGATTTCTTCATCATATCCCATCTTTATGATTCCACCATCTTTTACACCCATAGGAGGATCATCAACTATAGCTTTTTCTATAAGTTCATATATATCTTGTAAAACATCTAAATCTTCATATAGTTCTTTTAACATTTCTGATTTACAATTTGATAAAATATTCTTTACTTCTGGCAATTTTAATAAAGAATTTTTAAGTGTTATCATATCTCTTGCATTTGCATTACCATAAGCCATTTTTCCTGCCAAACGCTCGATATCATACACTTTTTTTAGATTTTCTATTACTTCATCCCTAAGCATCATATCTTCTTTTAATTCTTTAACAGAATACAACCTTCTATTTATCTCTTTAGTATCAATTAAAGGGTCACTTAACCATCTTCTTAAATTTCTTCCTCCCATAGATGTTGATGTTTTATCCAAAACCCATAGAAGTGTTCCTTTTTTTGATTTATCACGCATCTTTTCTGTTATCTCTAAATTTCTTCTTGCATTGATATCTAATGACATATATTTTGATATTTGATATACTGTAATTTTATTTATATGTTCTAAATTAGTCATTTGAGTTTGCTCTATATATTCCACTAATGCATTTATAGCTGCAACCGCAAATTTCTTTTCATCTATATTTTGTACTTTATTATGATTTGTATCTAATATATCAAATCTTAATTTTAAAGTATCTGCTTTTGAATCAAAAAATTTATCTTGAAATTTTGTTATATATGAAGAAAATCTTTCTTTTATTTTTGCCATTTCTTCTTCACAATCTGCCATCATAGAATTTACAACAAGTTCTGATGGAGAATATCTTGCTATTTCGTCTAATAATAAAGGAAAATTATTATTATCTCTTATTTCTGCAGCATAAAATTCACCTGTAGATATATCACATACACTTATTCCAAAATATATACCTACTTTACAAATAGACATTATAAAATTATTTTTTCTTTCTTCTAGCATATTACTTTCGACTACCGTTCCAGGTGTTACTACACGTATAACACCTCTTTTTACTATTCCTTTTGCAGTTTTAGGGTCTTCTAATTGTTCACATATTGCAACTTTATATCCTTTGGCTATTAATCTAGAGATATACATTTCTGCTGCATGGTGAGGTACTCCTGCCATAGGTGCTCTTTCTTCTTGCCCACAATCTTTTCCTGTTAATGTTATTTCAAGCTCTCTTGCTGCAGTTATTGCATCATCAAAAAACATTTCATAAAAGTCTCCTAGTCGATAAAACAATATACAATCTTTATATTGTTCCTTTGTTTCTAAATATCTTTGCATCATAGGTGAAAATTCTGCCATTTATTTCATTCCTTTCTATATCACTCTCTTCAATTTTTGCATAAACTATATGATTTTCATATTTGAATATTCTATTCTTATTTCTATACTATTATTTTTCTACTTCTCCTTTTAAATACCACATATGTTCTGAAACTATTTTTAAATCTACTATTTTATTTACTAAATCTTTTGTTCCTTCAAAAATAACTACTTTATTACTATCTGTTCTACCTGTAAGCATATCACTATTATTTTTGCTTTCTCCCTCTACTAAAACTTTTTGAGTTGTTCCTACATATTTTTTATTATTTTCTTCTATTTGACTTTCTACTAATTCCTTCAATTTATTAAATCTTCTATGTTTATCTTCTTCTGCAATTTGATTTTCCATTCTATCTGCTGGTGTACCAACTCTACGAGAATATATAAACATATACACTTGTTCAAATTTTACTTTTCTTACTACATCTAAAGTATCTTCAAACTCTTCATCTGTCTCACCTGGAAAACCTACTATTATATCTGTAGATAATGTCAAATTTGGTATTTTATTTTTCATTTTTTCTACTAACTCTAAATATTGCTCTTTTGTATACCTACGATTCATCTCTTTTAAAACTTTTGTATTTCCTGATTGTAATGGTAAATGTATTAATTTACATACTTTTTCACAATCTGCTATTGCATCTATCACATCATCTGTAAAATCTTTTGGATGTGGTGATACAAATCTTATTCTTTCTATTCCATCTATCTTATTTACTGCTCTTAAAAGTTTTGCAAAAGAATCAATACCCTCATATTTTTCAAATGGAATATCTTTTTCTCTTTCAACTCTTAAATATGAATTAACATTTTGCCCCAATAATGTAACTTCCTTATATCCTTCACTTGCAAGCTTTTTTACTTCTTCTAATATATCTTTTGGATTTCTACTTCTCTCTCTACCTCTTACATATGGAACTATACAATATGTGCAAAAATTATTACATCCGTTCATAATTGTTACAGATGCTTTTATTGAACTATCTCTTTTTATTGGTAATCCTTCATAAATTTCTCCATCTATATCTATTACATCTTCTATCTTTCTTTTTTCTTGCATTGACAAATATAAGTCTTGTGGAAATCTGTGTAATGTATGTGTTCCAAATATTATATCTACAAAAGTATAACTTTCTTTGATTTTATCTGTTATATGCTTTTCTTGCATCATACATCCACCTATTGCAATAATAATTCCTTTTTCTTCTTTTAATTTTTTTAGTTCTCCTAATTTTCCAAATAATTTATCCTCTGCATTTTCTCTAACACAACATGTATTAAATAGGCATATATCAGCATTTTTTACATTTTCTTCTCTTTCATATCCCATTTCTTCTAACATTCCGCATAACTTTTCTGAATCATTTTCATTTAATTGACATCCCATAGTTAAAATATTATATTTTAAATTTTTATTTTTTATTTGTTCTCTAATTTTTTCTATATATTCTTTTTGGATATTAACTTCTTTTTCTGTCATTTTTCTCCCTCTCTATCTAAATTTAATTTTTCATATTTTATTACATTTTTTGAGATTTTTCAAGTAAAAATAAAAAAAGTAGCTTCTATTTGCTACCTTCTTTCTATGCAAGTCCGTATTTTTTCTTAAATTTATCTGCTCTTCCACCTGCTGTTTCTTGTCTTAAATTACCAGTCCAGAATGGATGACATTTTGAACATACGTCTACTTTGATATCTTTTTTTGTTGAACCAACTTCTAATACATTTCCACATGCACATGTGATTGTTGTTGATTCATTATACTCTGGATGTATTCCTGCTTTCATTTCTTTCACCTCTTTTTTTATTTTATTAATATGACTGTTTTTTATAATACCATATTTTATTTTTTTTTGCAAGTATTTTTTTTCATTTCAAAGAATTAATTTTTTAAATTGCTTTTCACACCGTATATATTCTTCTCTTTGAATATTTTACTTACATTTTTTTGCTTTGTCACTTCTTATTATTGATTTTGATTATTTTCTTGATTATCATCTTCTTGGTGTTGTAATACATACATTGCTGATGTAATCATTTCTGTATTAAGAGATACTTTATTAACTAATTTACTCATTATATTAAACACACATGCGATTATTAATATAATTAATCCGATTTTTTTCCAATTTTTTGCTAACAATTCACATCTCTCCTTTTCTACACATATCTATTATACATTTATTTGCTGGTTTTGTCAATCATTTTGTTTTTATCAAATCAAAATATGTAAACAAACATTACTTGTTCATTTAAAATTCTATTATAATAAAAACATTTCATAGCCACTCCATCATAATATTTGATGTTTACTTTTGCTATATATTCACTCCATAAGGATTTATAAAGATATAATTAGCTTATTAGCTAAAACTATATTAATTATATATCATATCTTTAATTGAAATTCAATAGTCCTGCACATCTTGTTTTTTAATTATGTAAAACAAAGAACAATAAAATTGAATTGAAGAAATATCATTATTTCACCCACAAGCTGTTGCCCATGCTGGGCACACACAAAAGAGCAGGACTATATTTTATAGTATCCTGCTCTTTTGCTTACAGCTTCTTCAAGCCCTTATGATTTAGCTGCAATTTTGGCAAATTCAACAGCACCTTCTAAAGATTCTGCTCCGCCGATAAATCCCGCTAGATGGCAAAATGTCACTATTGAAACTCCTGTCAATTCCTGAAATTTTTTTCAATCTTTTCAAATATTGCTCTCACTTCTTTACTTTCAAGCTTCTCTTTCAAAATATTATTCAATACCTTCTTTAAGATTTCTACTTGCTCAACAGAAAAATTTTCGTTTATTACTGTTTCTAGATTCTTTAAAAAACTTTTTTCAGAATTTGATTTTTCTAACAACATAATTTTGAAAAACAATCCATCTTTTTGCATCAACTCTTTTTCATCAAATTGATTTATATCGACCAAATTATATTTAGAAAATGGTTCTTCTACATATCCAGGAAATTCTTCTTGGCAACGCTTCAAATATTTAACATCATCCCAATGCTTTCTTCCTGTATATAATACAATTGGATATATCTTTGGCATTTGTGTTAACTTTTTACTTTGCTCGCTATTTTCTAATGCTTTATCCATTATAAATATACAATATTGTAATAATCTAAATGGCATTGCATAATCAATATTATCTAAATATTCAATTAAGAAAAAAGTATTTTCATTTGTAAATTTATAAACTACATCTAGCTCCTTATTTGAAACATCATCAAATATAAATCTATTATCACATAATTCAATATTTTCTTCTGTAAATTCACTCTCTATATTATTAAATTCTAAAATTTGATTAATTAAAATTAGAACTTCATTTTTATTTAATAATAACATCTTATATATATCTTCAGACCTATAATTAATATCTACCATTCCTGTATTATATTCTGCTTCATTTTCATAAAGTATATTTGCCTCTTCTTCTTTCCCATAAAATAAATTACGAGCCTTCAAAATAGTGAAAAAATTTCTATTTTTTTCCACCTTAAAAGACATATAGTCTCTATATGTAAATTTTTCCATATATTCCTCCTGTTTTTTTATAATTTATTTGTTGAAATTTATCCACGATTACAATTTTTGATTTTAAAAAATTTTTAATTTAAATGATTTTTGAATAAAAATAAAAAAGATATTCTCTATATATTTAATAAAATTACATACATATATTAACATATCTAGATTTTTTTGTAAATAGATTTATTTATAATTTATTAAATTATGGTTACACTATACAAAGGTGATAATTTTGAAAAATAAAACTTGGATTATTTTAATTATTTTAACTTTAGCAATATTAGGTGTAATTTATTTCTTCTTCTCTCGTTCAAACGAAAAAACAGGTAATCAAGAAAATACTAATAATTCTCAAAACTATGAAGCAAGTAAAAGTTCCACAAATAATAATAGTAATAATAACGAATCTAATACTTCCACAGAAAATTCTACAAATGAATTAAAAACTGAAGAAAGTAATTCTACTACATCTGATGAAAATGCTATAAATCAAAATACAAATCCACAAACTGCTACAGAACATATACCCGTTGAAGAGCAAATTGCAACATTTTCTACAAAAATCTATACGAAAGATAGTGCTAGGCAAAACAATATACAAATCACTTGCAATACTTTAAATGGAACAACTGTCCCAAATGGTTCAACATTCTCTTTTTGTAATACTGTTGGCCCTTCTAGTAGTAGTAAAGGATATCAAAAAGCTGATATATATGATAGAAATGGAAATAAAATAAAAGGATATGGTGGTGGTAATTGTCAGATAAGTACAACACTATATAATGCTTTACTTACTGTTCCATCTTTAGTAGTCACAGAAAGACATGAACATAGTAATTACGTTCCATATATTCAAGAAGGAAAAGATGCTGCTGTAGCATATGGAAGCTATGATTTAAAATTCAGAAATGATTCTGGATATACTGTAAAAATTCTTGCTTCTGCTAGCAGTGATGCCGTGACTGTTTCTTTAAATTTATTAAAATAATATATTCATTTCCATGATATAAACATTAATAATATAAAGAAATTCTATATAATAATACTTATATAAAAATAAGTGTTCTATAAAAACTCTTTATAATATCCCCATTAAATTTAAAATCATAAAAAAAATTAAAATGTATATAATTAAATGGTGATATATATTTGAGAAAAACAAAATTATTTCTTATAAATGGAATCATTTTAACAGTAACTGCTCTATTAATGCGTGGAATAGGTATGGTTTTTAACATCTATGTTGCAAATAAGGTTGGTTCAGAAGCAATAGGAGTATTTAGTCTAGTAATGTCTATTTACAACTTTGCAATAACTGTTGCAACATCTGGGTTAAGCATAGCTTGTACCTGTATTGTATCTGAAGAATTTGCAAAAAAGAATTATCTTAATGGACTAAAAGCTGTAAAAACAAGTATATTTTTTGCTACATTATTAGGTTTTACATCATCTTTACTTGTTTTTATATTTTCTCCTACTATTTCCAATATTTGGCTTAAAAATGCAATCTCACCAACTCCTATTCTAACAATTGCATTTGGGTTACCACTAATTAGTATTTCATCAGTAATTAATGGATATTTTGCTTCAATAAGTAAATCTTACATGAATGCAATTGCTCAAATACTAGAATTAAGTGTAAAAATGCTATTAACATTATTCTTGCTACAAACAGATACTACTAAAACCGCCGAATCTGCTTGCTTCTATCTAATTATTGCTGATGTAATTTCAGAGGTATTTTCATTTACCTTTAATGTTATTAGTTATAATATTGATATAAGAAAATACAAATTAAGCAGAAAAGAACCAATGCAAATGAAAAAAAGAATTATCAATATAGCATTTCCTATAGCAATAACTTCTTGTATAAAGTCTGGTCTTTCATCTTTAAAGCAATTTCTAATTCCTATAAGACTTGAGTTATCTGGGCTTCCATATTCTCTAGCTATTTCTAGTTATGGATTAATTAATGGAATGGTAATGCCAGTGCTTATGTTTGCAAGTGTTTTTATTAGTTCCTTTAGTAATTTACTAGTTCCAGAGTTTTCAAGATTACTTGCAGGAAAAAATTATAAAAGACTAAAGTATGTATGTGACACAATATTCAAAGTTACATTCATATTTTCAATAGGAATATCTGCAATATTTCTATTTTTTGCAAATGATTTAAGTTTATTAATTTATCAAAATCTAGAACCAGCAAAATGGATTAAATTTCTTTCCCCTCTAGTTATACTTATGTATATAGATAATGTCATAGATAATATGTTAAAAGGAATTAATGAGCAGGTAAGTGTTATGATATGTAACATAATAGATTTAATCACTACAATATGTATAATTTTCTTTATTGTTCCAATTTTTGGAGTAAAAGGATATATATTTAGTATTTGTGTTAGTGAATTACTTAATTTTACAATTAGCAGTATACAATTAAAACATAAAATTAACTATTCTCTTAATTTCTTTAATTTTATTTTTAAACCTATCCTATTTTGCTTTGTCACATACATAATTATAAAATATATTTTTAGTAGCATTTTTATAGTAAATAACAGTATCATAAAAATATGTATATTTATTGCTATATATTTATGCTTTACATTAAAAGAATTAAAAAAAAGTTTATAAGATTTCTTAACAGAATTATATTGACGGTGATATTTTGAGAACACAGATTTAAAATCATCTCAAAATATCACCGTCTCCTTTTTTAAAATTTTATAATTAATATTCTACAAATTCTATATTAATATTTTACTAGTTCAATATTAATATTTTACAAATTCTATGTTAATATTCCACAAATTCTATATTAATATTTTACCAATCCTATATCAATAAAATTTTCATTAGCCAAATCCCAATCTTTAAATATTTTCTTGCCTAATTGTCTCAATAATATTCTGCTTTCTAGTTTTCTTCACAGAATATTTCATTGTTATAAAAATAATTGCAAAAACAAAAACTATAGAAAGTAGTACAGGTACTGTTGGAAATCTATATTCAGTTTCATATACACCACCTGTTTGTATATAAATAAAGTATGATAGTAAAAGTCCTACTGGTAAGCCCAATATTAGTGCTTTTAAACCATATATAAAACTTTCATATCTAATCATTCGATTAAATTCTTTTTCTGTCATACCTATAGATTTTAATACAGCAAATTCTCTCTTTCTTAATGCCATATTTGTAGTAATTGTATTAAATATATTTGTAATTCCTATCACTGTTATTACTGCTATAAATCCATATAGGAAAATAGATATAACTAATACCATATTATTGTTTGCTCTTGCCTCTTCTTCTACATTAAATATACTTTGTTTATTCAAAGGATCTATTTTTATTATTTCATTTTGTAATTTATCAGCATCTTCCGCTTCTATAAGCATACTTGATACTTGATACGAAAAATTATTCATCATTTCATCTGATATTATAATAACTGGAGCATATGTTCCTTTTAATAAACTTCCCATTGGTAATTCTGTAGTCCTCTTTGCTATTTCAATACTTCCTTGTGAAGGTACTTCACTTTCCTCACTCTTCTCTAGGATTTCAATATATGACATAGAATCTCCTTCTTCTAAATTTAACATATCATATTCTTCTCTTTTTACTCCATCCTTACCTTCTTCATATACATAGTTTATTCTAGTATCATATAAAATACCTTTATCTTTAACATCATCATATTTTAATCCTAAATCACTAATATATTTTTTATAACCATTTTCTCCTAGTGAATATAGAAATACTGTAAATTCAGAAGCACCTTCTCCATAATTTTTTAAACCTAATTCAGAAAAATAATTTTTATCAACACGTAAAGTTACTGTTTTTAATATTATACTCTGCTTTATACCTTCTAAATTTTCTATCTTTTTGAAGTAATCTTCTCTTTCTTGATTTTCACCATATTTGTAAACGGAAATATTATACTCTTGATTATCATATTTTAATGAAGATAATTTGAAAGTATTTTCTACAAAAGAATTCATAGAGATAAATAAGACTACACTTAAAAATATAGAAAAAATTGTCGTACGATATTTCTTCTTACTTCTCTTAAAATTCTTTCTTGCAATTACACCCTCTATTCCAAAAAGTTTCTTTGTAATTCTATATTTCTTTTCTTTTTTATTCTTTTTCTTATTCTTTATTTTTACATCTGAGCTTTCTCTTATAGCATCTATTGGTGTTATCTTTCCTGCTCTATAACTTGGTCTTAAAAGTGAAATCACAATCATAATTACTGAAATAAGTATAGCAATTCCTATCGCTGAATAAGAAACTGTTAATTTTAAATTAAAATTATCTATTAAAGGAGTGCTACCACTATTTATTATGCCATTTACAAATAATAATACTATCCATATAGCCAAAATTCCTACGATTATTCCTAATGGAATTGATATTATTCCTAATAAAAATCCCTCAAAAAAGATACTTTTTCTTATTTGTGTAGATGTCGCTCCTATACTTGAAAACATTCCAAGTTCTCTTGTTCTTTCTGTTAATGAAATATTGAAACTATTATAAATTACAAATATTGATGTAACAAGAATTATTACTATTACAATAGTTGCCATTATTGTTATAAAATCTCCCATTCTATTACTTTTAAATATTCCCATATATTGTAATAATGACTCATTTACTGTAATACTATATTCTGAAATTTCTAATTTATCTTGTAAATAGTCCGAAAATTCATAAGTTTTACTTGGATCTTTTAAATTAATATATACACTAGTTTCACTATTCTGCCCTACACTTACTTCATCATTAGCTTCTTGATTTTCCATCTTTGTAATAATTGTATACCCAGGTGCTGAATAATCCTCAAAATTTGGTCTTTCCATTATTCCCACAATTGTATATTCTTTTGTATACTCTGGTATAAAATATTCTGGTTTTAATTCTGCAACTTCTGAACCTTCTCCTGTTCCTGGTATATCTTGATTTTGCTTTTGATTTTCTATATCCTCTTCTGTATAATATGGATTACTTTGATTGAGTTTCTCACCATCTATATACCTATTTCCTATTTCTAAAGAAATTACATCTCCTACTTTTAAATTCAATCCTCCATTTGTATTTATATGTTCAGGAATAACGATTTCATTTTCATTTTGAGGCAATCTTCCTTGAACAAGCATTATTCCTGAATGATTTAACCAATAATCATCAAATTTTTCCACATATGCATATGGTTTATAATCATTTTTTGAATCCTCTAAAATAGCATAACCTATTTCTTGTTCTATACCTATATTTTCTACATCTAGATTATTTTTTATATAATTCAAATTTTCTTCACTTATTTCTGATACCTTTAGAGTATAATCACCATTTGTTATTTTTTCTCTTTCTACCATTGTATTTTGGAAGCTTACTACAAAAGTAGTAATTGCACAAATCAAAGCTACTGATAATGCTATACCAATTATTGTAACTATTGTTCTTTTCTTATTTGCTTCTAAACTCTTTAATGTCATCTTATTTAATATTTTCATGCAAACACCTCCTATCTCAACTTTTCATCTTTCAAAATTTTTCCGTCTTGGATAGTTATAATTCGGTCTGCTTCTAATGCAATATTCTCATCATGTGTTATAACAATTAAAGTTTGATTATACTTTTGATTATAAACCTTTAACAAATCCATAATTTCTCTTGATGCTTTACTATCTAGGTTTCCAGTAGGTTCATCTGCAAGTACTATTGCAGGATGATTTATTATTGCTCTACCTATTGAAACCCTTTGCTGCTGACCACCTGATAATTGATTTGGCAAATGATTTACCCTATTTTCCAATCCTAATATATATAAAATTTCCTGTAAACTCTTCTCATCTACACTTTTACCATCTAAATCACAAGGTAATGTAATATTTTCTTTTACATTCAAAATTGGTATTAAATTATAAAATTGATATATTAAACCAACATTTCTTCTTCTAAAAATCGCAAGGTCATTACTATTTAATTTATATATATCAGTACCATCAATATAAACTCTTCCAGATGTTGGTTTGTCTACTCCTCCTATTAAATGTAATAATGTAGATTTTCCACTACCTGATGCACCCACTATAGCAACAAATTCTCCTTTTTCAACTGAAAAAGATACATCATCTAATGCTACTACTTCTGTATCTTTCTTTCCGTATTTTTTAGTTAAGTGCTCTACTTTTAAAATTTCCATTTTATTTATTCCCCCTTATCAAAAATTAAAAGATTATCTTTCGATTTATTTCTTTGTTTTCTTAATTATAAAATACATAAGTGACTCTTAAGTGACTAAAAAATTTTTTATCATAAATAATTAATATTTTTCACATCTACTTTTTCATATTTATTTCTCTATGTTTATTTTTTTATGTTTATTTTTTTAATTAAAAAGCTACTTTAAAGCAATCTTAATTTTTATTAAAATTCATTACTTTAAAATAGCTTACATTAAAAATAGAATTTAATATTAAACTCTGTTCCTGAATTATCCCTATCTTTAGAACTAGTCACCTTTATACTTCCACCTTGATTATGAATTATACTTTTAGAAAATGCTAAACCTAATCCCAAGCTATCATCTTTACTATTTTCTGCTTTATAAAACCTTTCAAAAATGTGGTATAAATCTTTTTTATCAATTCCTTCTCCATTATCTTTAATTGAAATTTCAGTAAATAGTTTATTTTGAGAAAGCGTAATTAAAACTAAAGTTGATTTATGTTCTAACGCATTTTTTACAATATTCCCAATAGCTTCTTTAGTCCACTTTCTATCACAATGTATAACTTCATTCTTATTTGAAATAATTTCTATTTTAGATTTATTAGCTTCACATATAGCTGAAAAACTTTCTTTTATTTCGAGCATTAAATCATATGCATTCTCATTCTTCTTTTGTAAAATCATTGTTTTTGAATCTAATTTTGAAATATTAAGTAGAGTTTTAATAAGCCAGCTAATCTTATCTAATTCTTTTCTCTCTAAATCTAAAAATTCTTTTCTCTTTTCTTCTGAATTTTCAGTATATAAAATATCATTCATTAAATTTAGCGATGTAAGAGGAGTTTTTAATTGATGAGATATATCAGCAATTAATTTTTCTGTATTCAAATTATTTTTTTCTAAACTTTTATTTTTCTCTTTAAGCATAACTGTCATATGATATATGTCATTTCTTAATATAGAAAAGTCTCCTTCTTTCTGTTCTTTTAAATCAATCTCATAATTCCCATTTAAAATTTCCTTACAATAATTATCTAACTCTATAATTCTTTCTTTTTCATATCTTTTATATATATACCATAAAAGTATTAAAAATAAGATTATTAAAATTGTAATTGATAAAATCAGAAGTGTACTTTCTATTCTTTTATAATTTCCCACACTATTATTTTCTAAAATATCATCAAAGTTTTCTTGATTTATACCATAAAGTGATAAAATATCTTTATATTCACTATTTCCATGGTTTGAACTTAATAAATCTTTTATCACTTCTTTATCTATAGCCTTATTATTTTCACTTACATTATTTATTATTATATTTGTTACTTCATAAAGTTTTTGTTGATATTCATCTTCCATTTTCATAATAGATAACACTTGTAATATTATTAAAATAAACAATAAAAGAATAATTAATATAATTAATATTTTTTTACTTCGATAATTGTTTTTTGTCTTATCAACATTTCTTACTTCTTTACTTCGATGATTATTTTTTATCTTATCAATATTCCTTACTTTTTCATTTTCAGAATTATAATTCTTCTTCATTTAAAAATGCATTTCCTTTCCCTTTTAAACCTTTCAATTTGCTAATAAATTTATTTCATAATTTTATAACCTAGTCCTCTAACTGTTTTAATTAAATTAGAGTTTTCATCACCAATTTTTTTACGTATTCTCTTTATATATACTGTCAAAGTATTATCATTTACGTAATTTTCATTTTCATCCCATATCTCACTTAAAATTTGCTCTCTTGAAATTATTTTTCCTCTGTTTCTAAATAATAACAATAAAATTTTATATTCAAGTGCTGTTAATTCTACTTCATTTTCACCATTATATACTTTTTGCTTTGTTATATTTATTACGATATTTGATATCTTTATTTTTTTCTCTTCTTCACAATTAGGATAATGTCTCATAACATTTTTTATCCTTGAAAGTAATTCTCTTGCATGAAAAGGTTTTGTAATATAGTCATCAGCTCCTAAATCAAATCCTTTTACTATATCTTTTTCTTCATCTAGTGCTGTTAAAAAAATTACAGGTATATTTTGGATTTTCTTTATTTTTGAATATAAATCATATCCATTTCCATCTGGTAATGTAACATCTAATAAAACTAATTGATATGTCGAATTATTTAATTTTTCTATTGCCATTTTTTCAGTATTAGCACTTTCTATCCTAAAACCTTCTCTTTGTAAGTAATAGGTTATTGTTGTTATAATACTTTTGTCATCTTCTACTAATAATATCTTTATCATAATTTTTCTCCCGATTATTTTTTATTTATCAATTACTGATGTCATTAATATTTTAAAAGTGTATAAAATCTTTCAAAAGTTCTCTTGTCTCTGGATGTTCATCCAAATATGTTGTTACTCCATTTACCCCTTGTTCATCCATTATTGTATAAATTTTATCATACTCTTTTAATCCCTTAATTCCTGTTGTTTCATATATTTTAATAATTTCTTTACATCCATCTGCCTCAACTTTGTCAATTCCATTTATGTTCATTAAATTATCTTCTACTGTCTTTATTTCTTCAAAATCGTCCACATTATTTATGTCAAATCGAATAATAAATGATGCTGGTATTCCCTCAAACAATTCTTCATCATCAAACAATTCCTTATTATCAAATTTATTCTTAAAATTTTCTATTTCATCTTCTTTTGAAACCATGCTAACATTCTTAACATATTTCATATTTTGTATATTTTTCTGTATTTCATCTATATTCTCATATGAATTCTCTACACTAACATTCACCGCTGCTCGTTTTTCAAATATTTGTACTGCTTCTAATTCATTGTTTATTCTTTTATCATTAATTACTTTTACAGAGATTGATATTATACATCCAGTTAATAATACTAATAATAAAAATAATATATATTTTTTCTTCAAGATACTCTCCCCTTTCTTTAAATATTATATCTTTTTCCATTCTAATAATCAAGCTATTTAACATTTTCCGATTGCATAAATTTTTACTTTTGACCAAATTATATAATCGTGCTATAATTAAGAATGAACAATTTTTTTACCAAGAAAAAATAAATCTTGGAAAAATTCTGGACAAATAGCATAAAAAGTAGTAGTCAAAAAATTTTTCTTATCAACAAGGAGGTATATTATGGCAAAAGTAAAATTTAAAAGATCACATTCACACGTTCATATTTCTGAAATTCTCGTAAAAAATCATGATGCTGATTACGAAAAAAGATATATTGAACATATGAAAGAAACTATCGACTCTGGTTCAAAGAGATATCCAACTACTTCAAAAGATTCATTTGATATGTATGATTGTCCAGAAATTAAAATTAAGGAAGAGCATTAACTCTTCCTTGCTTATTGTATAGAAAAAATCAAATATTTGAAGCTATATAGCAAAAAAGATTGCAAAAAATTGCAATCTTTTTTGTCTTGAACATATTTTGGACTTTAAAATTTATTAAATTTTTAATGTAACCACCAGCATTTTGTCACCTTTGTCAACATAGCAACCAAAACCTTTTCTTTCCATCGATTCACAATAAGGTTTCAAAGCCAAGATTTCTTCATCCTGAAAATTGTATAATTCATCACCAATATACCCTTTATTTTCAAGGTATTCAGTAAATGTCGAATCATCAGAAAACTCATCCTGATATGCTTTTCCATTTCTTCCAGAAACAAAAGGTAAAATTCTAAATTCAACATCTTTAAAATCATCACTTATTTCTGTTATGAAAATTCCTAGCTCCGAAACCCCTATCATCGCTGACCACTCCTGATCTCTATACATTCTTTCAAGTTCATTCCGGACTTTCGAAATAAATATATCAGTAGCATTGTCAAAGATTTCTTCTTCATGAGAATTATATTCTCTTATAATTTCTTGTAAAGTTTTTGCGTTCATAAATGTCCTCCTATAAACAGTCCAAACAGCTCAAGATTAAAATATATTTCATATTAAAGTATACCATGTTTTTCATAATATTTCAAACTTGTAATATTGATTTTTGTCATATTTTTCTACATTCATCTTTCGCTGTCTTCTCTTCTTTGGGTATCTTGTGAATTTCTTTCTTCCTCAAGTATGCTATCTATATCCTCCTTAAGACATGCATATGAAAGAAAATCATCACCATATTCACTTAAAAACATATCATATTCTTGCTGATTTAATAATAAAATAATTCTAACATTGTTTTGTAAATAAAAACTATCTCTAGGCATATTAAAGACATTCATATAAAAATCTCCAACATTTGTAATTCGTCCTGTTTGTTTTAAATATTCGGCATATCTTCCTAATCCAGTTACAAGCATAAGATTTCCTTTCTCCTTACATAATCTTGAATATTCAGTTAATTCATTATTTCTATTTTTAAAGAAATCATAATTTACAATTCTTTCGTCTAAAATTGTACTTGTATCTATTGAAGTTATTTGTTCTTGTATCTGTTTTTTTACCTCTTTATCATCAGAAACTATAAAACTTATACGACAATTTTGATTCACTCGATATGCTATATTTATTTTTCTTGTAACATAGCTAATTATAGAATCCTTATCCATACTTTTTTACTCCCAATCTTAATTATTTTTTAATCATATTTATAAATTCTAGTATAATTATAATCTTCCTTTTAAATTACTTCTCCATATAGTTTTAAGCAAGTTTTTACAACAATATTCTAACATAATTTATAACCATTGTATACATCTTTTCCAAATCTTCTAATCAAGTCCAAAAATCTATAAAACGCTACATATAACAGTATCTAAATAAAATCATATAATTACAAAACACACATTAAATATTGTATTAATACATATCTCTTGCAGTTCTTTTTTATTTAATAACACATATACTTCTATTAAATAGAAATCTAAATATTATCTTTTTTAACTATGTAAATTTTTAAATAAAATAGAAAGGAATGAAAATTTTTATGAAAGTTTCAAAATTTTTTTATATTTTACTAATTTTCTTATTAATAACTTCTTTTTGCATTTCTTGTTATGCTGAAAGTAGCGTCTATGTATGGTCTTCGACATCTGAAAACATTTCCAATTTAACAAATACAAATAATTCTATAAATTCATCAAACAATCAATCAGCAAAAAATTCAAATAACATTTCTTCAAATATCAATAACACATCAAATTCAAATATATCTAATTCAAATATACCAAATTCTACTAACAACATGAATTCTAATTCAAATCAAAATATACAAAATAATAATTTAACTAATACCCAAAACTCTAATAATAGTATAGAAACTTCTTCGTACATAAATTCCGCATTACCAACTATTTTAGATGCAAATAGTCCTATTTCTGAAGACAATTTTTTAAATTTAGAATCACCATCTTGCATATTAATCGAACAATCAACAGGTCAAGTTCTATATGCTCATAATATACATGAACAACTTCGTCCTGCTTCAGTTACAAAAGTAATGAGTATTTTATTAATAATGGAATCATTAGCAAATGGTAAGATATCATTAACAGACCAAGTACCTTGTAGTGAAAATGCTGCATCTATGGGTGGTTCTCAAATATGGCTTGACCCTAGAGAAACTTTAACTGTTGACGAAATGTTAAAAGCTATCTGTGTAAATTCTGCAAATGATTGTGTAGTAGCAATGGCTGAATTTATAGCTGGCTCTGAAGAAGCTTTTGTTCAAATGATGAATGATGAAGCAAAAAAACTAGGTATGAATGATACTACATTTAAAAATTGCCATGGATTAGACGAAGATGGTCATGTTACTTCAAGCTATGATATAGCATTAATGTCTAGAGAATTACTTACAAAATACCCTGATGTTACAAAATATAGCACAATCTGGACCGATTCTTTAAGAGATGGTAAATCATCACTTTCTAATACAAATAAACTTATACACACATATCCTGGAGCTACTGGATTAAAAACTGGCTCTACTGGGCTTGCTTTATATAATTTATCAGCAAGCGCTACTCGTGACGGTTTATCTCTAATAGCTGTAATTATGAAAGCTCCTTCTACTAAAGTTCGTTTTTCAGAAGCTTCTAAACTTCTAGATTATGGATTTAACACTTATTCTTATAAAACTCTAGGAAATAAAGGTGATTTAATTCAAACTGTTAATATCAAAAAAGGTGTAAAATCCACCGCTCCTGTAGTTCTAGAGAACTCTGTAGGTAGTTTGATAAAAAAAGGAACAGATAAAAATATTGAGCAAACAATTTCTATAAACGAAAATATTTCTGCACCTATAAGTAGTGGTCAAAAAGTCGGAGAAATAATTTACTCTTCTGATGGTAATACTATTGCTAAAAGTAATTTAGTTATTCAAGAAAATATCGAAAAAAGGACATTATTCAATATTGTAAAAGACATAATTAAAAATTGGGGAAATTTACTTCGATAAAATAGAAATTATCCAAAAAACCCAGTATCCTTTATACTGGGCTTTTTGGATAAGAATATAATTTTATAATTCCTATATTAATTTTAATTTACAAAACATACTTATCTGTTATGGATATTTTTTTGGTGAAAAAAACTAATATTTCTGAAGCTCTTCTTACTTCTCCATCTTTAGTATAATCTCTACTATTTATCCTTCCACAAATAGCTATTCTCTGTCTATGTATTATTTGATATATTTTTTCTGCACAGCCGTTAAAAGCAATACAAGGAACATGATTCATCTTTTCTTCTCTCATATTAAATAGATTCAAACTAAAATTACATACTCTCATACCGTTTGGAGTAATTTTTAGCTCTGGTCTCTTCATGAGATTAGCCACCATGTATACCAAATTCACATCTTCTTGGTATTCATTATATCCAATCCTTGTTGCCTCAACATAAAACTGCAACCTATTATCAATGAATCTTGAACACACTTTTCCAACAACCTGCATCCGTGTTGCTTCCCTATCAAGTATATAATCATTTTCAAGAGAAACAACAACTTCAATAAAGTCTACTGTCTGTTCTTCTTCGGCTTCATGATTGTTATCCCGATTTACCGCCAAAGTAAATCGGTATCCTTTCAAACCTTCAGATTTAAATACCGTGATATCACTTTCACGTGCACCACATAAAATCACCTTGTTTGATGGAATAATAATTCCGCTCTTGTAGTTTTCCAACAAATCATTCAGTTCATATGTAAATTCTTCAATTGTCATTTTTTTCTCTCCTATTTTTCCTTATAAATTCAATAAGTTATTGGCTTTTTCTTCTTTACTAAACTAATAAATCTGTTCCTACATCTCTTTTTACAGTCATACTTTACTAAAATTTAGCTTTATTCACCGTTTTTTCTTTTTACTCCTTTCTTGTAAATTTTATTGGTATTAAAATTTTTTATATACCCCCTTTTCAGCTTTTTATAAACACTATTTTACTATAAATTTACATAAAAGTCAATTAAACTTCTCTTCGGATACTATAATATCTATAATATCACAAATATTTATATTCTCAACTTTATTAATTTGTATTTTCTTTTTTATGTAATCAATATTCGTTACTATTCCTTTGATTTCACTATATTTTCCATATTTGTAGTATTTTAGTTTAACGTATTTTCCATTTTCTATTTGATTAAATTTATTATTTAATTCTGATAAAGTATTTATTATTGTTTTTGCAAGTTCTACTGGATTCATTTGATACATTTTTAAATAATTAGTAACATCCATAAAAGCCTCATCTATTGAATATACATGTATATCCTCTTTTGCAAAATATTTTAAGTAAATAGCATAAATATTTGCTGAATATTCTATATATTTTTTCATCCTTGGTTTTGCTACTATATATTTAATCGATGGTGGAATTTCAAAAATTCTACATCTATTCTTTACCCCAAGCATTTTCATTTTTGGAGATACTGCTAAACAAATTGTTCCTTTTCCTCTTGATTCATCTGCTACTACTAAATTTGTATTAAAAGGATCTAGTCCTCTTTCCACACACTCAACCGAAGCGTAAAATGTTTTTAAATCTATACATAAGTAGTATTTTTGCATTTCCTTCACTTCCCAAACTATAACTTTAAGATAATTATAACATCATTTTTTGTTGTTGTAAACATTTGTTTGTTTTTATCGTTAAGAAATTTTTTCCATTATTGCTATAATTTAGATATTAATTTCAAAAAAAATAATTAGTAGCTAATTTACTAATTATTTCTCAATTTGATTGAAATTACAAATTTCCAATTCCTTCATACCATTTTGCAAATTCTTGCATTGCCTGTACTGAACCATCGACTTTTCTTCTATTTTCTCTCTCTTCTGAATTCATTTCAGCCAATGTTTTATCAAATCCTAAAGTTTTAAAGATATACCATAAGTCTGACCATTTTTCTTCTCTGTTTAACCCTAGAATTTCATTTGATAAATTTCCGAGGATGTTTTCCATAAAAATAATGTATATTTTTTCCATCGTGATATGCCAAACATTCATTAAATTCACATCTTCTATTTTCCTTTCCTTCCATTAACTTTAAAATTCCTTTTATTCCTATTGTATCTAATGAAAAATTAACAAATGCTCTTGGAAATCCATTTAATTCATCTATTCTAAAATCCGTATCTAACGCTATACATGGTCTTTTTACTATTTCAAAAGCTTCTTTTACTTTTGCAGTTGCTATTTCTTTTATATCATCACTTCTAGGCTCATCTAATTCATAATTAAATGTAGTAAATTTTAAATTCTTAAAATATTTTTCAGCTGATTTTATCTTTCCTGTATTGTGTGTTACAAAAACTATTTCTTTTTCCATATTCATTTCTCCTTACATTATATTTTTTCATTTAAGTATTCAATAAAATTTGTACTTGTCTTGTAAGTTCTTCTAGCAATGTTTCAATTTCATTATATAATTTTGTTTTTCAATAGGCATATAGATTACCTTCATAATAAATTTACAGTATTATTATATCATTTTATCCTAAAAAATCTACACATTAAAAAAATTATTTTCTTTTAATCAATTACTTTTTTATTCCAAGATTTTTTATGACATTTAGGACATCTCATATATCTTGTTCTTCCAGAATGCATTGCAAATAAAACCTGCTTATAACTCGGAATATATTTATACTTACATTTATCACATTGATAATATCCTGCTCTTTGTTCAATTAAAAGACAAAAACCTGTCCCTATGATAAAAATTACAATGCCAATTATCATTGTTGTTACTTTCCATATGATATTTTCAATAGCAAATATGGATAAAAATATCATTAACAAAAATGATACTGTAATAATTGTACCAATGATTGCTTCACTAAACAATAATCTTTTATCACTATCTTCTTTTTCCTTTTGCAATTTAATAAAATTTTCTTCTGCCCTTTTATCATAATTCTCCATTTTTATCATCTCCCCACTTAATAACTCATTTACACTAATATCAAGTTCATTACATAAGTCAAGCATAATTGATGAATCAGGCATACCTTTTCCCGTTTCCCATTTTGATATTGCTCTGTCTGTTATATTTAATTTTTCTGCAAGTTCTGCTTGTGTCATATTCTTTTCTTTTCTGCGTTGAGCAATAAATTTTCCAATTTTTACTTGATTCATACTTTTTACCTCCTTTAATATTATTGTAAATTCCTTATTGTGAAAAGTAAACATACTAATCGTTGAGTGGAGAAAACAACGATTAGTAGAGTAACATAAATTGTAATTT
>CALXJT010000018.1 GCA_944388695.1 uncultured Clostridia bacterium
AGGATGTGATAAAGATGAATATTACTTATGATGCTATTGTTATAGGAATGGGACCTGGAGCGATATTTTTTGCGTATGAAATGTTACAACACAACAAAGACAAAAAAATCTTATTAGTAGAACAGGGAAAACGTGTAGAAGAAAGAAATTGCCCAATAGAGACAATTGGAAAATGCGTAAAATGTAAACCATTTTGCAATATAACAAGTGGATTTTCTGGGGCAGGAGCATTTTCAGATGGAAAATTATCATTATATAATAAAGAAGATGATGATTTTTATGTTGGAGGAGAATTACATAAATATATAGGTGTAGAAGAAACTAAAAAATTAATAGATTATACAGACCAAATATATTTAGATTTTGGAGCAGATCCAAAATTAGAAGGAACGAAGTATAAAAGGGAAATAGAAGAAATAAAGAAAAAAGCTAAAAAAGAAGAAATTACATTAATAGATATACCAATAAGACATTTAGGAACAGAAAAAGCTCATGAATTATATAAAAAATTGGAAGATTATTTAGAAGAAAATAATATAGAATTAATGTTTGAAACAGTGGTAGAAGGCTTAATAATAGAAAATAATGAAGCAAAAGGAATAATAGTAAAACATGTAAAAAATAACGAAGAGGAAAAAATATATGGAAAAAATATTATAATAGCAGTAGGAAGAAAAGGTGCTAACTGGTTAGTTGATATGTGTAATGTGCATAACATAAAAACAGAGGCTGGAGTAGTAGACATTGGTGTAAGATATGAGTTATCAGATGAAGTTATGAAAAATATAAATACATATATGTATGAAGGAAAATTCATAGGTCATCCAGAACCATATAGAGATAAAGTAAGAACATTTTGTCAAAACCCAAGTGGTTTCGTCTCATCAGAAGTATATGATGAGGGAATAGATTTAGTAAATGGTCATTCATATAAAGATAAAAAAAGTACACAAACAAATTTAGCAATTTTAGTATCACATCATTTTAATTATCCATTTAATAAACCAATAGAATATGGAAGAAATATAGCTAAAAACTTAAATGAGTTAGGTTCTGGAAATATCGTAGTCCAAAGATTAGGAGACATTTATAGAGGAAAAAGAACATGGGAAGAAGAACTAAAAAACAATAAAATAAAACCAACATTGAAATCTGCAGTAGCAGGAGACATAACATTTTCTTTAGGATATAGAACAATGACTGATATTTTAGAATTCATAAGAAGTATGGATAAAATAATAGAAGGATTCGCAAATCCAGAAAATTTATTATATGCACCAGAAATCAAATTTTACAGTAATAAAGTAGTAATAGATCAAAATTTTGAAACAAGTGTAAAAGGATTATACTCAATAGGTGATGGTGGAGGAATGACAAGAGGATTAATGATGGCATCAGCTTCTGGAATTCAAATGGCGAGAAACTTATTAAACAAAACCGAACATTAGGGACACTCCATTTTGTTCGGATATAAGAATGTATTATTATAATATTGTCTCTTTAGAGAAGAACTATTGTCAGAACTGAAAATTGTTATAAGACTGCACTATTAGAATAGTGCTTCGTTACAAAAAAACGCATTTACGTAATTACAAGATAGAATATATGATTGCAAGGTAGAATCTAGGGGTGTAAGATAGAATCTAGGGTAATGTTGCCTTTTTTTACATAATGTAGTATAATTGTATTGGCAATGCTTTAACATGTTGTAAACACATATGATGTGTAAAAAGAAAGGAAAAGGATAAGACAATGAGAAAAGAATTTACGTTTGTTAATGGAAACGCGCGGTATGTTGTAGAATGTTTTGATACATCTGCATCATCAGTTCAAATTAGACTCTATGAAGCTAATGCAATCACGAATATTTGGTTTGATAGTGGTTACAGATATATACATAGTCATTGTAAGACTGGAATACCGTATAATCGTGACAAAGTATATTACTACTATCCAATGTTTGAAAAAATAACACTGGATTATGTTGAACGGGGGACAGGAGAATATCTGGAAAATAAGGAAGATATAAAAGCGATATTTACTACACTTTTTCCGATGTGTGAGTTTGAATATCAAAATTTACGTAAGAATCCATTACATAGAAAATGGAACAGAAATTATAAGGAGATTACTCCAAGTAATATTGGACCATTAGATCAGTTAATTTTGGTATCTGATGAGTTGAGATGTAAAATCTATGTTAAAATGGGTTCGCTTCCTGAAAATTCCGAAGTGAAACTTATTTATCCAACCTCTGATTTACAAGATTCAGTAGAGAAAACAATGCGTTTTGCAAAAGGCGAAAGAGAGTGGATAATTTTAAACTATGGGAAGAGTGGCTATAACCAGAGAATCGAGACTAAAGTTGAAGGACTTGCAAAAGCTTTGATTGAAACAGCGTTTTCTGACTAAAATTGATTTTTCCTTAAGCACACATATTTAAAATTTTTTGAATATGTGTGTTTTAATATTTTATATATTATAATGTATAATAGTTCTACGAATAGAAAGAAAAATTAATAAAATTTTTAAAATTTGGAAGGTGATTTTATGAAAATTTATGTTATTAGACATGGTGAAACAAATTGGAATAAAGAAGGGAGACTTCAGGGAAGGACTGACATAGAATTAAATGAAAATGGAATTATACAAAATCCAGGATTGAAAAATTGCGAGATAAAAGAATATGAAATATAGTCAATTAAAATAATTTGTGATATACTGTAATTAGTTAGTAGAAAAGTGGAGGAAAAAAGATGATTGATTTTACAAATGCATTGGAAGAATTTAATAATTATAAAGGTTCAGAGAAAAAGAAAACCTTAATATATAATAATAAAAAATATTTAGTAAAATTTCCAGATCCAGTTAGAGAAAAAAATAAAAATATTTCATATATTAATAATGCGTTTTCTGAATATATTGGAAGCAATGTTTTTAAAATAGTAGGTTTTGAAACGCAAAATACAGTGTTAGGAAAATATGAATATAAGGGAAAAGAAAAAATAGTTTGTGCTTGTGAAGACTTTACAGACAATGAAAATGTATTATATGAATTTGAAAATCTAGCATTAAGTACAAATCCTGATAAAAAAATAGAGACAGAGTTAAATGATATAATGGAAGTTATAGAAGAGAATAAAATGATTGATACTGAAAATACAAAGCAAAAATTTTGGGATATGTTTGTTATAGATAGTTTGATAGGAAATACGGATAGGCATAATGGTAATTGGGGATTTTTGCTAAATAAGACCACAGGTGAGATTAAATTTTCTCCAATTTATGATTGTGGTTCATGCTTAAATCCAATGCTTGAGGACAAAGATATTGAGAATATTAGTAAAATAGAATTAAAGAATTTAGCAATAAATTGTTATTCTTGTATAAAAGAGAATGGGAAAAAAATTAATTATATGTCATTTATAAAACAAAAGAAAAATACGGAATGTAATAATGCTATAAAGAGAATGTTTGTAAATATTAATATGGATGAAATAAAAAAATTTATTGATAATATAGAATGTATGTCAAAGGTAAGAAAAGAATTTTATAAAAAAATTATTGAGCAAAGATATGACATTATTAAAAATATATGAAAAATTGATATATGAAATAATATTATTCTAAAATTAAAAGAATGAGTTGAGTATGGAGTTACTGCGATTATATTTTATTATAAATTGACATTTTATTAAACAGGTGCTATAATATTTGCATAATTGCTATGCAATTTATATATATATTTATATCCTTCTATTCCTGCTTGTAATTAAACAGGGTTTACATATACGAATTACAAATTTTCTAAAGTTAGAGAAAGGATAGAAGATTATGTTGAGTTTTTTTATGATAATTGGTGTGGTACTTATAATAGTTGGCATAATAGCTATTGTAGCTGGAACATCTGAAGGCAATTCTAAGGTAGTGCTAGAAGGAGTGGCAGGCTTGGTAATTGGAGGTATATTTGTTTTTGGTCGTTTCTTTAGCAATATATTGTAAATATGTTACTTCATCCAAAAGAATATCAACATAAAGATGTATTTGAGCAAAAAGAGTTCTTTTGATGAACTCTTTTTGCTTTTTAAGGAAGCTTATTTTTCGAAAGAAAAAAGTTAATATATAATGTGAAAGGTAGGAGAAAAATTAAATGTTTAAATTACATTCAGAATATAAACCAACAGGTGACCAACCACAGGCAATTGAATATTTATCAAATGGAATAAAAGAAGGTAAGAAATTCCAAACATTGCTTGGTGTTACAGGTTCTCGGAAAAACTTTTACAATGGCAAATATAATTCAGAAAGTTCAAAAGCCAACATTAGTATTAGCACATAATAAGACTTTAGCAGGGCAATTGTATAGCGAATTTAAGGAGTTTTTTCCTGAAAATAATGTTGAATATTTTGTATCTTACTATGATTATTATCAACCAGAAAGTTATATACCACAATCAGATACATATATAGAAAAAGATGCATCAATAAATGATGAGATTGATAAATTAAGACATTCAGCAACAGCTGCGTTATTTGAAACAAAAGATGTAATAATTGTAGCTTCAGTTTCTTGTATTTATGGATTAGGAGACCCTATAGATTATGAACATATGATAATATCTTTAAGACCAGGAATGCAGAAAACAAGAGATGAAGTTTTAAAAAAATTAGTAACAATGCAATATACAAGAAATGAAATAGATTTTAAGAGAGGAACTTTTAGAGCTAAAGGTGATATTGTAGAGATATATCCATCAGATCAAAATGAGTCAGCAGTTAGAGTAGAATTTTGGGGAGATGAAATTGAAAAAATCCAAGAGATTAATCCGTTAACAGGAAAAGCAATAGCAGAGAGAAAACATATAATGATATTTCCAAATTCTCACTATGTTACAACAAAGGATAAGATGGAAAGGGCAATTGGTACAATAGAAGAAGAACTAGAGGAAAGAATAAAATATTTTAAAGACAAAGGTAAATTGATAGAAGCTCAAAGAATAGAAGAAAGAACAAATTTTGATATCGAAATGATGAAAGAAACTGGATTTTGCCAAGGAATAGAGAATTATTCAAGACATATAAGTGGAAGAGAACCAGGTTCACCACCTTTTACTTTATTTGATTATTTGCCAAAGGATTTTCTATTATTGATAGATGAGTCACATGCTACTATACCACAAGTAAGAGCGATGTATAATGGAGATAGAGCAAGGAAAGAATCATTAGTAAATTATGGATTTAGATTACCTTCAGCGTTTGATAATAGACCACTTAAGTTTGAAGAATTTGAAAAAAAGATAAATCAGGTTATTTTTGTAAGTGCTACACCTGCAGATTATGAGAAGGAACATTCTAAAGATAATGTAGTGGAACAAATTATAAGACCTACAGGATTATTAGACCCTAAAATAGAAGTTAGACCTGTAACTAATCAAATAGATGATTTAATAGAACAGATACGTATTAGAGTTGAAAGAAAAGAGAGAGTTTTAGTAACAACATTAACTAAAAAAATGGCAGAAGATTTGACTTCTTATTTAAAAGGATTAGATATAAAAGTTAATTATATGCATTCAGAAATTAAAGCATTAGAGAGGATGGAAATTATAAGAAATCTTCGTTTAGGAGAATTTGATGTACTTGTTGGAATTAATTTATTAAGAGAAGGTTTAGATATTCCAGAAGTTTCTTTAGTTGCGATTTTAGATGCAGATAAAGAAGGCTTTTTACGTTCTGAACGTTCTTTAATACAAACAATAGGTAGAGCTGCTAGAAATACAAATGGTACAGTAATAATGTATGCAGATGAATTAACGGAATCTATGGAAAAAGCTATTTCAGAAACAAATCGTAGGAGAAAAATTCAAGAAGAATATAATGAAGAACATGGAATTACACCTCAAACAATTAATAAATCTGTAAGAGAAACTATAAGCATAACGAAACAAGAAGATATTGAAGTTGAGTTTAAGACAGAGAATAAGGATGACATAAGAGATGTAATTGCAAAATTGACTGATGAAATGCTAGTACATGCTTCTAATATGGAATTTGAGCAGGCAGCAGAATTAAGAGATAAAATTAAAGAACTTGAAAAGTTACTTGAGTAATTATTGAAATTTATTATTTTGTAATAGTGATAAAAAATATATATTTATAAAAGTTATATAGAAAGTGATGATATCGGATTCAAAAAATTTTGAGAGAATATATTTTTTATTAGAGTTTTAAAATCGATGGCGAAATAGTAAATAAATAAGAATCCAACTTATATGTAATTAATACTAAATTATGATTTTTAGTATATTATTACATATAAGTTGGATTTTTTTAATTAGTTATCCTATTTAGGATAATTTTTTGCATTTTAATTTTATAGATTGAAAACTTCTTTCAGGCGGCTTACACTAGTAGTATAGCGTAATATTCCATCGCTTCCAATTTCTTCTTCTAATTTGATGCCATGTGATTTTAAATGTTTGAGATCGAAAGAAGATAAAATTAAAGAAATTTGGTCTTGTGACGCCTCTTTTATTTTGGCGTTCAGGTAGTGAAAGGTAGGCATAGTAATCACTCTCCTTTGTATAATGAAAATGCATCAATATGTAACATCTAAAATTATAACAAAGGTTAAATGAAAAAAATTGTCAAAAATTGTAAATTAAATAAAAAATTATCGATTTAATTCTTTTTTATCTGTTTTCTGTTTTGGTACGGTAATTTTACAGTAATGATATCCTTTTGGTACTGTGCCAGGATAAGCAGAGTCTATTATATGAATTTTTCGAGAAAATTTTTCTTTTAAAAATGATAAATTGTTTTCTTCAATAAGTGAAACTATAAATTTTCTATTTGTATTTTTCCCATATTCTAATAATTCATATATTCGGTTTAATGCTTGATAATTTAATTTATTATTATTTTTAACCATGATATATTTACTCCTTTTATATATTTTTTATTTAAATATTTTCTTATTAATGTATACCGTATTTATTTTACCATAAATTGTAAGATAAGTAAATAGAGTTATGTAAATTTAAAAATGATATGTGAATTAGAAAAATTGATGTGTAAATTATAAGAGTTGATAATTAAGGGTAAATTTATTAAGAAAAAAATATTAAAGAAATATCTAGAAAAGGCTTGGAGTATAGATGAAGTGAATTTTTATGAGACAATAATCATGTAAAATAATTTTTATAAGATTATCAATATTTTTTGTTTGATTATCATATTTTTTGGTTGATTATCATAAAAAATATTGACAGTATACATAAAAGGTGATAATATATTATTATGTTCATTAAGAACAAATAAAAAAAGGAGATATCGCTATGAGAGAAGACGAAAAAAGATTTTATGATGACACGCAGAAACTCGAAGAGTTTTTGCGGGAGGCAACACTGAACAAAAGCACAGGTATTGTAGATTGTTATGAGGACAAAGACTACAAGGTTGTGCGGATTAAGAAGGGGCATAGCGAAACTGCACACAAGGTACATAATGTACCTGAATATCTTCAGAAAAATGGAGACTAATCCATTTTAAGCAGAAGAGAGGTAATATATCTGATATATTACCTCTTTTCTAATATATATAATTGAATTTTTAATTCTTTATAAAAAGCTATAAGAGTTTTTGGATTTAAGATATAGTAAAAATAAAAATTTTGATGGTTAAAAGCAAACTTTTAATTATAAACTTTATAGTAAATTTTTCCAAACTCTTGTTTTTGTTTTAAAAGTATAGTATAATACGAGTGTGTGATTTAAAAGTTAATAAAAATCCATATTTGATGTAAAGATATAAGCAAAATAGATTAAAATTTATATAAGAGGAGAATGAAAAATGAATGACAAAATAGTAATAAAAGGTGCAAAAGAACATAATCTAAAGAATATAAATTTAGAAATACCAAGAGATAAATTGGTAGTAATAACAGGTCTTTCAGGTTCAGGAAAGTCATCACTTGCATTTGATACATTATATGCTGAAGGTCAAAGAAGATATGTTGAAAGTTTATCTTCATATGCAAGACAATTTTTAGGCTTAATGGAAAAACCAGCAGTAGAATCAATAGAAGGATTATCACCAGCAATATCAATAGACCAAAAAACTACATCCAAAAATCCTCGTTCAACTGTAGGAACAGTTACGGAAATTTATGATTATATTCGTCTTTTATATGCAAGAATAGGAACACCATATTGTCCAAATTGCGGAAAGAAAATTGAGAAGCAATCAATAGACCAAATAATAGACAATATATTATCACTAGAAGAAGGAACAAAAATTCAAATAATGGCACCTGTTGTAAGAGGAAGAAAAGGTGAATTCACAAAGCAATTACAAGAATTTCAAAAGCAAGGTTTTGTAAGAGTTAGAATAGACGGAGAAATGTATGAATTATCAGATGATATAACATTAGATAGAAAGAAAAAACATGATGTAGAATTAATAATAGATAGATTAGTCGTAAAAGAAGATATAAGAAGTAGATTAACAGAATCTGTGGAAACAGCATTAAAAAATGCGGAAAATCTTGTAGTAGTTGATATAGTTGGAGATAAAGAAGTATTATATAGTTGTAATTATGCTTGTCCAGATTGTGGATTTGGTTTTCCAGAATTAACACCTAGAATGTTTTCATTTAATAACCCATTTGGAGCATGTCCTACATGTACAGGAATAGGGTATTTAATGAAAATAGATGAAGATTTGGTTATTCCAGATAAAAATAAAACATTATATGATGGAGTAAAAGCATTTGGTTCAAGTGTTATGAAGCGAGGAGATACAATGGCAAAAATGTATTTTGAGAGTATAGCTAGACATTATGGTGTTGATATCTCTAAACCAATAAAGAAATTACCAAGAGAATTTTTGGAAAAAATATTATATGGAACAGGAAATGAAAAAATTGATTTTGAATATGAATCAGCGGCAGGTGTAAGAAAGTTTACAGCACCTTTTGAAGGAGTAATACCAACACTTGAGAGACGTCATAATGAAACAAAATCACAAAGCATGAGAGCATTTTATGAAATGTATATGAGTAATAGTGAATGTCCTACATGTAGGGGAGCAAGATTAAAAAAAGAAATTTTATCAATAAAGATTCAGGATAAGAATATTAATGAATTAACAGAAATGTCAATAAAAAATATAAAAGAGTTTTTGAATAATTTGGAATTAAATAAAACTCAAGCTATGATAGCAGATATGATTTTAAAAGAAACAGATAAAAGATTACAATTTTTAATAGATGTAGGACTTGAATATTTAACATTATCAAGAAGTGCAGGAACATTATCAGGAGGAGAAGCACAAAGAATTCGTTTAGCAACTCAAATTGGTTCTGGATTGACAGGCGTATTATATATATTAGACGAGCCAAGTATAGGATTACATCAGAGAGATAATGATAAATTATTAGCCACATTAAAAAAATTAAGAGATTTAGGAAATACATTATTAGTAGTAGAACATGATGAAGATACAATGTATGCAGCAGACCAAATTATAGACATAGGACCAGGAGCAGGTTCACATGGTGGAAAGGTAATGGCACAAGGAACAGCAGAAGAAATAAAACAAGTAAAAGATTCAGTAACAGGTCAATATTTAAGTGGAAGAAAGAAAATAGAGGTACCAAAAAAGAGAAGAAAAGTAACAAAAGGAAAAGTAATAGAAGTACAAGGTGCAACAGAAAATAATTTAAAAAATATAAGTGTAAAATTTCCATTAGGAGTATTTACATGTGTAACAGGAGTTTCAGGTTCTGGAAAGTCAACTTTAGTAAATGAAGTATTATATAAAACATTAGCAAAAGAATTAAATGGTTCAAATGAAAAACCAGGAAAATGTAAAGGAGTAAAAGGACTTGAAAATATAGATAAAATAATAGATATAGACCAATCACCAATAGGAAGAACACCTCGTTCAAATCCAGCAACATATACAGGAGTATTTGATTTAATACGTGATATCTTTGCAGAAACAAATGAAGCAAAATTACGCGGATATCAAAAAGGAAGATTTAGCTTTAATGTAGTAGGAGGAAGATGTGAAAGTTGTAATGGTGATGGAGTTCATAAAATAGAAATGCATTTTTTACCAGATATATATGTACCATGTGAAGTATGTAAAGGTAAAAGATATAATCACGAAACATTAGAAGTAAAATATAAAGGAAAAAGCATAGCAGATGTTTTAGATATGACTGTTGAAGAAGCATTAGAATTTTTTGATAAAATACCAAAAATCAAACAAAAAATACAAACATTATATGATGTAGGATTAGGTTATATAAAATTAGGACAACCTTCAACTACATTATCAGGAGGAGAGGCACAAAGAGTTAAACTTGCAACAGAATTATCAAAAAGAGCAACAGGAAAAACACTATATATATTAGATGAGCCAACAACAGGTCTTCATATTGCAGATGTACACAAACTAATAGGCATATTACAAAGACTAGTAGATGCTGGAAATAGTATAATAGTTATAGAGCATAATCTAGATTTGATAAAAACAAGTGACTATATAATAGATCTAGGACCAGAAGGAGGAGACGGCGGAGGTGAAGTGGTAGCCGTAGGAACTCCAGAGCAAATATGTAAGAACGATAGAAGCTATACAGGTAAATTCTTAAAAAGATATTTAGGCGAACATTAGGGACACTCCTTTTTGTTCGCCCAATTTTCTTTTAAATATTTTTTAAACAAATTATTGATAAATACTAGATAAAAATTTACAAGTTTGATATAATCCATTTATCTTGGCAATATATATTGTAAAAGGAGGAATATATATGGTAAAAGAAGATAAAAAAAGTTGCTGTGATAAAGTGACACCATTTGTAGAAAGCTTATTTAAAGAATATAAAGAAGAAAAAGACAATTTAATTCCGATGTTAGAGGAAATTCAGGAAAAGTTTGGTTATATTCCGCAAGAAGCGCAAAAGTTACTTTCAGATTATTTAGATATTCCAATGGCAGAAATTTATGGAGTAATTACGTTTTATTCAAGATTTACTTTAATTCCAAAAGGAAAATATGCAATTTCAGTATGTTTAGGAACTGCATGTTATGTTAAAGGTTCTCAAAAAATAATGGATAGGTTAAAAGAAAGATTAAAAATTGAATCAGGTCAAACTACAGAAGATGGTATGTTTTCTATAGATGAAACTAGATGTGTAGGTGCATGTGGTTTAGCACCAGTTTTTACAGTTAATGGTGAAGTTTATGGTAAAGCTACTGTGCAAAAGTTAGATCAAGTATTAGATGAGATAATAAATTCCCAAAAGTAAAAAATTTAAAGTAAAGGAGTAATAAGTATGATTACATTACAAGAACTTCATAAAATAAGAGAAGAAAAAAGAAAAGAATTAGACTTGAGAGTAAATACAAAAGCAGATACAAGAGAAAAACATATATTAGTTTGTCATGGTACTGGATGTACATCTTCAAAATCTCCTGAAATTTTAGAAAATTTTAGAAGAATATTAAAAGAAAAAGATATAGATAATGTTAGAGTTATAATGACAGGATGTTTTGGATTATGTGCGAAAGGACCAATTGTTATAATAAGACCTGAAGATACTTTTTATGCTATGGTAAAACCTGAAGATTGTGAAGAAATTATTCAAACTCATATTATAGAGGGAAAAAGAGTAGAAAGATTACTTTGTAAAGATATTGATGGAAGAATGGTTAATAGTCTAGATGAACTTAATTTTTATAAAAAGCAAAAGAGAATAGCTTTAAAAAATTGTGGAGTAATTAATCCTGAAGATATAGATGAATACATAGCTTTTAATGGATATCAAGCTTTAGAAAGAGTTTTAAGAGAGCTTACTCAAGATGAAGTTATTGATATTATAAAAAATTCAGGGCTTCGAGGAAGAGGAGGAGCAGGATTCCCTACAGGTAAAAAGTGGGAGCTAACTAAAGCATCAAAAGGAAAACAAAAATATGTTGTTTGTAATGCAGATGAAGGCGATCCAGGAGCTTTTATGGATAGAAGTATATTAGAAGGTGATCCTCATGCGGTATTAGAAGCGATGGCAATTGCAGGATATGCAATAGGTGCTGATAAAGGATTTATTTATGTAAGAGCAGAATATCCTATAGCAGTAAAAAGATTGAAGATTGCAATTAAACAAGCTGAAGATTATGGTATTTTAGGAAAAAATATATTTGGAACAGGATTTAACTTTGATATTGAAATTAGACTTGGTGCAGGAGCATTTGTATGTGGAGAAGAAACAGCATTATTAGAATCAATAGAAGGAAAGAGAGGACAGCCAAGAGTTAAACCACCATATCCTGCTCAAGTAGGTTTATGGGGAAAACCAACTTTAATAAATAATGTTGAAACATATGCAAATATTGCTCAAATAATTTTAAGAGGACCTGAATGGTATTCTTCTATAGGTACAGAAAATTCAAAAGGTACAAAAGTTTTTGCTTTAGGAGGAAATGTAAATAATATTGGTCTTGTAGAAGTTCCAATGGGTACAACATTAAGAGAAATTGTTTATGATATAGGTGGAGGAATTCCAAACGGTAGAGATTTTAAAGCTGCTCAAACAGGTGGACCATCAGGAGGATGTATTCCAAAAGAGCATTTAGATACTCCTATTGATTATGAATCACTAAAACAAATAGGTTCAATGATGGGTTCAGGTGGACTAATAATTATGGATGATACAAAATGTATGGTAAGTTTAGCAAAATTTTATTTAGAGTTTACAGTTAGTGAAAGTTGTGGAAAATGTACACCATGCAGAATAGGTACAAAAAGAATGCTTGAGATATTAGAAAAATTATGTAGTGGTGAAGGCGATGAGTATGATATATATAAACTAGAAAAATTAGCTGTAAATATCCAAAAGGCAAGTATATGTGGTCTAGGTCAAAGTGCACCAAATCCAGTAATCAGTACATTGAAATATTTTAGAGAAGAATTTAGAGAACATGCAATTCAAAAAGAATGTAAAGCATTAGAATGTAAAGCAATGTCTAAAATAGTAATAGATGAGGAAAAATGTAAAGGTTGTGGATTATGTCAAAAACATTGTCCTGTAAATGCAATAGAAGGAGAGGGCAGAGATAAAAGAAGAATAAACCAAGATAAATGTATAAAATGTGGTACATGTTTAACAAATTGCCCATTCCATGCAATTGGAAATTAGTATTAGAGATTAAAAAATGGTCCTTAAAATCCCTTCTAGAATGGATTTTGGGACGGACAATGTGAATTAAAAGATAAGTTAAAACATAAAAACATAAACTTAAAATATGAAAAATAAAATATAAATCTAAAATATTTAAATAAAAACATAAGGTCAAACATAAAATTAGAATATTGATTTAAAGTATGTAATTAAAACATAAGATTAGATTGTAAAATTAATACATAAAAAAATAAACATTACAAATAATTTTTGAAAGAAATTACTTTCAATTCTATATCTGTCTTCTTAATGAAGCAAGGAAGGAATGATATTAAAAATGGGTAAAAAAGATGAAAATGTAAATATGGTAACATTAACTATAGATGACCAAAAGGTATGTGTACCAGAAGGAACTACAATATTACAGGCAGCAAAGCAAGCAGGAATTGATATACCAACATTATGTTTTTTAAAAGAAATAAACGAAGTTGGAGATTGTAGAATGTGTATTGTTGAAGTAGAAGGGAGAAGAGGATTTGCGACATCTTGTATTCAAACAGTAGAAGAAGGAATGGTAGTTCATACACATACTCCAAATGTATTAGAAGCGAGACATGTAATATTAGATTTAATTATTTCTAATCATGCAAAAGATTGTTTAACATGTACTAGATCTGGAAATTGTGAATTACAAGCATTGGCTGTAAAATTTAATGTTTTAAATATTGAATTTGAAGGTGAAAGAACAAAACATAGAGTTGATGATTTATCACCTTCTATAGTAAGAGATTTCAATAAATGTATCTTATGTAGAAGATGTGTTGCAGCATGTAAAAATGTTCAAGGAATAGGAGCAATTGATTGTATTAACAGAGGATTTGAATCTTGTATTTCAACTGTAGGAGACCATAGCTTAAATGATGTAAATTGTACATTTTGTGGTCAATGTATAGAAGCTTGCCCAACAGGAGCATTACACGAAAAAGAAACTATAAATGATGTTTGGATAAAATTAAAAGATCCAGAAACTACAGTACTTGTTCAAACAGCGCCAGCAGTAAGAGTAGCTTTAGGTGAAGAATTTGGTATGCCAATAGGAACAAATGTACAAGGAAAAATGGTAACAGCCTTAAAAAGATTAGGATTTGATAAAGTATTTGATACAAACACAGGTGCAGATTTTACAATAATGGAAGAAGCAAATGAATTTATTGAACGTTTTAAAGAACATGATAATTTACCAATGATTACATCTTGTAGTCCCGGATGGGTAAGATATATAGAGATGAATTATCCAGAGTTATTACCACATTTATCTACATGTAAATCACCACATCAAATGTTTGGAGCTCTTTTAAAAACATATTATGCACAAAAAGAAGGATTAGATCCAGAAAAAATATATGTAGTATCTGTTATGCCTTGTATTGCAAAGAAATTTGAAAGAGAAAGACCAGAAATGAAAGAAAATGGATTGTATGATGTAGATAATGTAATAACAACTAGAGAACTTGCTAGAATGATAAAACAAGCAAATATTGAATTTGAGAAATTAGAAGATAGCCCATATGATGCACCAATGGGAGAAGCTTCAGGAGCAGGAGCTATTTTTGGAACAACAGGAGGAGTAATGGAAGCAGCATTACGTACTGCTCAAGATGTATTAACAGGAGAAGATTTGCCTAAAATTAATTTTGAACAAGTTAGAGGAGGAGATGGCATTAAAAGAGCAACAATAACTATAGCAGGTAAACCTATTAGTGTAGTTGCTGCGAGTGGACTTTCAAATGCTAAAAAAATATTGGATGAAATAAAATCTGGAAAATCTAATTATCAATTTGTAGAGATTATGGCTTGCCCAGGTGGATGTATTATGGGAGGAGGTCAACCAATAAAGAGTTCAAAAATACGTTCAGAGGTTGATGTAAGAAAATTAAGAGCTGATAGCTTATATTCAATAGATGAGAGGAGTACAATAAGAAAATCTCATGAAAATCCAGTTGTTAAAAAAATCTATGAAGAATTTTTAGAAAAGCCAGGAAGTTATAGAGCAGAAAAATTATTACATACAAAATATACAGCAAGAGAAAAATATCGTATATAGATATTAGACTTGTAATAATAACTATAAAAATAAATATTAAAAAGAAGAGGATATCCTAGAAAATGTTGCCTTTAGTCTAACATTGAAAAATAGGAGATCCTCTTAATTATATATATTAATAATGCATTAAAAAAGATAATTTAGAATTAATGTGATATTTAATTCATTTTAGCTAACTTATTTATGCCATATTCAGCTATTTTCAAAATAGTTAATTAGTTATTAGAATTTGAATTATTGTTATTATTACCATTATTATTTTGATTATTGTTTTTCTTTTCTTTATTTTTCTTTGCCATAATAAGCACCTCCAATCGATTCTAAAAATATTTTGAACCAAAATAATTAAAAATATACATTATGAAATTGTTTTTTTTCATGTTTTGATATATAATTTAAAGGAAAAATTAAACAAATAAAAAAATTTTCATAATATATATAAATTCATATATATAAATTCTATTATATATAGAATAGGAAGGATGATGAAATTGAGCTATTATAATAAAAAATTAGAAGAATTTAATGATTACATAAGAAATAGAAAAGTTGCAATAATTGGTTTAGGAGTAAGTAATTTACCATTATTAGATTATTTATATGAGAAAAAGGCAAATGTAACAGTTTTTGATGATAGAGAAATTGAAAAAATTCCAAAAGATGTGATGGATAAAATAACAAATTATCAATTTCAATTTTCATTTGGAAGTAATTGTTTAAGCAAATTGAATGGTTTTGCAATAATATTTAGATCACCTAGTTGTTTACCAACTAAACCAGAATTAGTATTAGAAGCAGAAAGAGGAGCAATAGTAACAACAGAAATTGAATTATTAATGGAGATGTGTCCTTCAAAAATTATAGGAATAACAGGAAGTGATGGAAAAACAACAACAACGAGTTTGATATATGCTATTTTAAAACATGCAGGTTATAATGTATTTTTAGGAGGGAATATAGGAACACCTTTATTTACTAAACTTTCTGAAATGACACCTGATGATATAGTTGTATTAGAATTAAGTAGTTTTCAACTTATGGGTATGGAAATTAGTCCTCAAATATCTGTTATTACTAATATTACACCAAATCATTTGAATATTCATAAAGATTTTCAAGAATATATTGATGCGAAAAAGAATATTTTCAAATATCAAAATGAGAATGATATTTTAATTTTAAATTATGACAATGAAATAACTCGTGAATGTGAAAAAGAAGCAAAAGGTAAGGTTGTTTTCTTTAGCAGTCAAGAAAAATTAGATAATGGTTATATTGTAGATGGAAAAGTAATAAAATTATGCCAAGAGAAAATCCGAACACATATATTAAATACAGAAGAGGTAATATTAAGAGGAAATCATAATTATCAAAATATAGCAACAGCATTGGCGGCAACAGAGACACTTGTAGATTTAGATACAGAGGTTCAAGCAATAAAAGAATTTAAGCCAGTAGAACATAGAATTGAATTTATTAGAGAGATTAATGGTGTAAAATGGTATAATGATTCTGCAAGTTCTTCACCAACAAGAACTTTATCAGGGTTAAATTCTTTTGATGAAGAAATAGTTTTAATAGCTGGAGGATATGATAAAAATCTAGATTATACACCACTTGCAAAGCCAATTGTAGAGAAAGTTAGAAAACTAATATTAATAGGTCAGACTTCAGGTAAGATTTTTGAAGCAGTGAAAAAGGAATTAGAGATAGAGAAAAAGTCTTTAGACATAAATATGTGTGAAAGTTTAGAGCAAGCAGTTAATGTGGCAAAGAAATCAGCGACAAAGGGTCAGGTAGTGTTATTTTCACCAGCAAGTGCAAGTTTTGATATGTTTATAAATTTTGCAGATAGAGGAAATAAATTTAAAGAGCTTGTTAATAAAATCTAAAACCTTCAGGTTCACATTTTATCTTTTTATACATATTATACTAAAAAGATAAGGAGGTTTTTTTATGTATAATCAAACATATGAAGAATACATAAGAAGTATTTTAGGTTATACAGATAATTATGGTGATAATAATCAATGTAATTATTCATATAATAGTCAGCCATATAATCAATTTGGTTTTGAACGTATGAATGCTGGGATGTCTAATAATTATAGTGATTATGTATCACAATATAATGTAAGTAGTGAACTTGAAGATTGTTATCCTGAAATATATAAGATTATATATCCTATGGTAAAAAAAGTTTGTAATAATGCTATAGGAACGATAAATAGTGAGATGCTTGAAAATATGACTGATGAGATCTTTTCAGCAATTGAAGAAGATAGTGAAGGAATAGAAACTAATGTTAGAATTCAAATTAATTCTAATACTACAGGAACAAATTATGGAACAAATTCTGTAGAAATGAATAGGGGAGTTGGAAATTTAGAAAATTTAAATCTTCAAAATGTAAGTGAAGAGAATAAAGTTAGGGAAGTAAGAAGTGATAATTCAAGAGAGAGAAATTTAAGAAATACTGGATGTAGAAATCAAAGGACTGATACAAAAATAACTGCTAAAAGCATAGATGAAAAACAGTTAAAGGATGTATCTGAAAAGCGAGAAACAAGGCAAAGAAATTTTGCTATAAGAGACTTAATAAAAATTCTTATTTTGCGTGAATTATTAGGAAATCCACATAGACCACATAGACCTAATAGACCGCCAATGAGACCACCTATGAGGCCACCACGTCCAGGATTTGATAGACCACCATTTCAAGGCAATCCAAGACCACCTATGGAACCAAGAATATATGAAGAAATATATGAATATTAATAAATGTAAAATATGTTTATTAAAAGAATAGAAAAATAGAAAAATAAAAATATAAAATTAAAAAATAAAAATATAAAATTAAAAAATATAAAAAATAAAAATATAAAATATAAAAATAAAAATATAAAAATAAAAATATAAAAATAAAAATATAAAAATATGATATATAAAAATATAAAATATAAAAATATAAAATAAAAAATTACAAAAAATACAAAAATTAAGAAATTTAATAAAATTTAACAAGGTTTAACAAAATATGAAAATTTATACATACAATAATAAAATAATTTTTATCATTTGAATAAATTTATGAAATTTGCAAAAAATAATTTCAGGAAAATTTGAAAGGTGGTAAAAAGATGAAAGTAAAAGATTGTATGTGTAATGATGTTTGTTCAGTAAAGCCAAATACTAAAGTGTGTGAAGTGGCAAAATTGATGAAGCAAAATCATATTGGTGCAATTCCAGTTTGTGATGACAATAAAATGATTTGTGGAATTGTTACAGATAGAGATATTGTTTTAAGAAGTGTAGCTTGTGACAAAGATGTAAAAAATATACCAGTAAGTGATATTATGACATGTAATGTATGTACTTGTAATGAAGATGATGAAATGAAACAAGCAGAAAGTAAAATGGCAAATTATCAAGTTAGAAGATTACCAGTTTGTGATACGAGTAATAGAGTAATTGGAATATTGACATTAGGAGATTTGGCTCAAAATGATATGCAATTAGGAAAGCAAAATGTATGTGATACAATAAGTGATATTTGTAATTGTAATGTTCAAGCTAAAAATGCAGAGTAAAAAATTGATAAAGTTAGATATATTTGGAAGAAGATGGATATATTCCATCTTTTTTGCATATAATATTTAAAATGGAGGACAAACATTTGGGACACGCCATTTTGTTCGAAAAAAACATAATTAAAAAATTTTTTAGAAGTTATATAGATGTGATGTTTACTAGATGTTTGTTTGAATTGTGGTGATGATATGATTTTAGATATGTCTTATTGGGCAAGAGTCGGAAAACGAATTTTATATGTTATATTAATATTAATAGGCTTATATCTAGCTTTTAAATTATCAGTATTCTATATGCCATTTTTGATAGCATTTATAATTTCTTTGATAATGGAACCTGCGATAAGGTATATAATGAAAAAGGCCAAGCTTTCTAGGAGGACAAGTGCAATTATAATTTTTATTATTGTTTCTGTTGTTATTTTAGGTTTATTAACATGGGGGATAATTACTCTTTTTTCAGAAGCTTCAAATTTACTGAATGATTTAAATATATATTTGGATAAAGCTTATCAATTATTCAAGAATTTTACTGGTCAATTTAATATGGAGAAAATACATTTGCCAGAAGAAGTTTTAACAATTTTTCAAAACTCTACAGAAGGTGTTTTAGAAACAGTATCTAAATGGGTAAGGAATTTTTTAAATTCTTTAATTGAGGTAGTAACTTCTATTCCAACTATAGCAATTTATTTTGTTATAACTGTAATGGCATTATATTTTATGTGTGTAGATAAAATATATATATTAGATCAAATTGAGCATCATCTTCCTAAAACCTGGGTTTTAAGGCTAGGAAATCATATGAGGGATTTGATAAAGACGTTGGGAAACTATTTAAAAGCTGAAGCAACATTAATTTTAGTATCTTTTATAATTTCAGTTATTGGATTATATATATTAAATTTTGCAGGTTTTAAAATTGAATTTCCTTTACTTATAGCACTTGGAATTGCTTTCGTTGATGCATTACCAATTTTAGGTTCGGGAACAGTTATGGTGCCATGGGCGATTATTTGTGGGTTAAATGGAGATTTAAATTTAGGTATTGCAATACTTGTTTTATTTATAATCATGTCAGTTGTAAGACAATTTTTAGAGCCAAGGTTAGTTAGTAAGAATATAGGTGTGCATCCGATATTTACCTTGATTGCCATGTATACTGGATTTCAATTAATTGGAGTTATGGGATTATTAGTTGGACCAATTATACTTATTATTTTTAAAAATATTTTTTCTAGTTTAATAGACCAAGGAGTTATGAAAACTATTTTTGATAAAAATTAAAATATGATAAAAAAGGCTTGAAAAAATTCTTATAAAGTGTTAACATAATAGTATAAAAATATAGAAGAGGTGAAATCTATGAAAATGAGAGAAGAGTGTTTCTATCGGACTAGCTTGAAATTTGGAAACTATTATACAGATGGATGTATTATCTTGAAAGATAATTGTTTTGAAGGTAGTTTGACGCAGGACTACATTAGGGGGGAGTATTTAAAAGAAGAAAATGCTTTAAAATTGTTTTATGTTTTATATGATGTGGAAGAGCAAGAATTTGTGAATGCTTTAAGACTTAAGTTGTTGAATGTAGAGGATTTTTACCTTCCTAAAGGATTAGAAGGTGTAATTTCTGTAGATGAAGGATATGTACCATTTCAAATTTGTTTTATAAAAAAAATCACAGACCCTTATGAAATTTCTGTATATGTATCTGAAATAAGGCGAGTACAAACAAGATTGAACCCAGAAGGATGATTTTAAATCTTTCAAAAAAATTAAAACCGGCAGTGAATTGCTAAATTCATTGCTGGTTTTAATTTTTTTATATAGAAATTATATAAAAAATAATTGGATAAATTCAAATTAAATTGTAGTAAACTATAGTGAATTATAATATAAAATTTATTCCCATTCAATAGTTGCAGGTGGTTTAGAAGTAATATCATAAACAACACGATTAACATGTTTTACTTCATTTACAATACGAGAAGAAACTTTTTCTAGAACATCATAAGGAATTTTACTCCAAACACCTGTCATAAAATCAGTAGTTTCTACAGCACGTAGAGCTATTGTGTAATCATATGTTCTTTCATCACCCATAACACCTACAGATTTTAGATTAGTTAATACTGCAAAATATTGATTTATAGATTTATGAAGACCACTATTTGCTATTTCTTCTCTAAAGATACTGTCTGCATCTTTTAAAATATTTAATTTATCATCAGTAATATCTCCAATTATACGAATAGCAAGTCCTGGACCAGGGAATGGTTGTCTAAATACTAGATTTTCAGGAATTCCTAATTCTAATCCAGTTTTTCTGACTTCATCTTTAAATAAATTTTTTAAAGGTTCAACAATTTCTTTAAAATCAACGTAATCTGGTAATCCACCAACATTGTGATGACTTTTTATAACTGAACTTTTTCCAAGACCACTTTCTATTACATCAGGATATATTGTACCTTGAACTAGATAATCAACAGTTCCAATTTTTTTGGCTTCTTCTTCAAAAACACGAATGAATTCTTCGCCTATAATTTTTCTTTTCTTTTCAGGGTCTGTAACACCAGCAAGTTTTGATAAAAATCTATCTTTTGCATTTACTCTAATTAGATTAATATCAAATTGATTTCTAAATATATGTTCAACCTCGTCACCTTCATTTTTTCGTAATAAGCCATGGTCAACAAAAATACATGTTAAATTTTTTCCAATAGCTTTATTTAATAGAACTGCTGCTACAGATGAATCTACTCCTCCAGATAATGCACATAAAGCTTTTTTATCACCTATTTTTTCTTTTAATGTTTTAATACTATCTTCTACAAATGAAGAAATTTGCCAATCTCCTGAACACTTACATATTTCAAATAAGAAGTTATGAATTACTTTAGTTCCATTTATAGATAAATTTACTTCTGGGTGAAATTGTATACCATATAAATTTTTTTCTTTATTTTCCATTGCAGCATTTGGGCAATGTGAAGTTTTTCCGATGTTTTTAAATCCTTCTGGAACTTCTGAAACAAAATCAGTATGACTCATTAAAAAGTCATTTTGATTATCAAAACCTTTAAATAGGGAAGAAGAATTATCGATTTCTACAGTTGTTGTTCCATATTCTCTAGTTTCAGCTCTTTGAACTTTTCCTCCTAAAGTGTATGTCATAAGTTGCATTCCATAACATATTCCAAGTACAGGTATTCCTAAATTAAATATTCCTTCTGCACATTTAGGTGAATCTTCTCCATATACACTAGCAGGTCCACCTGTAAAAATAATTCCTTTTGGATTTTTTTCTTTAATTTTTTCTATGGATATGTCATATGGCACAACTTCTGAATAAACATTACATTCTCTGACTCTTCTGGCGATTAGTTGATTATATTGACCTCCAAAGTCTAGGATTAGAATTTTTTCATTTTCTTTCATTATTTTACCTCCGAATATTAATATGTTTATATGATAACATAAATTTGGGGGATTGTAAATATAGAGAAGATTTCAGAGTATTGACTAAAAAAGTTTATTTAAATTTTTTATAAGTGTAATAAGTTTTCTGCTTTACAAATAAATTAATATTTTGAATGAGTAATTGTAGATTGTATGTAGATATGTAGAAAAAATGAAAAAACATATTTTTATTTTTACTTTTTTATGATATATTAATATTAGTTTTTTTACATTTAAAAATATAGTGTATTCTAGTATTATAATAATTTAAAAAAAGGAGGAGTTAATTTTGAGTATTACATTAAATTTTTTAGGTAGAGATTCTGGTTTTGGTGAACAAAATAATTCGGCTTATTATATAGATGGAGATGAACTTATTATTATTGATTGTGGTTATACGGTTTTTAATATGATAAAGAAAAAATTTGATTTAAAAGAATATAGTAAAATAACAGTTATTATAACACATCTTCATAATGACCATGCGGGCTCACTGGGTCAATTGATTTTATATTCATGGTTCGTTTATCATAAGAAAGTTAATATTGTTAGTAATTGTTTAAAAATAAAAGAATATTTAGATATTACAGGAACCCCTAAAGATGCATATGATTTGCTAGAAGATTACAAGGAGATAGAATTTATAAAAACTGAACATGTTGAACATTTAGATTCATATGGATTTAAAATAAGTTTGGGTGGAAAAAAGATTTTATATACTGGTGATACAAGGATATTAGATCCTTTTTTACCATATGTTAAAGAGATTGATGAATTTTATATTGATGTTTCAAGGTATGGAGGGGCTCATATAAAATTTGATGATGTAGTTGATAAATTGTTTGAACTTAAAAATATGGGGATTGAAATTATTTTGATGCATATGGATGATAGGGAGTATATAGAGAGTGTGTCAATTGAAAAAGAAATGGATAAATTAATATAGAAGTTTTATACAGATAGAAGAAAATAATAAATTTATTTGTTTTTGATTGTTTGACAAATATTCAAAATTATGTTAATATTTAGGTATATAATTTTTTTATTTGGTAATTTCTTTATGAGGAGGTAGCAGTATGATAAATAATTATTATTACCAATCAGAAGCGAATGTTCAGTGTTTGTTAGAGGACATTGAATATAGCGAGAGAGCAGATACATTTTTCAAGTTATTTAACGAGTTTGATGCGGCAGGTGTCCGGTGGGCATTAGCTTGTTCGATGAATCTTTTTTTAAGAGGAATTGTGGATGAATTTCATGATCTTGATTTATTAGTTGAGATTAAGGATATTCCAAAGGTTAAAGAAATAATGAAAAAATGTGATGCTGTTTTTATTGCAACTGGTGGAAATGGCTTCTGTGAATCCGATATATATTTACATTATCAATTTGGAAGAGTTGATATTGATATTATTTCAGGATTCAGGATTGTTACATTTGGAACTTATTTCCTATACGAATATTCAGAGGAAGAAATTGATTACATTTTGGTAGAAAATAAGAAAATTCCTCTTGTATCGATGGAGGCTCTTTATATTCTTTATTCAATGATGGAGGGATGGCAGCAAAAGAGGAGATTTAAAAGAGTATTGATAGAAGAGTTTTTGCTTTCGGAAAATGTGAAACATGGGAAAATCCTTAAAGATGCATTGGAACAATTTCAGCTTCCGGGCTGGATAAAAAGAAACATTAGAGATATTCTTTATTGAAAAATGTAGCTCGTAAAGAATGTTCCTGCTTGGAACATTCTTTACGAGTCAAATTTTTTTAATTTCCTTATTTTGGTCCATTTTATTGGTTCTTTTTCAATTTCGTTTTTTAACATATCTAAATTTTTTGAAGACACTTCTAATATTAGATTATCAACAAGTTCTAAAGATAGAATTTTTAAATCTAAATTTTCTTTAAAGAAAACCTGATTTTTTACTTTTTTAGGTAATTTTACATTATATTTTTCTATTAATGATTTATTAAGGATATCATAATCGTTATATATATCGTTAGAAAAATATTCTATATATTTATTATAAAATAGATAATCTGTAAGTAAATGTAAAAAGTATCCTCTGTTAAAGCTTTCTTCGATAGAATTATTGTTTAAGAAAGTTACTAAATTTACACTTGAAGAGTTCTTTCCATAATGAGTTAGTGATTTTTCAGAAACACTATCTGGAAAAATAACACCTTCAATAAAATTTTTATAATTTTCTTTTCTATTTTTATCTTGTTTTTTTAAATATTCTTCAGCAGCAGCTAAATGAATTACATATCCGGGCATAGTAAAACTCTCCTTTTTTAATTTATATAATATTACAAAATTAATTTTTTTACAAGAAAAATTGAAAAAATACTTCAAATTATCTTGTTTTTTGAAGTATTTATAATATAATCATATGAAATATTTTTTATAAAAATCTTTATATCGGATTTAGTTTTTACAAAATCCCACTAGTAGGAATATAGTTCTCATCAGGAGGAAAAATATATTCTTCACTAGGCTTATCAACTTTCTTTATTTCAGTAATCTTTATAATAGGCATATCACCATGATAATCACCTTTAGTTATTTCACCAGTAATATTTATCCAATCTTCATCTACATAATCTTTAGCATTTTCATATTCGCATAAAAAGCCAACAACTACACATTGTGAATTAGAAGAAATAATCATATCTCTTGCTAAAACAAATTGATTAGAATTTAAATCTGAAACACGATAAACATAACCTGTAAAATTAATTTTTAAACCTATATAACTATCAATATCTTCATGAACTGCTTTTAAAATATTCGTATAATTTTTTGCAGATATTTCAGATACTTTATTTTGTGGTAGGCAAGATGAACGTGAATTATTTGCACCACTAAAAATTCTAAAGATTACTATACCTAAAATGCAAATTATAAGAATTATTACGATTATGAAAAAATATTTAAATAATTTACTACCATTTACTTTAAAATTATATATAAACATATCAATTCCTCTTTCTAAAATAGTTATTTGAAATAGTTGTTAATAAAAGATATGTTAAGTTTTTATAAATATTCCTTTATTTTTTATTTGTGATTTATTAATTAGAAATTTAGAATGTTTTTTAAGAAAGAAATATGAAGATGTGAATTTTAAAAGAGATTTAAGTTTAATTTTCTCTTTACATAAATATTGAAAAGTGCTATAATTATTTTTGTTTCTTATTTAAATATTTCTATATTCTATTTAGGAGGAGAAATTTATGAGAGAATATAATTGGAATGCACTTAAGAGGATAAGAACAGAACGGTTTCACTGGGAAATAGCAAAGAGAATTTCCATATGTGCAATTTTTATATTGCCGATATTGTTCTATTTAATGAAAATATTCATTTATGATTCAATGCTTGTTTTTGCAATTTTTTCTATTATATCAGTAATAGTTTTTCTGATTTTTACTATTATTTCATCATTTAAAATTAGAAAAATGAATAAAAAAATTGCAGAAATACATGAAGAAATGGATTTAAGAACTTTTTATTAAAAAATAATTTCTATTTGACCTCTTTAAGTGAAATTATCCAAAAATATTCAAAACAAAAAATGAATCAAAACTGGGCAATTAAGCTAGTGTTTTGATTCATTTTTTATTATGTGTTAAAATTTTTTAGATATTTAACATCTTTTAATAGATATTTTTCAAAAAAACTTGCTAAAATGAAATTTTAGTGATATAGTAACAAAGTAAAAAAATAAACTTAGGAGGAATAAATTCGAAATGGGAATCATGAGAAAAATATTCAAATCATATAGTGAAAAAGAAGTTAAGAGAGTAATGCCAATTGTTGAGAAAATCAATAATTTAGAAGGAGAAATTTCAAAATTATCAGATCATGAATTAAGGCAAAAAACAGATTATTTTAAGAAACAATTAGCTGAAGGAAAAACATTAGATGATATTTTACCAGAAGCTTTTGCAGTTGTAAGAGAAGCATCAAAAAGAACTTTAGGATTAAGACATTTTGATGTTCAATTAATAGGTGGTATTATTTTACATCAAGGAAGAATAGCTGAAATGAAAACAGGTGAAGGAAAAACACTTGTAGCAACTTTACCAGTTTATTTAAATGCTCTTGAAGGAAAAGGAGTTCATGTAATTACAGTAAACGATTATTTGGCAAAAAGAGATAGTGAATGGATGGGAAAATTATATAAATTTTTAGGATTATCAGTTGGTCTTGTAATTGCAGGTATGGATCCAGAACAAAAACAAAAAGCATATGCAGCAGATGTAACATATGGTACTAATAATGAATTTGGTTTTGATTATTTAAGAGATAATATGGTTATATATAAAAATCAATTAGTTCAAAGAGGATTACATTATGCAATAGTTGATGAGATAGATAGTATTTTAATAGATGAGGCACGTACACCATTAATAATTTCTGGACGTGCAAATCAATCTTCAGACTTATATAAAAAAGCAAATGATTTTGTAAGAAAATTAGAGCCAAAAGTAATTGTTGAAGAAGATGTAAAAGATTTTGATCAAGCTGAAGATAATGAAAAATATGATTATATAGTAGATTTAAAAGCAAAATCTGCTTCTTTAACACAAAAAGGTATAAAGAAGGCAGAAGAATTCTTTAAACTAGATAATTTCAACGATTTAGAGAATTCAACATTGGTACATCATGTAAATCAAGCGTTAAGAGCACATGGTGTAATGAAAAAAGATATAGATTATATCGTTAAAGATGGAGAAGTTTTAATTGTTGATGAATTTACAGGACGTATTATGTATGGAAGAAGATATAATAATGGTTTACATCAAGCAATTGAAGCAAAAGAACATGTAAAAATAGCAGATGAATCAAAAACACTTGCAACTATTACATTCCAAAATTATTTTAGAATGTATGATAAATTATCAGGTATGACTGGTACAGCAATGACAGAAGCAGCAGAATTTGAAGAGATATATAATTTAGATGTTGTAGCTATACCAACTAATAAACCAATGATTCGTAAAGATGAAAATGATGTAATTTATAAAAACGAAAATGCAAAATATAGAGCTGTTGTAGAAAGCATAAAAGAAAGTTATGCTAAAGGTCAACCTGTTTTGATTGGTACAGTATCAATTGAGAAATCAGAAAAATTAAGTAAATTATTACAAAAAGAAAGAATACCACATGAAGTATTAAATGCTAAATCACATGAAAGAGAAGCAATGATAGTTGCTCAAGCTGGTAAATATGGAGCTGTTACAATTGCAACAAACATGGCAGGACGTGGTACTGATATTATGCTTGGTGGTAATAGTGAATATTTAGCAAAAGAAGATATGAGAAGAAAGAAAGTTCCTGAAAATTTAATAGAAGAAGCAAATACATATTATGAAACTGATGACCAAGAAATATTAAGAGCAAGAGAACAATTTAGCGAATTAGTTAAAAAATATGATGATGAAATAAAAGTTGAAAAAGAAAAAGTTATTTCAGCAGGTGGATTAAAAATTATAGGAACAGAAAGACATGAATCAAGAAGAATTGATAACCAATTAAGAGGACGTAGTGGTCGTCAAGGTGATGTCGGAGAGTCTAAATTCTATATAGGATTAGATGATGACTTAATGAAGATATTTGGTGGAGATGCAATCACAAAAGTATATAATACTTTAGGTGCAGATGAAAATATGCCAATAGAATCAAGAATGATTTCAAAAGCTGTAGAAAATGCTCAAAAGAAAGTTGAAGGTAGAAACTTTAGTATTCGTAAGAATGTATTAAAATATGATGATGTTATGAATACTCAAAGAGAGATTATTTATAAACAAAGACGTCAAGTTTTAGATGGAGAAAATGTTAATGAAAGTATTTCTAAAATGATTGACGCTAATGCAGAAGAAATTGTAGCAACTTATGTTGAAGGTGGAGAAGAGCAAAAAGTAAATGTAGAAGGATTAACTACAGAAATTTTAAATAATTTTGGAATAGATATGACATCATTTATAAAAGAACATCAAAAAGATGTTAATGCTATAACTGAAGAATTAGAAAAATTAGCTCATCAAAAATATGAGGAAAAAGAACAAGAAATTGGTTCTGAAGAAATGAGAGAATTAGAGAGAGTTGTTTTATTAAAAGTTGTAGATGAAAAATGGATGAATCATATTGATAATATGGATGAGTTAAAAAATGGTATTGGTTTAAGAGCATATGGTCAACAAGATCCTGTTGTAAAATATAGAACAGAAGGAACAGATATGTTTGATGAAATGATATCAAATATTAAATTAGATGTTGTTAAAATCTTAATGAATATAAGAAAACAAGGAGAAGTAAGACGTCAAGAAACAGCAAAGATAACAGGAGCAGCTTTGGAAGCTATTAATAGTGTTGATGGTGGAAAAGCAATAAATGTTAATGAAAATAAGACAGTTGTAAATGATGGTCCAAAAATAGGTAGAAATGACCCATGTCCATGTGGTTCGGGTAAAAAGTATAAGAACTGTTGTGGAAAAAACACATAGCATCTGTGTTTAAAGCATTTTACAAAAATTGAAAATTTGGTGACAAAATTAGGTTGTCACCAAAACTTAAATAAAAAATTTATAAAAGCTTAAAATTAAAGAAGTGTAACCTAAATAAAAAGGGTGACACTTCTTTTTA
>CALXJT010000019.1 GCA_944388695.1 uncultured Clostridia bacterium
TTTCTTTCTTTCATTCTTGGATCTCTAGTTAAGAATCCGTTTGATTTTAAAGCAGGTCTGTATTCGCTATTAGCTTCATTTAAAGCTCTAGCTATTCCGTGACGAATTGCACCAGCTTGACCTGTAAATCCTCCACCTTTTACAGTACAAATAACATCATATTTTGTATTTGTATTTGTTACTGTTAATGGTTGTCTAACTATAACTTTTAGAGTTTCCATTCCAAAAAATTCTTCAATGTCTTTTCCATTGATAGTAATTTTTCCAGAACCTTCTACTAATCTTACTCTAGCTATAGAAGATTTTCTTCTTCCAGTTCCATAATAAACTATTTTTTCTGATTTAGCCATTCTTCTTTACCTCCCATACTTCTGGTTTTTGTGCTTGATTTTCATGCTCTGCTCCAGCATAAACTCTTAATTTTTTAAGCATACTTCTTCCTAAAGAATTATGTGGTAACATTCCTTTTACAGCTAACATCATAGCTTTTTCTGGATTTTTTTCAAGCATAACTTTTGCAGGAGTTTCTTTCATTCCTCCAATATATCCTGAATGATGTCTGTAAATTTTTTGATTTAATTTGTTTCCTGTTAAAACAACATCTTTACAATTAATTATAATTACATGATCACCTGTATCCATATTAGGTGTGTATGTTGGTTTGTGTTTTCCTCTTAAAATCATAGCAGCTTCTGTAGCAACTCTACCTAAAGGTTTTTCTGCCGCATCGATTATATACCATTTTCTTTCTATTTCGCCTTTTTTTGGGCTATATGTTGTATTATTCATGGTAATTAATACCCTCCTATTTAATAATTTATTTATATGAAATTTAAATTAAAGCCACCGGGGAGAAGCCTTATTTAAATCATATTCTAATTTAATGCTTAATTATTTTATTACAAAAAGGCGGATTTGTCAACATTTTTTAATAAAATTTATAAAAAGTATTGCGAAAAAAATTTTTTGAAATTATAATATATGAAATGAATATATATATTACGTAATAAAAAAAGAATTAATACATAAAATGTTTAATGAAAAAGGATTATAAGGAGTGGTTTGATGCCAGAAAATAAACACACGGCCAAAAGATATCCTAAAAGAATGAAAGATAATAGAACTAGAAGTGATTATTTGAAAAATGATTTAGGTAATGTTAATACATCTAATGAGTATACGAGTAATCTTTATTCAATGAATAATTATACGGTAGATAATACTGAAAGAAAAAGTTATCAAAATGAAAAAGATTTAAGAAATCGAGCATCAGATGGTACTAGTTCTAAAAATTATTCGAATGGAGGAAATAGAAACAGAAGAAGAAAGAAAAAGAGTTTTTTTAATAAAAAGAAAGTACAGGATAGAGAAGAAACAAAACAAGGATTTATGCAAGGTGTTTTGACATTAATGTTTTCACAAATTTTAATAAAATTATTAGGAATGGTTTATACATTATATCTTACAAATAGAGAAGGTTTTGGTGACGAGGGAAATGGAATTGTTTCAAGTAGTTATCAAATATATGCGATGTTACTTACAATTTCTTCTATAGGTGTACCAAATGCTATTTCTAAATTAGTGTCAGAAAGAGTAGCAGTAGGGGACCATAAAGGAGCACATAGGATATTTAAGATTGCATTTGCAACTTTTGCAGTTATTGGATTAATAGGAAGTTTATTATTATTTTTAGGAGCAGGAGTCATTTCAAAACAGTGGCTTCAAATTCCAGAAGCAGAAATGACGATGGTGGCTTTATCACCAGCAATATTCTTTGTAGCAATTGCTTCTGTAATGAGAGGATATTTTAATGGAAGACAGAATGTTAAAGCGACTGCAAGGTCACAAACACTAGAACAAGTTTTTAAAACAGCACTTACAATTATCATAGTTGAGATAGTAGCAATTATTTCACATGTTTCAACAGAATGGATGGCAGCTGGTGCAACACTTGCTACAACACTTGCAACATTTGCAGGGTTTGGATATTTATTTTTATATTATAGAACTGTTCGAAAAGAAATTGCTATGGAGATACGTTCTACAGTTAATTACAAATATGAACGAGTAAAAAATATTATAAAAAAGATATTAGTTGTTTCTATACCTATAGCATTGACTGCTATAATGTCTTCTTTAAATAAAAATATAGATTCATTTACAGTTGTTAGAAGTCTAAAGGAATTTTTACCAGAGAATGAGGCATTAGCGCAATATGGTATTTTAGGTGGAAAAGTAGATATGCTTACAAGTTTACCATTATCTATTAATGTAGCATTTTCAACTGCATTAGTACCAGCAATTTCAGCAGCTAAAGCTAGAAAAGATAAAAAAACAATCACACAAAAAGCATCATTTTCTTTACTTACATCAATGCTTATTGCGTTACCATGTACAGTAGGAATGTGTTTATTTGCAGGACCAATTTTAAATTTATTATTCCCAAATGCAAGTTCAGGAACTGTAGTTTTACAGATAAGTTCACTCACAATATTATTTACTGTTCTTGACCAGACAATTAATGCAATATTACAGGGGTATGGTAAATTGCGAGTACCGGCGATGGCACTTGGATGTGGAGTTATAGTTAAATTGATTTTAAATCTAATATTAGTGCCAAATCCAAAGTTTGGAGTTAATGGGGCTGCTTGGGCATCAGTTGCATGTCATGTAATAGCTTTTAGTATTGCATTTACTGCACTTAAGAAAGTTGTTAAATTAAATTTAACCAAAACAAAATTTGTAATTAAGCCAGTTATAGCTGTGACAATAATGGGAATTTGTTCATATTTCATATATTCAGTATTTTCAGGAATAATTGCTGAAAAATTGGCTACAATATTAGCAATTATAGTTGCAATTATTGTATATGCATTGGCAGTTATAGTGTTAAAGATATTTTCGAAAGATGAAATTCGTCAAATGCCTGGTGGAAATAAAATCTGTAGAATCCTTGAAAAGATGGGAATTTATTAAATGTTGAAAAATATTAATATTTATAAAATTTATAAAATTTTTAAAATAAAAGAAGGATTTTATCGAATTTTGGCGAATATTCTTAATTAGTAGTACAGTTATTGCTTACGTTCAGGCGATAAACGTACATAATATTAAATCTTATAGGAGGTAATTTAAATGAACAAAGCTGATTTAATCGCAGCAATAGCTGCAAAAACAGGAGACACAAAAAAAGTAGCAGAATCTACAGTTAATGCTTTTGTAGAAGTTGTAACAAATGCTTTAACAGAAGGAGATAAAGTTCAATTAGTTGGATTTGGTTCTTTCGAAGTTAGAAAAAGAGCTGCTAGAAAAGGTAGAAACCCACAAACTAAAGAAGAAATCAAAATACCTGCATCAAAAGCTCCAGTATTCAAAGCTGGTAAAGCATTAAAAGATTTAGTAAACAAAAAATAGAAATTGATAAATATATAAATATATGAATTTACAAAAGGGATTTTAAGGATGGACTTAAAGTCCTTTTTTGCGAACAAAATGGAGTGTCCCTAATGTTCGTATTAAAAAAATTTTCTAATAATATTGACAAATTTACACATACTAGTGTAAAATACTGAAAATAAAAATAATAATTGCGTTATTACAATACAAAGCTTTTAGAAGTTACTGTAAGAGAATAAGGGTCACCGGCTGTAAGCCCTTTCAGGTCAACCTAAAAAGTGAAACATATTGGAGCAATTTAAATAAAGTGGAAAAAATTAAAATTTTTTCAAGCTGGGTGGTACCGCGGAAGATTTTCGTCCCTGCATTAGGCAAGGACTTTTTTTGTATCCAAAAATAATCCTTGCAAAAGTTTGAATGTAGATAGTAAAAATTATTTACACAAACTAAAAAATTAAAATTAAAGTTTATTTTTCAATGAATGAACTTTATAAAGAGGAGGAATTTTTATGGAAAAGTACAGAACACACACCTGCAATGAAATTCGTTTAGAAGATGTAGGAAAAACAGTACGCATTTGTGGATGGGTACAAACAATTAGAGATTTAGGAGGTTTGGTATTTCTAGATATTAGGGATATGTATGGCATTACACAAGTAGTAACATCAGGTAAGGCTGAAGATGTGGACTTTGCTTCACACATACCAATTGAATCTACTGTTATGGTAGAAGGAGTAGTAAAAAAGCGTGATGAAGAAACTATAAATACAAAACTTGATACAGGACTTGTTGAAATCAGAATAAAAAATATCGAAATTCTAGGAAAAAGAATAAAAAATTTACCTTTTGAAATCAATAATTTTAAAGAAACAAGAGAAGATTTGCGTCTTCAATATCGTTATTTAGATTTAAGAAATGAAAATATGAAAAATAATCTTCTTTTACGTAGTAAAGTAATTCAATATTTACGTAATCAAATGATAGAACAAGGATTTTTAGAGGTTCAAACACCAATACTTACAAGTTCATCTCCAGAAGGAGCTAGAGATTATTTAGTACCTAGTAGATTACATCCAGGTAAGTTCTATGCTTTACCACAAGCACCACAACAATTTAAACAATTATTGATGGTTTCAGGCATTGATAAATATTTTCAAATAGCTCCATGTTTTAGAGATGAAGATGCAAGAGCAGATAGAGCACCAGGAGAGTTTTATCAATTAGATATGGAAATGTCTTTTTCTACACAGGAAGATGTGTTTAATGCTATTGAACCAGTAATGTATAATACTTTTAAAAAGTTTTCAAATAAAAAGATTGTGAAATATCCATTTCCAAGAATATCATATAAAGAAGCAATGCTAAAATATGGAACAGATAAACCAGATTTAAGAAATCCATTTATTATTGTAGATTGTACAGATATTTTTGAAAAGGTAGACTTAAAAGCTTTTCAAGGAAAACAAGTTCGAGTGATATCAGCACATGATACAGGTAATGAGCCACGTAGCTTTTTTGAGGGAATGACTGATTTTGCTATAAAAACATTGAAAGCTAAAGGATTGGCATGGCTTCGAATTTTAGATGATAATAGCTTGCAAGGACCTATTGCGAAATTTATTCCTGAATCAGCAAAAAATGAATTGATTAAAAGAACAGATTCAAAATCTGGTGATTGTTTATTCTTTATAGCAGAAGTTCCTAAAGTTGTAGATACTTTGTCTGGTGAGATAAGAAATGAATTAGGAAAAAGATTAAAAAGAATTGATGAAAATGTATTTTCTTTTTGTTGGATTGTTGATTTTCCAATGTTTGAATTGGATGATAATAAAAGATTAAGTTTTAGTCATAACCCATTTTCTATGCCACAAGGTGGATTAGAAGCTTTAGAAAATGAAAATCCTTTAGATATTTTGGCATATCAATATGATATTGTTTGTAATGGTATTGAACTTTCATCAGGAGCTGTAAGAAATCATGATATAGATATAATGCTAAAAGCTTTTGAAATGGCCGGATATACTGAAGAAGAAGTAAAAACAAAATTTGGTGCACTATATACTGCTTTTCAATTTGGTGCTCCTCCACATGCAGGTATTGCACCTGGAATTGATAGAATGTTAATGTTATTATCTGATTCTAAAACAATAAGAGAAGTTATTGCATTTCCACTTAATAGTAAAGCAGAAGATGTTATGATGGGTGCACCATGTAATGTAAAAAGAGAGCAATTGAGAGAGGTTCATATATCTCCTATTCAAATGCAAAAATCCAACTTGCGATAAGTTGGATTTTTGTTAGAAAATATTAATTTTCTATGCTGTTGTTATAAGTACTTGAAGCGAAATTCGCCTCTGATTTGTGTTGCTTCCACAGAAAATGGAATTCTTGCTATAAGTGCCCTTTTGTTGATTTCGTGTAAGTTTTCCATAGCTGTTAAATAAATGCCTATTTTGTATGGAACAATAACTGATTTTCTCCGAGTATTTTCATACTCTTTTCTCAAATGTAATTCACCATCTGATAAGATTTTTCTTATGACTCTTTCACCATTGTAAACTTTTCCACTTTCCATAGAATACCTCCTTAAGAACTACAACTTTATGTTACCATTTAATTATAATGGTTTTGATTTGAAAAGTCAATAGGCGAATATTGGGGACACGCCATTTTGTTCGGATAAAAATTTTTCTATCCGAACAAAATGGCGTGTCCCTAATATTCGCCAATGTCCACCTTAAATGTTCGGAATTGAATTTATGAAATAAAGTTTTTTTACAAGAATGCTTGTTTTTTTACCATTTTCAGTATATAATAAAAAACAAATTTTAGTTAGGAGATGATGTTATGCAAGTAAGTAAGGAAGAATTATTGCATATTGCAAATCTTGCGAGTCTTACAATAAATGAAGATGAAATTCCAAGATATTTAGAAAATTTACAAGAAATTTTAGATTTTGCAGAGATTGTGAATAAAGCACCTGTTCAAGATTTAGACATAACAATTGGTGCAAATAAAGCGGAAAATGTTTTTAGAAAAGACGAAGTAAAAGAGTTTGAAGATAATGATGCATTATTACAAAATGCACCAAGTAGCGAACAACATATGTTTAAGATTCCAAAAGTTTTATAAAAATAAGAATCAAAAAATAATAGATTAGTATTTGATTTCGTTTTTGATTAAGTAAGTAATTATAAGATTCTAATTATAGAATTCTAATTATAATAGAGTAATTATAAATTTAATTTTTAGAGTATTTTAATATATGGGAGGAAATTTAATGGATATTACAGAATTAACTGTTCATGAGTTGCAAGAAAAAATAAGAAACAAAGAATTAACAGTAACAGAAATAACAAAAGCATATGTTGATAGAATAAAAGAGAAAGAAAATGATGTAAAAGCTTTTGTTACAACTCTAGAAAAAGAAGCTTTAGAAAAAGCAAAAGAAGTTGAAGAAAATGCTGATTTTGAAAAAGAAACTTTAGCAGGTATTCCAATAGGAATAAAAGATAATATATGTACAAAAGGTGTAAAGACAACTTGTAGTTCAAAAATGTTAGAGAATTTTGTTTCTCCTTATGATGCAACAGTAATGGATAAAATAAATGAAGAGAAAATGATAAATTTAGGTAAGCTTAATATGGATGAGTTTGCAATGGGAGGTTCTACAGAGTATTCATATTTTCACAAAACAATGAATCCTTGGAATTTAAATAAAGTGCCAGGGGGGTCATCAGGAGGAAGTGCTGCAGCAGTTGCAGCTAATATGGTTCCATGGGCATTAGGAAGCGACACAGGTGGTTCTATTCGTCAACCTGCTAGTTTTTGTGGGGTAGTAGGATTGAAACCTACTTATGGTTTAGTATCTCGTTATGGGTTAGTTGCTTTTGCATCTTCTTTAGACCAAATAGGACCTATTACAAAAGATGTTACAGATTGTGCAATGCTTTTAAATGTTATAGCAGGACATGATGAAAAGGATTCAACATCTGTAAAAAAAGATAAAATAGATTATACTAAAAATTTAAAAGATGGTGTAAAAGGTTTAAAAATAGCAGTTCCAAAAGAATTTTTTGGTGAAGGAATAAATGAAGAAGTAAAAGAAATTATTAATAAAGCAATAGAAAAATATCGTGAATTAGGAGCAACTGTAGAAGAGGTTTCTTTAGATATTGCAAAATATGCTTTAGCTACTTATTATATAATTGCATGTGCAGAAGCAAGTTCAAATTTAGGAAGATTTGATGGAGTTAGATATACATATAGAACAGGTGAATTTAAAAACTTAAAAGAATTATATAAAAAGTCAAGAAGTGAAGGATTTGGAACAGAAGTAAAACGTAGAATAATACTTGGAACATATGTATTATCATCAGGTTATTATGATGCATATTATAAAAAAGCTCAACAAGTTAGAACTTTGGTTATGAAAGATTTTGAAGAGGTATTTTCAAAATATGATGTAATATTAACACCAACATCACCAACAACAGCTTTTAATATTGGAGAAAAATCAAATAATCCAATGGAAATGTATTTAGCTGATATTTGTACAGTTTCAGTTAATATAGCAGGGCTTCCTGCGATGTCAATTCCTTGTGGTGTAGATAGTGAAGGAATGCCTGTAGGTATGCAATTAATAGGAAATAAGTTTGATGAAGAGACTATTTTAAAAACAGCATATGCATATGAGCAAAGTGAAAATTTCAGAGAAAAATATAAACCACAATTCACAAAATAAATATAGAAGGAGGATTACAGATGGAGGATTATGAAGTAGTTATAGGTTTAGAAGTTCATGCAGAACTTTCAACAAAAACAAAAATATTTTGTTCTTGCCCTACAACATTTGGTGCTGAACCAAATACACAGGTTTGCCCAATTTGTATGGGAATGCCAGGTACTTTACCAGTATTAAATGAAAAAGTAGTTGAATATGCAGTAAAAGCAGGTTTAGCTACAAATTGTGAGATTACAAGAAATAGTAAAAATGATAGAAAAAATTATTTTTATCCAGATTTACCAAAAGCTTATCAAATATCACAATTTGATAAACCATTATGTGAGCATGGATATGTAGAGATAGAAACTGATGATGGAAAGAAAAAAATAGGATTGACAAGAATTCATATAGAAGAAGATGCTGGAAAATTAAATCATGATGAATTTGGTGGAGGAAGTTTAGTAGATTTAAATAGAGCTGGTGTTCCATTAATTGAAATTGTTTCTGAACCAGATTTAAGAAGTGTGGAAGAAGTAGATTTATATTTAAAAAAATTGAAATCAATACTTGAATATATAGAAGTTTCAGATTGTAAAATGCAAGAAGGTTCTTTTAGAGCAGATGTAAATGTATCTGTTAGAAAAAAAGGAGACACAAAATTTGGTACACGTACAGAAATGAAAAATATGAATTCATTTAGAAGTATTACAAGAGCAATAGAATATGAAGCAAGTAGACAAATTGATGTATTAGAAGATGGAGGAGAGGTTGAACAAGAAAGTTTAAGATGGGATGAAGTTTCTGGTAAGACATTTTCTATGAGAAATAAAGAAGATGCTGAAGATTATAGATATTTCCCAGATCCAGATTTAGTTGGAATCCATCTTTCTGATGAATATATTCAAAATATTAAAGATAATTTACCAGAGTTACCAGAAAGTAGAAAAGAAAGATATTTAAATGAATATAATTTATCTCAAAAAGATGCAAGAATTATAACTTCTTCAAAATATTTGTCAGATTTATTTGAACAAGCAATTAAAATATGTAATAATCCAAAAGCAGTTTCAAATTGGATTATATCAGATATTTCTAGAATTTTAAATGAGAAAGAAATGGAACCAAATGAAATACCATTTACAAGTAAAGAGTTAGCTGAATTGGTTAGTTTAATTGATAAAGGAACAATAAGTTCAAGTATAGGTAAAAAGGTATTAGAAGAATTATTTGAAAATCCAAGAAATCCAGAAGAAATAATAAAGGAAAAAGGTTGGATTCAAATTTCAGACGAAGGAGCAATCAAAGAAGTTGTAATAAAAGTATTAGAAGCTAATCCACAGTCTGTAGCAGACTATAAAGCAGGTAAGGATAAAGCTTTAGGATTTTTAGTAGGACAAGCTATGAAAGAGACTAAAGGAAAAGCAAATCCTAAAATGTTGAATGAAATGTTTTTAAAAGAAATAAACGGATAAGAAATAAATGGATAAGAAATAAACGGATAGGAAGTAAGCGGATAGGAAGTAAGCGGATAGAAAATAAACGACACATCGCATTTAAGCTATGTGTCGTTTAATTATATTTATGTAAAAGTTATTTTTTATAAAGTTAATTGCATAGAATTAGTACTTTTTTTGATATAGTTATCTACATTTGTAGTTATTTACATTGAGGTCTTTTTTATAAAGTCAACTGCATAAGCACAAATCAAGAATTCGATAGCAAATGTAATACTTAATTTAAATAGAGAAATTCCTATTTTATATAGTAAAGGATTTGCTGATAATAAGATATAGTATATTAATGCTATAAGAGAAATTATGCATAATATTGTGCAAAATTTCCATCCTTTTTTTAGTATTTTTATGGCTTTTTTATCAAGATTTAAATAAGCTTTTTTTAAATTATTTATCATATGTATCACCTAAATTGATAATAGCATGTTTTTTTACTAGTTTCAATGGAAATTTTATGAAGTGGATTTATGTTAAATTTGAATTACATATACAATTATGATATAATTAATTTGTAACATGTTGATGATGGGCAGAAGGGAGAAAAATGTTTATTAACAAAGAAAAACTGGATGTAAAGGTAACAGAATTAAAGGAAGATTATAGAGTAAAATTTGAAGAACGAGCAGTTCTTGATAATTTTACTTGGAATTTGAAGAAGAAATTTCCAGGAGTGAAATGTGTGATATCCCCGGCAGATAGCCAGAATTCTTATTGCTGGATTAAGAAGGACACAGTTCCTTCTAAAGAAGAAGTGAAGAAGCTGGCGGATAAAATCGCGAACTATTAAATCATGGTATAAGGACATACGAGCATAAGAGCGAGCGCATATTGATAATAATTAAGTAACTGTAGACAAAGTTTATAGCCCATCAAAAAACCTGTAGAGTCTCTACAGGTTTTTTTAAATAAAAACTATGCATAATCTTTATTTTATTTATGCTATTGCAGCATTTAATTTTTTTGATAAATTAGATTTTTTTCTAGCTGCTGTATTTTTTACAATAACACCTTTTGCACAAGCTTGATCTATTTTTTTAGTTGCATAAGAAAATAGAGTTTTAGCTTCTTCAATGTTTCCATTTTCTAGAGCTTGTTCAAAATTTCTGATAGCTGTTTTGCAACCAGATTTTATCATATTATTTCTTAAAGTTTTTTTCTCAATTATTTTAACTCTTTTTTTAGCTGATTTTATGTTTGGCATTTTTGCACCTCCTCTTGTCTTATTACATTATTAACATTAGACATTTTACCATATTTATACGAAAAATGCAATAGTTTACAAAAAAAATTTGGAAATTTACAAATTTTATTGTAATATCAATAGAAGTGTGATATATTGTTGAAAGAAACATAAGAAGGAGTGAGAGATATGATAGCATTGGGAGCAGATCATGGAGGATATAAATTAAAAGAAGAAATAAAAAGATATTTTGATGAAAGTGGAATAAAATACATTGATTTTGGAACAACTAATGAAGAAAGGACAGATTATCCTATTTATGCAGAAAAAGTAGCTAAAGCAATACAGGATAAAGAAGCTGATTCAGGAATTTTATTATGTCGTTCTGGATATGGAATGGCAGTTGTAGCAAATAAATTTAAAGGAATTAGAGCTGCATCAATTCATGATGAAGAATCAGCAAAATTTGCAAAATCAGATGATGATATAAATGTAATTACTTTAGGTGGAGATTATCTTACTGTGAATGAAGCAATTTGTATTATTCGTAATTGGATAGGTACACCATTTAAAGGTGGAAAATATGAAGAAAGACTAAAAATGGTAGAAGAAATAGAAAATAGAAATATGAAATAAATGGAGGAATAGTTATGTGGGGAGATATTGCAATCGCTTTTGTTTTGGCATTTGTAGTTGCATTTGTTGCTACACCATATACGATTAAGATAGCAAAAAAAGTTGGTGCTGTTGATATTCCAAAAGATGAAAGAAGAATGCATAAGAAATCGATGCCTAAATTTGGTGGACCTGCAGTTATATTAGGCTTTATAGTTTCTACAATATATTTATTAATAGTTATGAGTATGGAAGGAACTATAAATTTATTTGATATTGACCAATATGGAAAAAAATTATTAGGCTTTTTTATAGGTATAATAATTATTTCAATTTTTTGTATTGTAGATGATATAAAAACAATTAAACCGATTACAAAACTTATAGGTCAATTATTAGGAGCGATTGTTGCGGTAATTGCGGGAATAAGAATAGATGGAATTACATTACCATTTATGAATTTTGAAGAGATACATGAAATAACATCTGTTATAATTACAATATTATGGATAATTATTGTTACAAATGCAATTAATTTAATAGATGGGTTAGATGGATTATCATCTGGAATTTCAGTAATTTCGGCAGTTTCACTTTTAATAATATTTGTGCTTAATGGTTCTTCAATGGTTTCAATAGTATTAATTGCAGCATTAGCAGGTGCTCTAGTAGGATTTTTACCTTTTAATTTTTCTCCAGCAAAGACATTTATAGGTGATACAGGTTCTAATTTTTTAGGATATGCCTTATCTATAATTTCGATTTTGGGTTCAGCTAAAACATATACAGCAGCTGTTATAGTTTTACCATTAATAGTTTTAGGATTACCAATTTTTGATACTTTAATGGCAATAATTAGAAGAATAATAAAAGGGAAATCAATAAAAGCAGTATTTAAAGCTGATAAAGGACATTTACATCATAGACTAGTTGCTAGAGGATATAACCAAAAACAAGCAGTATTAATATTATATGGAATTTCAGCTATATTTGGAATGTTTGCAGTTATATTATGTGATAGTGGTATATGGAAAGCGTTATCATTTTTATTAATAGTAATTGTTGCAATTGCAGCAGGATATAAGAATTTTTCTCCAGAAAAAACAGGTAAAGAAAATTATGAATGTATTCAATGTAAATATATTTATAATCCTAAATTCGGTAATGAAAAGGCAGGTATTCCACCTGGTACATCTTTTCAAGATTTACCGGATGATTGGGTATGTCCTGTTTGTGGAGAGGGAAAAGATATGTTTGAAATGCATGAATAGATAATTAAATAAAGGAGGTGAAGTTATGTACGTATGTATAGCATGTGGTTATGTATATGACCCAGAAAAAGGTGATCCAGATAGTGGTATAGCTCCAGGAACAGCATTTGAAGATATTCCAGATACATGGGTATGTCCTATATGTGGAGTTGGAAAAGATATGTTTGAAAAACAAGATTAGTTATAAATTTATTTAGCAATAGAGTTTACAAAAATAGATGAAATAAAATATTATTATGCTTAAATGTATAAGTTTAAATTTTATTGTTTAATATAATGTTTTAATATACTATGTAAAAAATATCTTTTTATATATAAGAGGAATGGGGGAATTATTCCTTCATTTTCTTTATTATATAAAGTAGTTATAGATACATATAGAATATAAATAGATTTATTTTTAAAAGATGGATTTTTTATAGAAATATAGAAATAATTTTATTAGGAATAAATTTAATAATGTAAACTTTTATTTGTTATATAAATAGATACATAAGATTATTTTTTGATGTGATAAAAAATATATATCAATTAACTAAAAATTTAAAAAATTTTTTAGTTTATTCTGATATGTAGTATAGATAAATTAATATGATATTTATTTGATTAATTATATAAATAAGTATTATAAACTAAAAACAGGAGGAAATTAAATGGAAGATATAATAGAAAGATTTTTGGCATATGATGGTAGAGTATCTATAATTTGTGCAAGAACTACTAATTTAGTTCAAACAGCAAGAGATGTACATGATTTAAGTCCAGTAGTTACAGCGGCATTTGGTAGATTATTAACAATATCTTCAATTATGGCTTCAGAGATGAAGAATAAAACAGATAAATTAACAATACAATTAAAAGGTGATGGACCTATTGGTACAATGTTAGTTACTGCAAATTCTTTAGCAGAAGTTAAAGGTTATGTTACAGAAAATGTTGTAGATATTCCAAATATAGAAGATGGAAAAATTGATGTTGGAGCAGCTGTAGGAACAAATGGCTATATAAATGTTGTTAAAGATATAGGACTAAAAGAGCCATATATAGGTATATGCCCATTAGTTTCAGGAGAAATTGCACAAGATTTTGCAGAATATTTTGTTAAATCAGAACAAAGAAATACAGCAGTTTCTTTAGGAGTATTAGTAGATAAAAATGGTATAAAATCAGCTGGAGGATATATTATTACACCTATGCCAGATGCAACTGAAGAAGATATTACTAAAATAGAACAAGCAATATTTAAAGCAGGAGCAATTTCTAAAATGTTAGATAAAGGAATGACTTTAGAAGAGATTGCTAAAAATATTTCAGGTGACGATAATGTAAAATTAATTAGTAATGATATTACACCTAAATATTTTTGTGATTGCTCAAAAGATTATATGAAGTCAGCTATGTCATCATTACCAAAAGAAGAATTACAAGAAATTTTGAAAGAAGATGGAAAAGCTGAACTTACATGTCATTTTTGTAATAAAAAATATGAGATTTCAAAAGAAGAATTAGAAGAATTGGTAAAAGCAAAAGAGGAACAAGATTCTATGAATAAAATATAAGAGTAATTTAAGCAATTTAAAATCTAATAGGAATATTGATTAGAAATAAATAGAATACTTCTAAAATTAAAATGAAACTTAAATATTGAAATAATTAAAAGCGAAAGTAAATTAAGATATAATTTATTTATTAATACTAAATATTATATAATATAAAAATATAAATTATTTATAAATACTAAATATTATATAATATAAAAATATAAATTATTTATAAAAACTAAATATTATATAATATAGAAATATAAATTATTTATAAAAACTAGATATTATTTAATCTAAAAATTTGATTAATTTTTAGATAAATTCAAATAAAAAAATTAAATGGTTTATAGGTAAATCCAAATAAAAAACCTAAATATATTAATTATAAAGGAAGGTTAACTATGGATAAAAAAATTTATATATTTGGTCATAAAAATCCAGACACAGATTCAATCTGTTCAAGTTTAGTAAGTGAAATTTTATATAAGAAAAGTGGAATATCAAATGTAGAAGCAAGAAGATTAGGAAATGTAAATAAAGAAACACAATATATTTTAGACTATTTAAAAATTCAAGCACCAGAATTATTAGAGAATGTAGAAGAAGGACAAGAAGTATTTTTAGTTGATCATAATGAATTTAATCAAAGTGTAGAAGGAATAGAAAAAGCAAAAATATTAAGAGTAACAGATCATCATAGAATAGCAAATTTTGAAACTTCAGAACCACTATATTATAATGCAAAACCATATGGATGTACAGCTACAATTTTATTTGAAGAATTTAAAAATAATGGAATTGAAATAGAGAAGAAAGAAGCTATTTTGATGGCAAGTAGTATTATTTCAGATACATTATTATTAAAATCTCCAACTACAACTGAATTTGATAAAAAGGTATTAGAAGAATTAGGAAGAATTGCAGATTTAGATATAGAGAAATATGGATTAGAAATGTTAAAAGCAGGTACTGATTTAGATGATTTTTCAGAAGAAGAATTAATATCATTAGATGCAAAAGCTTTAGAAAAAAATGGTTCTAAATTTGTAATAGCTCAAGTAAATACAGTAAGTATTGAAGATGTAATGAAAAGAGGAGAAAGTTTAAAAACAGCAATTAAAAGCAAAATTAATAATGATGGTTTAGCTTTATTTGTTTTAGCAATTACAGATATATTAAATAGTAATTCACAAATTATAGCTATTGGTGAAAGAGTAGATGCAGTAGAAAATGGATTTGGTATAGAATTAGAAAATGATACAGCTTTTTTAGAGGGTGTAGTATCTCGTAAAAAGCAATTATTACCACAAATTGATAAAAATATCTAAAAAGAGGAGATTTATTGAAGAAAATTGATAAAAAGTGGTATAGAATACTATTATTTACATATTTTCTATCTCTTGACTTTTGGAAAAAACAATTATATACTGCTAAAAGTATGTATTAATATAAACGGAAAATAAGGAGCAATGAAATGAAGAGAAAAATAAAAAGTGTACTAGTATGTGGATTAATTAGCTTAATTTTAATATTTCAAATTACATTAAGTTTAGCAGCAGATACTTCAAAAGTAATAGTAGAAACCGCAAGGTTAAGAGAAGAAGCAACTCAAGATTCAAGAGTCCTAGAATTATTATCTCAAGGCGATGAGGTAGAGATTTTATCACAAAGTGGAGATTGGTATCAAGTAAGATTTAATGGAATTACAGGATATTTAAGAGGAGATTTATTAGATGTATCTCAAGATTCTTCATCTTCATCAGAAAATGGTGGCTCAAATGTAGATAATAATACTTCATCTACAGACAATACTTCTAGTGAAGAGAATAATACAAGTGCTGAAAATACATCAAATACAGATAATAATTCAAATACTAATACATCTACTGGAGACAGTAGTGTAGAAAATACAAATTCAACTTCAGGTACTACTTTAACTGAAAACACAAATTCAACTGGAGAAAATGTCGGAAGTGAAGCAACTACAAATCAAAATCCTAATGAATTAACAGAGGATGAAAAAAATTCTACATATGAAGTAATGTATATTACAAATTTAAAAATAGTACCTTTAATAAATGCTTTAGATACTACAACATTAGAAGCAAAGACTCAAGTAAAACTTTTAGAGAAAATGAATGGATGGGTAAATATTTCTAATGATGAATATCAAGGATGGGTAAGAGAAGACCAAATTCAAAAAGTACAAAGTGGGACTAATACAGAACAAGAAGCACAAGGTGAGCAAAGCGAGGGAGAACAAGCAGAACAGACAGAACAATCAAATGAACAAGAAACACAATCAAATATAATGTATGTTAATGCTCAAACTGTAAATGTTAGAAGTAGAGCAGATAAATCTTCAGAGGCAATAACTCAAGTAACAATTAATACAGCAGTAGAAGTTATATCAGAAGAAGGTGGATGGTCACATATTAGAGTAAATGGAATTGAAGGTTATATTGCAACTAATTTATTGTCATCAACAAGACAAACATCTTCTAGAAGTATGACAACTTCAAGAACAGAGAATTCAGAAGAATCAAATGCGTCAGAAAATCAAAATACAGGAAGTTCTACAGATGTAGATAACTCTAAAAATGAAGAATCAAATGATACAGCTTCAAGTGATTCGTCAAATAATTCTTCAAGTTCAAAAGGCTCTGAAGTGGCTTCATATGCAATGAGTTTTATAGGTAAACCATATAAATATGGTGGAAGTTCACCATCAGGATTTGATTGTTCAGGTTTTACAAGTTATGTATATAAACATTTTGGCGTTACATTAAATAGAACAGCATCTTCTCAAGCACAAAATGGTACTAAAGTTAGTAGAAGTGATTTACAATTAGGTGATTTAATAATGTTTTGCAGTCCAATAAATCATGTTGGAATATATATTGGAGGAGGAAAGATAGTTCATGCAGCTAATCCTTCAAGAGGTGTAACAACAGATACGATTTTATCTGGATATTATAATACAAATTATAATTGTGCAAGGAGAATTTTTTAAATATTAATATAAAACCAAGAGGAGGATTATGAAGGGACGACCGATTTTAATTGTCCTGATAGGTTATATTATAGGTATATTATGGGGGCTATACTTTTCTTTTAGTATTGCCTTCTTTTATATTCTGTTTTTTATAATCTATTATATGACAAAAAAATTTAAGAAACTTAAGGATGAAAAAAATTTTAAAAGATATAAAAAATCTGAAGAAGTAAATAGATATTTATTTTCTGTAAGAAGATATTTTAGATATGTAAAATTATATATTTCATTGAATTCTATTTTTATAATAATTTTTATTTCTATTTTTTCCAATTCATATGTAATAATAAAAAATAAAGAACGTGATGATATTCAAGGTTATTTTCAAAAACAAGATAGAGTTTGTTTAGAAGGTGTTTTAGTAAGTAATGCAGAAGAAAAAGAATACTATTATAGATATAAATTAAAAATTAATTGGAAAAAATTTAGAACATATTATTTTTACATTAATATTCCAAAAAAATATAAAAATATTAATATAGAAGAACTAGTATATGGTGATATATTGATAATATCAGCTGAATTTTTACTTCCAGAGAAAAGAAGAAATTATGGAGGTTTTGATTATAATGAATATTTAAAACAAAAGAACATTATAGGAACTTTAAATGTAGATGAAATTTTAGAGATAGATGAGAACAGTAAATTTTCAGTATTAAAAATATCTAAATTTGTGCAGGAAAAAGCAAAGAAAAAAATCGATGAGTTTTTACCACCAGAAACCGGAGCAGTAATAAAGGGATTAATATTAGGTGATATTTCAGAAATTTCAGATGAAGTTCAAGAGGATTTTAGAAATTCTAGTTTATCTCATGTTTTAGCAGTTTCAGGTACACATATGACTTATTTAATGGTTGGAATATCTATAATTTTAGGTAAAATTTTTGGAAAAAGAAAAACATACATTATTTCAGTTTTAGTAATATTTTTTTATTTCTTTATGATAGGATTTTCAGGAGCTGTAGCAAGAGCGGTTATAATGGGAGTATTATTACTTCTTTCTAAAATATTTTATTCAAAGAATGATATAATAACATCTATTAGTTTATCATGCCTAATATTACTTATAGTCAATCCATTTATTATTCTAGATTTAGGTTTACAATTATCTTATGGTGGAACAATAGGCATAATTTTAATGCAAAAAAAGATATTAAATTTTCTAAAATTACTATTTAAGAAATCAAGAAAAAAGTTTTCATTTCTCTATAAAATTAGAGTTAGATATGTATTAATTTTTTCTGAATATGTTTCAGTAACAATTTCAGCTCAAATTTTTATTTTACCATTATTATTATATCATTTTAATGTTTTTAATACATATTTCTTAATTTCTAATGTTTTAGTTAATTTGATTATAGAGCCATTGATGATATGCGGGTTTATATTTATTATTTTAATTTTCATAAATTCGTTTTTGGCAAAATTTATTGCTTTTTATATAGATATAGGTGTAAGAATTTTACTAGTTATTTCAAATATAGGTAAATTACCTTTTGCTAAAATTTATATTCCTACATTAAATTTATTTATTATTTTCATATATTATTTTTTATTGGTACTTATATTGTTTTTCGTAAATAATTATTATTCTAAAAATTTAAATTATTCTCAAATAAGATTTCGTAATATCATTTCACTAATCAAATATAGACTTATGAAATTTTATAAACAAAATTCAAAAAAAATAAGTTTGATAGTTATAGTTTTTGTTCTAATATTTGTTTCAATTTATTTCTATCCACAAAAATTAAAAATTCATTTTGTAGATGTTGGACAAGGTGATTGTACTTTTATAGAAACACCAGGGAATAAAACAATTTTAATAGATGGGGGAGGTAGTATAAATAGTTCTTATGATGTTGGTAAAAATATTTTAGTACCATATTTACTTGATAGAGGCTATACTTCTGTAGATTACATTTTTATCAGTCATTTTGACTACGACCATGTAGGAGGTTTAATTTCTCTAATAGAAGAATTAAAAATTGGTAATATTATAATTGGAAGACAATTTGAAAATTCAGAAAACTGTGAAAAGCTTGAAGATATAGTAAGAAACAAGAACATGAAGCTAAATATTGTAGAAGCAGGGCAAAGGATAAATATAGATAAATATACTTATATAGATATTTTATGGCCAAGTGCTAGTAATGAAATACAAGAAAATTCATTGAATAATAATTCGTTAATTTGTAAGTTAATATATAATGATTTTTCAATATTATTTACAGGCGATGTAGAAGAAATTGCAGAAAGAGAAATAATAAGTAAATATCAAAATAATTTAAGTATATTAGAATCTGATATATTAAAAGTAGCACATCATGGTTCTAAAACTTCGTCTATTGTAGAATTTTTAGAGATAGTAAAACCACAAATAGCTTTAATAGGAGTGGGTGAATCCAATAAATTCGGACATCCTAGTGAGACTGTAATAGATAGGTTAAAAGTGATGAATGCAGAAATTTATAGAACAGATGAAGATGGAGAAATAGATATCTATGTTGCTAGAGACGGGAAAATAGAAGTGGAGAATTAGTTGGGGCGAACATTGGGGACACGCCTTTTTGTTCGGAAATTTTTCGAACAAAAAGGCGTGTCCCTGATGTTCGTTTTCCTAATACTTGCTCAATTTTTTATAATATTTGTTTTTTGTAATATTTGTGAATATTTTCCAACTAAATCGTGCATACTAATATAAATTAATTAAAATGTAATTTTTAGTACTATTTAGGGGGGAATATTAATGAATATAAATAAAGCAATCTTAATTTTAATTTCCATATTAGTAGTCTTTTTTGCAATCTTTATTGGAATCGGAATTTATGGGAGTTTTCAGCAAGAAAATAAAGAAGGGATAGAAGAAAATATAGTTTTATCAGAGAAGATTACTGATGAATGCACTGAAGAATGGGAACAGATGGAGCAGGAAGAAAATACAATAAGTACAAGTGGTGTTGAAGATGTAAAAATTTCACCTAATTGTTCGTTAACATTGAAAAGACATTTTACAAGTTGTGACCATATTACAAATGAGTACTTAAATATGCCTCAAGAATATGTAAATATGACACAAGATGAATTTATTAAGGATTATGAGGGATGGTATGTAGAAAAATTTGTAAGTAATGAAGTAATATTGTCAAAGGATATGAGTGGCGAATGTGGAGAACATTTCGTAATAAGAGATGAAAATGGATTTTTGAATGTTTATAGAGTTGTAGATGGTGTTGAAGAAGAATATGAAACTACAGAAATTTCTGTAGAATATTTACCAGAAACAGATAAAATTAATTTTAGAGATGGGTTAAAAGTGTATGGAAAAGAAAATTTAAGTCAGATATTAGAGGACTTTGAATAAATTACTTTTCTTTGTCATATTTTTAAAATTACAAGCATAAAATATATCAAAAAGAGATGGAGGGACATGTATGAATCGAGATGTTGGTTTAGAAAAAGTTACTGATTTAACATTATATACAGGAACTTATGGCAAAGAAAAGTGTTCTTGTAATTGTATAGGTTGTACACAGGATGGCTATATAAAAGGTAAGAAGCCATATCAAGGTACAATAGAACAGATAAAAGAGATTATTAAGAAATTACCTAATTTAGAAAATGCATATTTACTTGGTAATCCAGATGTATCTGTTGATACAGAATTTTGTAATAAAGCAGCAAAAGAGTTTATAAAAAATAATATTAATGTAATGTTTTCTTCATCAGGGTTTAAGGCATATTCTGTAATAAAAAAATTGACGGAAGGATTAGATGCAAAGTATATATCATATATGAGTTATAGTATAGATACATTAGATGAAGAAAAAATGAGTTATTTAAAAGGAACAAAAAAATTAGATTTAAAAGAGATAGATAAAGCAATAGAGTTTTGTATAGAAAATGGCATTCCTGTAAAAATACAACCAACTTTATGGGAAATTAATCAAGATGATTATTATGATATTATAGAATATTATTATGATAAATTCGGAATTAAATGGTTTACTTTTCATGCAGGTAGTTTTGAGTCTTTAAAAAATAAAAAAATTCCACTTAATCATGTAAAACCACAGAATTGGAAAAGGATAGTAAAAGATATTGAGGAAATTGCAAAGCAAAAAAATTTGAAAATAGTTTTACCAAGAATATTTTTAAATCAAGAACAAATGAATTTATGTCAGAAAACAATACATACATATTGTGCTAATCGGGGGAACAGGATTACAAATTTGGTTAGAAGAAGATCAGATTAGATGTACATATTGTCCTTTACTTGCAGAAGTACATCCAGAATTTACATTTGAAATTCATGAAAAGCTTGCGAATTTTATAAATAAAAATGGAGTTTGTACGATATGTAAGGATACATTGGATGAAAGACTTTTAAAAGAATCGAATGGAAACAATGGAAGTGTATTTTCAACAGAAGAGGGAAATCTATATAATGTTTGTCGTTATTATTCAATAAGAGGAGAATTTTAATTAAAGATTATTTTTTAATTTACTAAAATGTATGAATGTATATTAAAGTGTATAGAAGTCTATAAAAATCTATAAAAGTCTATAAAACTGTATGGCGGAAGAAATAAAATTTATTTTGTAAAGGATAAATTATTTTATTGAGAATAGATTATTTTAACAAACAAAAGAAAGGGGATGTTTATGAGAAATTTTAAAATAGAAGATATTTTGAGAGAAGCACAATGTAGTGAAAATGATAAGGAGATTATAAAAGAAGCATATGATTTTGCATATGAGAAACATTGTAATCAAAAAAGAAAGTCAGGAGAACCATATATAATACATCCTCTTTTTGTATCATATGTAGTATCAAAAATGGGATTAGATGTAGTAACAATTAGTGCAGCATTATTACATGATGTAATAGAAGATACTACGGCAACATATGATGATGTTTATCAGAAATTTGGGGAAGAGATAGCAGGTGTTGTAGAAGGTGTTACAAAATTAAAGAAAAGTTTTTTAACAAATGAGCAAATGAAAGAAGAGAATTATAAAAAATTATTTCATGCGATGGAAAAAGATGTGAGGGTAATTTTATTAAAACTTGCAGATAGATTGCATAATGTATATACTTTACAATATTTAGATAGAACGAAACAAATTTCAATAGCAAAAGAAACTGTTGAGATATATGCTCCTATTGCAGGAAAACTTGGTTTGAATAGTTTAGAAAATGTTTTGGAGATTGGGGCTGAAAGATTTTTGAATAATAATGATAAAGATAATGATAGAGAATGTTTTAAAATTTTTGAAATAAATGATAATTTTGTAGATAATTTATGTCTTTGTTCTTTTCATAAGGAAGAGATGGTTGATACTAATTTGTTTATAAAAAAATTGGAGACAAAACTAGAAAAAGGTGAGTGAAAGAAAGTCGAATGTTGATGTAGGGGAGTATTTCTTTTTGAATGTTGAGTTCTCTTTTTTGGAGGGAGGCACTTTTTTTCGAATATTAGGGACACTCCTTTTTGTTCGGATAGAAAAATTTAAAAATTTTTCTATCCGAACAAAAAGGAGTGTCCCCAATGTTCGACTTTTTAATCATCTTTTCTTTTTATAATAACTTGTTGTTTTTCCTTCTTTAAATCTTCTTTATCGATAAATCCTCTTTGATATAAGCATTTAATATACATAGCAAGAGAAAATATAGTAGCAAATATAGCAATGCAATAAAGAATTAAAGCGATGTTTGACCATATTCCTGATAAATTAAATTGTTTAGTAATCAATGATAATACAATAGCTATATAAAATAGGACAGTTGCAAGTTTACCATACCATTTACTATAAACTACAACATCTTTTCCATATAGGAAAGAAGCACCTATTATCATAATTAATTCTTTTGCAACTACGATTACTAATATCCAAAAAGGGATAATATCTAGGATAACTAATGAAGCAAGTACTGAAATTTGAGTTAATTTATCAGCAAGGGGATCCATTAGTTTTCCAAAGTTTGATATTAGGTTAAATTTTCTTGCGATAGTTCCATCTAAAATATCTGTGATACCAGATAATGTGAAGAAAATGAAACCTAATAGATAGTTTCCTGTAAATATAAAATAAAGTATAAATGGTATTAAAATAAATCTTAATACTGTAAGTGTGTTTGGTACATATTTTAACATATAAATTCTCCTTTTTTTATTATCAATTAATTGTGTATACTAATTAATAGTATCAAATGATAGTTCATTATTATCATTAATATCAATTTTAATAGTTTGACCGTCAAATATTTCCCCTCTTAATATTTTCTCTGCTATTTCATCTTCAACATAACGTTGAATAGCTCTTCTTAATGGTCTTGCACCAAATTTTATATTAGTTCCTTTATCTAGAATATAGTGTTTTGCACTATCAGATATTTCTAATTTTATGTCTTTATCATTTAAAGCTTTCTTTGTATCTTCAAGCATTAAATCAATGATTTTTAATAATTCGTCAGTTGTAAGTGAATCAAATACAACAATTTCATCAATTCTATTTAGGAATTCTGGTCTAAATACTTCTTTTAGGCTGTCTTCGATTTTATTTTTATCTACAGTTTGTTTTCCAAATCCAATAGAATTTGTATTTAAATTAGAACCAGCATTTGATGTCATAATTATTATTGTATTTGCGAAACTAACTGAATTTCCTTGACTATCAGTTAATTTTCCATCATCTAGAACTTGTAATAATATATTGAATACATCTGGATGTGCTTTTTCAATTTCATCTAAAAGAATTATTGAATAAGGTTTTCTTTTTACCTTATCTGTTAATTGTCCTGCATCATCATATCCTACATATCCTGGAGGTGCACCTATTAGTTTTGATGTAGAATGACTTTCCATATATTCTGACATGTCAATACGAATCATAGCATCTTCAGATCCAAACATTTCATAAGCTAGGCTTTTTGCAAGTTCTGTTTTACCAACACCTGTAGGTCCAACAAATATGAATGATGGTGGTCTTTTTGTACTTTGTAAACCAGCACGATTTCTTCTAATTGCTCTTGCAACAGTGCTTACAGCTTGTTCTTGACCAATAATTCTTTTATGAAGATTAGTTTCAAGATTTAATAGTTTTTGTGTTTCAGCTTCTGTTATTTTTTTGACAGGAATTTTAGTCCAACTTTCAATAACAGATGCTATATCTTGAACTGTTAGATTTTTCAATTTCATTTTTTTATTAATTTTATCTATTTCTTCTATTAGTTGACATTCTCTTGTTTTTAAGTCAGCAGCTCTTTGATAATCTTCTGTTGAATCTGCTGCTATAACATCTTCTTTTTCTGCTTGAACAGATTCAAGTTCTCTTTTTAACATTTCTAATTTATATAGATCTTTATTTTCTAAATTTATACGAGAACATGCTTCATCTAATATGTCTATTGCTTTGTCAGGTAAGAATCTGTCATGAATATATTTTTCAGACATAATTACTGCTTGTCTTATTACATCTGAAGAAATTTTTACTTTGTGATATTCTTCATAATATTTTTTAATACCATCTAGGATACCAATTGAATCTTCAATATTTGGTTCTTCAACAAGAACTGGTTGAAAACGTCTTTCCAATGCTGAATCTTTTTCTATATATTTACGATATTCTTTTAGAGTTGTTGTACCAATTAATTGGATTTCACCATTTGATAGGGCAGGTTTTAAAATGTTTGCTGCATTCATAGAATGTTCACCATCACCAGCTCCTATGATATTGTGAATTTCATCTATAACTAGAATAATATTACCATATTGGATACATTCATCTATAATACCTTTCATTCTTGATTCAAATTGACCTCTAAATTGAGTTCCTGCTATAATAGAAGTCATGTCTAAAAGATATACTTCTTTATTTAAAAGTTTAGCTGGTACATTTTGATTTGCAATTTTAATTGCTAATCCTTGTGCAATAGCTGTTTTACCAACACCAGGTTCACCTATTAGGCAAGGGTTGTTTTTTGAACGTCTATTTAAAATTTGAATCATTCTTTGAATTTCTTTATCTCTTCCTATTATAATATCAAGTTCATTATTTTTAGCTTTATTTGTTAAATTAGTTCCAAAAGTATCTAGATATTTTTTCTTTTTATTTTGTTTTACATTTTTCTTTTTGTCAACTTTTATTCTTTTCTTTTCACCATTTGGTGCTTGACCATCATCTTGCATATGATTTGATGAATTTTTTCCATCAAACATATTTGTGAAGATTGCTCCTAAAGGTATAGCTGTACCAGAAGCTTTGTGACTTCCATCTTCACTATCATCTTCATTATTTATACCATCTGGTGGATTACCAAAAGCAATGGCACCACTGATATTTCCTAAATCTTCTAAATTTATATTTTCTGCTAAATCTTTGAAGATTGATTCAAATTGCTTTGAAACATCATCTAAATTTACAGAATCATTATTAAGAACTTCGTTTTGTTGTCTTAAAGTTTCAATAGGGTCAATTCCTCTTTTTTTTGCACAATTATAACATAAACCTTCCCACTTTTTTTGATTATTTTCTATTTTCTCGAAAAATAGAATTGCGGGATTTTTTTGACATTCTGAACATAACATAATTGATAGATTCCTCATTTCTTTATAAAATTCTAATATATATATAATAACTTAAAATAATTAAATAGTCAACAGAATTTTTCTTTTTTGCGAACTGTTACATTCTTTTCACAAAAAATTCACAAATCTATTGTATTCTATAATAAATTTAGGTTATTATATAGTTAAACAACTTTAATATATAATAGTTTTTAATATATTTTATTTTTAGGAGGTAATTTTTATGGGAGAAAACGAAAACATAAACATTAAAAAAGAAAAAGTAGAAAATGCAGAAAATAAAAATTCAAATTTTAAAACAGTTGTAAGTACTAACCCATATAATGCAAAAAAAGTTAAGAATAAATCAGGGTTCGGAAAGAGTGTATTATTACCATTTTTTAGTGGAGTGGTAGGATGTGCATTAGTAGTAGGTACATGTTTTGGTGTTCCTTCAATAAGAACTAAAATTTTAGGTAATACATCTGGTTTGAGTGGTAATAGTGATTCTGATTCAACATCTAATGAGGGAAGTGGATATGTATCACAAATATCATTGAATAATTATTCAGATACAGCTGTATATGCAGCAAATAAAATATTACCATCTATTGTTGGAATTAAAGTAGAATATACAGTAAATAATTCAATGCTTTCAATATTTGGTGGACCAACATCAACAGCAACTGCCACAGCTTCTGGTTCAGGAATAATCATTAGTGAAGATGGATATATTTTAACAAATAATCATGTAATATCTACAGCAGATAGCGATTCAGATAACTTCTATCAAATTTCTGAAGCTAGTAAAATTACAGTAACTTTATTTAATGATACAACAGAATATGAAGCTCAAATTGTCGGAAAAGATGAACAAACAGATTTAGCAGTTATAAAGATAGATAAAACAGATTTACCAAAAGCAGAGTTTGCAGATTCAGATTCAATAAAAGTTGGGGAATTTGCAATGGCTGTTGGAAATCCTGTTGGTATGGATAGTACTGTAACTTGTGGAATAATTAGTGCAGTAAATAGAGAAGTAACAGATTCTGATGGAAAACAATATACATTAATTCAAACAGATGCAGCTATAAATTCAGGTAATAGTGGAGGAGCACTAGTAAATAGTGAAGGTAAAGTTATCGGTATAAATACATTAAAATTATCTGGTGAAGATATTGAAGGTATCGGATTTGCTATTCCAATAAATTCTACAACAGATATTACAAATCAATTGATTGAATATAGTAAGGTAAAAAGACCATATATAGGTTTGACTGGTATGGATTTAGATGAGGAAACTGCAAAAAGATATAATTTAGTTGTTGGTGTATATGTTAAATCAATTGAAGATTTTTCAAGTGCTGAAAAAGCTGGAATAAAACCAGGTGATGTTATAATTGAAGCTGATGGAACAAAAATTACAACAATGGATGAGTTAAATAAAATAAAGAATTCTCATAAAATTGGTGATGAAATGAAAATTAAGGTTAATAGAGAAGGGCAAGAAAGAGAGTTAACTGTAACTTTAGGAGAACAGCCTTAAAAAATTATTATAAAAAAATAAAATTTTTATGAATTTTCATTATCTATTCACACAATGGACAAAAAACCAAGTTATAATTCAAACATAATCAGTTAAGAAATACTGATTTAAAATTAAAAACATCCCCTTTTATTTTCAACAAAAAACGAAGAATGAAAATTCTTCGTTTTTTGTTGGATAAAAAAAATCCCGCGTTTTACTGGTGGTTATGATTTTAACGAAAAAAGTTGAGGTAGAAAACTTTCAAAGTTTTTCACCCCAAATATTGGCATTCAGCCTTTATGATTTGTAACATTTATGATTTTAATAAGTAAAATGCATATAAGTTATTATATAACGATGATATCCATTTCACTTGTAAGGGCATCATTTCCATATGCATATATAATATATAAGTTCTCATTATGAACAAAGAATAAAGATGTATTATCTATATTATATATGTCACTATTTACATCTCGTGAGAATATAGTATAACCTAATTCTTGGAGACTTTCTGCTTGCTCTTGTTCTTCTTGTATTTCAGTTCTTATTTTATTTTGAACTTCTTCTTCATTTAAATTTAAGTGAGATATTTCATCTTTTAGTGTTATTCCTTTTTGATTTTCTAAATCATAGTTATATGTTTGAACTACAACTTGTTGTGGTTGACTTCCTTGCTTTAATGTAGAACGTATTATTAGTGATAAAATGTTATCTTCTATATATGCTTGATATTCTAAAGTGTATATTATATTTTTATTTTCAGAGGCTAAAACACTTTCAGCTTTTGCTTGAAAAATATCATATATTTCTTGATTATATTCTTCTATTCCAGGTAAATCTATATTAATGTATGGGATTTTTAAATCTATGTCATAATTTCCAGCATCATTTTCTTTTTTTTCATATCCTGTATATATTGTTTCTTTATCTGTATCTTTTTTCTTTATTTCTATACTATTATTTCCATATTGTACATTATTGTTAAAAAGTGTATCAAATTCAGCTATTAATTTTGCTTCCTCTTCTTCAGTTTTCATTTCTTTGTTTTTTATACCAAAGATGCTGTTTGTAAAGTCATTACCTAGAACAATAATACATGCTACAACTACTAGAGCTAAAATACATACAGCAATCGCAACTGCGTAAATTGCTATGTTCTTTTTTCCTATAGGGTTATTGTTATCTAGATTTATATTCATTTGTTCTTCTTCCTTTCGTTTCGGTTTATTATAACATTATATATTTTGTCAGTCAATATTTTGAATCTACATTATTTATGTTTTTTTAATAAGTGAATTGTAAAAGTAAAATATAGTTTAGATATTAAATAATATATTTAAGTTGTACACTACATTAATTGTAATAC
>CALXJT010000020.1 GCA_944388695.1 uncultured Clostridia bacterium
TTGTCTATATTGAAATTATATATTAGGGGGTAATTTGTTGTCAAAGTTCATTTTTTATTTATTACAGGATGCTATCTCTATAATTTAACCTTTTTGTGTTCTATTTTTTTAATTTTATAATATATTTTATGGGGGGATTTATGTGTTTATCCATTCTTTTGTCATAAATAAAAAAATATTTATATTAACTTTATTAATAACTTTGTTTATAATAATACTTTCATCTTGCTTATTATATTTCTCTTTCTCTCATAATGAAGAGAATGATGACTCTAATTCTGAAAGTTCAGATTCTTCTCAAGATAACTCTGATGATTATATAAAGTGGGTTGATTTTAATGTTACTTGTGAGGCAATGAAATTGACTTCTGAATTAGACATTAAATCACATAATAATAGCGAAGATGTTGTTTTTAATTGGATTGAATTATTAGCTTATCTTGCTTGTAAAAATGGTGGTGATTTTAAGAATTTTAGTCCTAGTGATTTGGATAAATTAGTTTCTGAACTAAAATCTGGTAAAAGTATGGAAGAATTGACTTCTTCTATGAAATATTACTCTTATTATTTGGAAGCTTATTCTGCTGTTTTGGGAGGTTTTATTGGTAATTATTCTATTGAAGTTTCCAATAATTCCGTAAATTCTTCCGCTTCTGACACTACTTATTTTGAAAATAGGTATGGTTTAAAAGCTTTTCTTCCTATTGCCAAGAATTATAGCTTTAGTCATTATGATGATTTTGGTAATTCACGCTCATATGGATTTAAAAGAGTTCATTTAGGTAATGATTTAATGGGAAGTATTGGTACTCCTATTATTGCTGTTGAATCTGGTACTGTGGAACATTTAGGGTGGAATCAATATGGCGGTTGGCGTATTGGAATTCGTAGTCTTGATGGTAAAAGATATTACTATTATGCACATCTTCGTAAAAATCATCCTTATGTTCCAAATTTAGAAGAAGGCTCTATGGTATCTGCTGGTGATGTTATTGGATATCTTGGTATGACAGGATATAGTGTTAAGGAAAATGTTAATAATATTAATGTTCCTCATTTACATTTTGGGATGCAACTTATTTTTGATGAATCTCAAGTTGATAGTCCTAATGAAATTTGGATTAACCTTTATGAAATTGTAGAATTTTTAAAGCAAAATCGCTCTGAAGTTGTTCTTTCAAATCCTGAAACTAGGGATTACTCTCGAAAAATTAAATTTCAAGATTCTATTAATTTTGAGTAGAATTAATACTATTAATTTGAATAAAATTTATAATTTTAGTATTTTTTACTTAATTCACTCATTAATAGTAGTGATTCCTTCCTTAATCGTTTCCTAGTCGATGCATTCTCTACTTAATTCAATTATTGGTTTTTCCTAATGTAACAGTAATCTCCTTACTTATCTTACCTCTTTTAAAATTAAGTATGACCTGCTCTCCTGGTTTTTTACTATAGATGTATTCTCGCAGGTCATTCATTGTGCTTAATTTTTTTCCATCTATTTTTTCTATAATATCCCCTTCTTTTAACTCTGTATTATCACAAGGACCATTTTTTGTTATTTCTGCTACATAGATTCCATCTTCAAAACTTATACTACTATCTAAATATGGTATTACTTGTTTATCATATGCATATATTCCAATTGTTGCTTGTTCAAATGTTCCTGTTTGTTTAAAACTTTCAATTACATTTTTTATAATATTTATTGGTATTGCAAAACCTATTCCTTCTGCAGATGTTATTTTTACTGTATTTATTCCTATCACTTCTCCATTTGGTGAAATTAGTGGACCTCCACTATTTCCTGGATTGATTGTTGCATCTGTTTGTATTAAATCTGACATATATGTCATGGAATTATTTTCTTCTAATTTTACACTTCTGTTTTTTGCACTAATTATTCCTGATGTGACTGTTCTTCTAAATTCAAATCCTATTGGATTCCCAATAGCATATACTGTTTCTCCAACTCTTATTTTACTTGAATCTCCTAATGTTACATATGGTAAGTTTTTTGCTTCTATTTTTGTTATTGATAAATCTACATTGCTATCACTCCACATTACTGTTCCCTGATACTTTTTTCCGTCTTCTAAAGTGATATAACATTTACTATATTTACTTCCTGTTACATGCTCATTGCTTAATATATAGCCATCTTCACTTACAATTATTCCTGTTCCTAATCCTAGCTCGTCTTCATTTGAGTTTGAAAAAATTGAATTTCCTACACTTTTTAGTTTTGAAATTCCTACTACACTTTGTGTTGTTTCTTCTATCATATCTGCTATTTTTTTGCTATTTTCTTCTGCTTTTTCCACAGTTTGTTCTTCTTCTGTGGATAATGTTTTTTGTGCTTCATAATTTTGGTTGTCTATTTCTATGTTTTGATATGTAATGTATATATAGAAACCTGCTATCCATAAAAATAATACAAATATTGTAGTTAGGATTACTTTTTTTAGTGGACTCATTTTTTTCTTTTTTGCCACATGAACCAATCCTTTCTTTCAGATATTTTTAGTTTCATTTTTGATTTCTTTCTGTTTTTTTATTTTTCATTTTGTTATAAAACTAAAATATAGCTTGTTTTTTTACTTATATTTGTATTATTTACTATTTTTTTTATTTTAATCTTAAATTAAATTATTTTAATCTTAAATCTTTTTTATTAATCAAATTTTACACTAAACTTTTCAATTCCTCATATCTCTTAACTTTTTGTGTTGTTGTTTTTGCAAGAGGTGCTGTTGTTATAGTTATATTTTTTATATGTTTAAATACTGGCAATGTTTGGTTTATTTTCTTTATTTCTTCCCAAATTATTTCCTTATATTCTTTTTCTGTTTTTTCTCCTAAAAATTCTTTTATATGTTCTTTATCATATACTATTTTTGCACATAACATTGTATCTGTTTTACTTTTATCTCTTGAGTATACTAATGATTCTGCTACATATGGTATTTTATTTATTAAAAATTCAATTTCTTGTGGATATACATTTTTTCCATTTCTTAAAACGATTATATCCTTTTTTCTTCCTGTAATATAAATAAATCCATCATCATCTATGTATCCATAATCTCCTGTTCTAAACCATCCATCTTTTAATACCTTATTTGTCTCTTCATCGTTTTTATAATATCCTAGCATAACTACTGGTCCTTTTACAGTGATTTCTCCTTCACCATTTTCATCTTTGTCTTCGATTTTTACTTGTAAACTTGGTAGAGCAAGTCCTACTGAACCAGGTCTTTTTTCTTTATCAGTCTCTGCTGATATAACTGGTGATGTTTCTGTTAATCCATATCCTTGAATTAAAGAGATTCCTAGATTGTTAAATCCTATTATTGTTTCTTTATTCATTGGAGCTGCACCATATAGCACAACTCTTAAGTTTCCTCCAAAATTATCTAGTATTTGTTTGAATACTATTTTTCTTATATCTATTTTACATTTTAATAATACATTTGAGATTTTTGTCATTTTATTTATTAATTTTGTTTTTCCTTGTTCTTCTACTGCTTTTTGTATTTTTTTATACATTGTTTCTAATACTAATGGGACTGCTACAAATACTGATACTTTGTATTCTGCTAGATTTTTTTGGATGTATTTTAATCCATCACAAAATGCTACTGTTGCTCCACTATAAAATCCATATAAGAATGTTATTGTACATTCAAATGTGTGATGTATTGGTAAGAATGATAGTAGAGTGTCTGTATCATATATTTTTACCCAAGAAGCTATATCTGTTAAATCTGCACATATATTTGCTTGTGATAACATTACTGCTTTTGGTTCATTTGTTGTTCCTGATGTGAATAACATTATTGACATTTCATTTTCATCTATTTCTATATTCTCATATTTTGTGTCTCCATTTTCTATTAGTTCTTTACCTTTTTTTAATAAATCTTCTATTTTAATAATTCTATTATCTTCTATTTCTTCTGTGCATATAATTGTTTTTAAATTATTTGTGTTTTCTGTTTTTATTCTTTCTAGATTGTCTATATATTTTTTATCACATATAACAACTTCAGATTCACTTCTTCTTATTAAATTTTCTATTTCATTATCTGGTAATGCTTTATCCATTGGTACTACTATCATATTTCCACATGTAATTGCTAAATAGCTTATACACCATGAATAACTATTATTTCCTATTAATGCAATTCTTTTTTTCTCTAATCCCATATCTAATAATGCTGTACTTAAGTATTTAATATCTTTTCCTGTTTGTTCATAAGTTTTTTCTATGTACTCTACATCTTTTGCGGTATAATCTTTTTTGTATTTATATGCTATATTTTTAGCATAATTTGAGCAGGAATATTCGACAAGCTCCCTGTAATTTTTTACTGGTCTTGATTGATAGACTTTTCTATTTTCATTGTCTCCCATTTTTATCCCTCCATTTCTATAAATGCTTATTTTTCATATAATTCTTTTAATTGAATAAAATTTTATAAGCATTTCTAAAATCCGCTTTAAATTCTTATGATATCCTTATTTTATATTATTTTTTTTTATTTTACAATATTAAAAATCATTTTTTATTTCTATATTTGTATCACAAATGGGATTTACTTTTTTAATTAACTCTATTTTTATATTACCTGTCATTAGCTTTATAGAACTGACAAGAATATCGTTTTTCCAATTGACTTTTTATATTACAAATTAAATTAGCTTTTTTTAGTTAAATCACATAAATATTTTTTACTTTTTTTAACATATGTTTTTTCAAAATACATATTAATTGTTCATATAATTTAAACTACACCATTGATTTTTAGCGAATTATAAATTATTTATTTTTATTTATCTCAAAATCCACCAAAATTCTTACAAATTTAGACAAAATGTTTGATTTTTTTTTCGTTTATTAGTATAATACTTTTAGATTTTTAAGAATGAGAGGGACTATCATGAAAAACACATTTTATGATTTAACAAATCCACAAAAAAACATTTTAGAATTACAATCAGTAAATGCTGACGATGAATCAATTACACATATATTAGCAATATTGAAATTAAAATATCCTATAGATGTTAATTTATTTAAAAAAGCAATACAAATAGTTATTCAAAAAAATGATATTTTTCGTGTAAAATTTAAAGAGATTGACTCAAAATATTATCAATATTTTGAAGATGTATTTAATTATGAACCAGAGGTAAAAAAGATTGAAACAGAAGATATTTCTGATTTTGTAAATTATTATAAAAAATTACCTTTATCTTTGAATAATCTTTTTTCTTTTGCGATATTGCTTACTCCAAATCATACATATATGTTTTATAAAACTCATCATATTGTATCTGATGGTTGGAGTATGAACCAAGTTACAGAACAGATTAAAGAGGTTTATGGAAAATTAGTAAACAATGAACCTCTAGATGATTTTGCGCCTCCAAGTTATCTTGATTTTATTAAGCGTGAAGAATCTTATATGAATTCTAGTAAATATACTTCAGATTTTAAATTTTGGGAAGATTATGTATCAAAAATAAAGTCTTCTAAAATATTTCATTCTTCTAATAATTTTTGTAAAAAAATTGATCGTTTTGAATTCCCAATATCTGAAGATTTATCTAAATCTATAGACGAATTTTGTAACATAAATCATATTACAGAATATGTGTTCTTTTTAGCTGTTTTTTCTATATATTTTGCTAAAATTTATAACACTGATTCTGTTATTTTTGGAACACCTTTTTTAAATCGTCAAAAGAAATTTGATGAGATGAATTGTGCAGGTGTTTATATTTCCACATTACCTTTGCAGATTGTAATTGATAATACTGCTGACTTTTTAAGTATTTGTAAAAATATTTCTGCTACTAACTTTTCTATTTTTAAACATTCCCATTTTCCATATCATCAAATACAAACTTTATATAATAAATTTTCTCAAGATAACTCTAATATTTATGATATAGTATTCTCTTATCAAATTAATGAGTTAAAATATCCTATGCCTAGCGGAGAATCTGGAGAATTTATATGGTATCCTTTAGGAAGCCAAAATAATCCTCTTACTATTCATTTTTGTATTCCAAATCATCATAGATCTTTAATGTATGATTATTGGACATCTTATTTTACAAAAGAGCAAATAATCCATATGAATAATATTATTTTACATATTATTCATCAAGTTTTGGATTCTCATAATAAGTTTTCAGATATTGATGTCTTATCTTCAGATGATGTTAAGATATTATCTGATTTTAATAATTCTGGGAATCTAGAAAAAGTAAATTGTTCTATTATTGATATGTTTGAAGATGTTGCTTTCTCTCATCGTGATAAAACTGCTATTTATTGTGGTGAGGATTCAATAACTTATGGCGATTTAAAGAAACGTATAGATTTTTTAGCAGATTTTCTTATTAATAAAGGTATTAAAGATGGAGATTCTGTAGTTCTATTTTTTGATAAATGTATTGATATGATAGTTTCTATGTTTGCTATATTAAAGGCTGGAGCTTGTTATGTTCCAATTTTACCAGACGAAGATATTAATAGAATTAATTATATTTTAAATGATTGTAAACCTTTTTGCATAATTTCAGAATCTAATATATCTTCTAAATTATCTACTACAGTTCCTGTAACGAATATAGATGATTTGACTTTTTCAGATGTATCTTTAACAAAAAAAATCACACCTGAACATGTTGCATATATGATTTATACTTCTGGTTCTACAGGTAACCCTAAAGGAACTATGGTTATGCATAAAAATGTTTGTAGCTTAATGGATTCTGTAAAAAAAGATTCTATCCTTCATGCTACAGATAATGATATTTCAATTTCACTTTTGAAGTATTCTTTTGATGCTTCTGGAATTGATATTTATACATCTTTATTATTTGGCGGAACTTTAGTTTTAGTAGAAAAAGATGATGAATTAAATCCAAGTAAAGTATTAAGTATAATAGAAAAATATAGAGTTACTCGTTCTTTTCTAATTCCAAAGTGGATAGAACATATTGCTTTAGAAGACCAAAATGGAAATTATGATTTATCTAGTTTACGCATTTTAGGTACTGGTGGTGAAGCTTTAAAACCATATATTACTTCACATTTAATTAATAAATATCCTAATTTAAAAATTTTAAATTTATATGGGCCAACAGAAACTACTATGTTTACTACTTGTAAGCTTGTGACAAATGTTGAAGTTGAAAAGAATCACACTACTATTGGTAGACCTATATATGGCTCTAGACTTGGTATTGTAAACTCTTTTAATGAGATATTACCTGTTAATGTAGAAGGTGAATTAGTAGTTTATGAAGATGATACATCTATTTCTAATATTGCAAAAGGTTATTTAAATTTACCTACTCAAACTGAATCAAAATTCATTAAAATATTTAACCCTATTTTAAATAAATTTGTTACAGCTTATAAAACTGGTGATATTGCTAAAATTACTAAAGATTTAGAGATTGAATTTATTGGTAGAGATGATGATGTGGTAAAAGTTAATGGTGGATATCTTGTTGCTTTAAATGAAGTTGAAAGAAGTATCCAAAGATTACTTGGAAATAGTGTTGATAGTTACCCTATAGCTGTTCCTTTTAAAAACACTAAAATGATTATTTTATTTATCGTAAAAAAAGAAAAGAATCTTAATTTATATAATATTAAAAATTATATTAATAGTAATATCTCTTTCTATATGAGACCTAAAAAAATCATTGAAATTGCAGAATTTCCCAGAAATTCTTCTGGTAAAATAGATAGAAAGAAATTAAAAAAGATTGCAGAAGAATATTTATCAAATTCTAAAAATGAGATTATTTTACCAAAAACTGATACTGAAAAAACTTTATTTGATATATTGAAAAAATTTGTAAAAATAGAAACTTTATCAACAAGTGATGATTTTATTGATGACCTTGGTATAGATTCTTTAGCTCTTACTAGTTTTTATACTTGTTTGAAGGATTTTAATATTAATATACAAGATATTTATAATAATCCAAATATTAGAGATTTAGCATATTTTATAGACCATAAAGATGTTATGAATTTATTAGAAGTTGATTTAACTGATATTGATAAAGCTAAAATTTTAAATAATACTAAACCTTTTGATTTATCATGTGTCTTAATCACTGGTGTTACTGGTTTTCTTGGTATTCATCTTTTAAAGGATTTATTATATAATGATTCTACAAAGAAAATATATTGCATCATTCGAAATAAATTCCAAAAAAAACGGTAATCAAAGATTACATGATATGGTTGAATATTATTATAGTTCAGACTCTGAAATAAATAAACTTATTGATAAGAAGGTCGTTGTTTTAAATGGTGATGTAACAAAAGATTATTTAGGTTTAGATTTTAATACATATGAATCATTAAGAGATAAGGTTAAAACTGTCGTTAATTCTGCTGCAAATGTTAGACACTTTGTTAAACCTACTCAAATTCGTAAAGATAATGTAGAAAGTGTAAATAATATTATTAAATTCTGTAGTGATAAGATTTCTTTAGCTCATATTTCTACTTTATCTGTTGTAGGATTTAAAAAAATGGGTATTGAAATTAGTGATTTTGATGAAAATTCTTTATATATGAATCAAAATTTGGATAATAATCCATATTTAATAAGTAAATTTGAGGCAGAAAAAAATATACTAATTTCAATTTGTAATGATAATTTAAATGCAAATATTTTTAGAATTGGTAATATTATGCCTCGTTGTTCTGATGGACTTTTCCAAAAAAATGCAAATCAAAATGTGTTTTTATCTGCTTTGAAGGCTATTATGGAATGTAAAATGATTCCTCTTGATTATTTGGATACCCCATTGGAATTTAGCCCTGTTGACGAATGTTCTTCATTTGTTATAAATTTACTTAATAAGAATTTGCCGTATACTATTTACCACATTGCAAATCCTTATACTATAACTTTTAAAGATTTTAAAAACTTTTTATCTTCTTTAGGTTATGATTTAAAAGTTACAGATTATGATGAGTTTTTAGATGATTTATCAAAATATGCTGATGAGTATACTAAAGAATATTTGTTAGCAAGTAATATAAACGGATTTAACGAAACACGTACTCTTGAGAATTTAAGAGATTGTAATATTGAATGGAAAAAGATAGATTTAGAATATATTAAAAAAATCATTAATATTATACATCATTTTGATGATTAATATCAATTTGATAGGTTAGGAGGTCAAAATGTCTTTAAAAACAAACGAAAGTAAAGAGAAACAAGTAAAATCTTTTAAGTTAAAATTTTTCCTTATGGTGTTAGTAGTTGATGCTATAGCTGTATGTATAGTCTACTTTATAATGCCTTTAGTTCAAAACTTTCCTCCTCTTTCAGAGGATTTACAATTTCAAGAGCAATTACCTGAATTGACACATACACAGCAGTATATGATTGCATATGCTTTAGGTGTCTCTGTGCATACTATCTCATTTTTTGTTTTAATGAGACGTATCTTTTCATATTTAAGAAAATATTATGCTGATGAAAAAATTTCTTATGAAGAGATACAAAATGTCAGAAAAGATTGTATAAATATACCTTATAAAGTCTTCTTTGTACAAATGGTTTTAATAATCGTCATTGGTATAATATTTAACTTTATAATGCTGATATCTACTTTTGCTATATTACGTTTTACTCTGATGATAATAGTTATCGCTTCTATTATCTCTATGGTTCTATTAATAGGTACTCAAAAATTATTATATAAAGTTATTTTAAGTACTTATGATGTATGCTTTAAATATGAGAAAAATACAGGTTATCGTATTACAAATTCACAAAATTTGCTTTTTCAGATGATACCTTTTATTACTGTTATATTAATTGTAATTTCTCTTATTGGTTATTCAAAAGCTGTTCAACAAGAAGGGTTTGCTACAGCAAATTATTATAGGGCATATTTAGAGATGTATACTCTTGATTCTTCAGAAGTTTCTATGGAATCTTTGAAAGAATTATTATCTAAAGTCCCTTTAAAGTCAGATGCGGATTATTACTTTATTATTTCGCCTAATGATGAAGAAATCTATGTATCTAATCCTGATGGCTCTGTTAGCGATTTCGTATTAACATATCGTGACTTCTTCTATGAAGAATCTTATCATGTACTTTATGAGACATATGGTGTTGATGAACAACTTTATACTATAGACATTAAAGATTCTTCTGGCAATGTTTGGTATTATGGCTTTAAATATCCTGTTGTAGACTTTGAATTATTTATTTATTATTTGAAATTAATCATTATCGTGCTAATTGTATATTCTATTTTCCTATACTTTTGGTCACATAATATTTCTAATAACTTAATAAAGACAACTGCAAGTTTAAAGGATATTTTGGATGCTGAAAACTCTGATAAAAATAAAATATTACCTATTGTATCTAATGATGAATTTGGTGACTTATCTTATTATTATAACAAGATACAAGAATTAACTGTTCATAATATTGAAAAAATTCACGAAAATCAAAGCATGTTAATGGAAAAAGAACGTTTAGCTTCATTAGGTCAGTTAATAGGAGGTATTGCTCACAACTTAAAAACTCCTATCATGTCTATTTCAGGTGCAGCAGAAGGACTTACTGATTTAATTAAAGAGTACGATTCTTCTATCGACGACCCTGATGTAAACTCTCAAGACCATCATGATATTGCAAAAGACATGAATGAATGGGTAGAAAAAATAAAAGACTATACTTCATATATGTCTGATGTTATAACTGCTGTAAAAGGTCAAGCTGTGACTCTTTCTGAATCAGATAATATCTCTTTTGATATTGAAGAATTGTTAAAACGTGTAGATATTTTGATGAAACATGAATTGAAAAATGCTTTAATTTATTTGAATATTTCTATTAATGTTCCTAAAAATACTTTACTTCATGGTGATATTAATAGTTTGGTTCAAGTTATTAATAATATGATTTCTAATTCAATTCAAGCTTATGCAGGTAAACCTGAACAAAATATTGATTTAACTGTAAATAAGACTGATAATAATATGATTGATATCTCAATCAAAGATTATGGACCAGGATTAGCTGATTCTGTTAAAGATAAGTTATTTAATGAGATGGTTACTACTAAAGGTAAGAATGGAACAGGACTTGGATTATATATGTCTTATTCTACAATTAAGGCTCATTTTGGTGGTGATATTACTTTTGAATCTAAAAAAGGTAAAGGAACTACTTTCCACATTTTATTGCCTTCTAAATAAGCGAACGTTGGGGACACTCCATTTTGTTCGGAAAAATTTTTCCGAATAAAATGGAGTGTTCCCAATGTTCGCATTTTTAAATTTTTTTGTCAAAATAACTTGCTTTTTATTTCTCTTATTTATATAATACTTGTAAATATTATAATAAGGATATTTTGCAAGGAGGCGAAATTATGAGAAAAGGTTTACAAAATGTTCAAGATTCTGTAAATAGCCAATATAAAATTATAGCAGTAGATGATGAAGAGGGAATTGTAGATTCACTTTCTATTTTTCTAAAACGTTCTGGTTATAATTTTACAGGTGTTACAGACCCAATGAAAGCTATTGAATTAGTTAAAAATGAACATTTCGATTTAATGATTTTAGACTTTATAATGACCCCATTTCATGGAGACCAAGTTGTTGAAGAGATAAGAAAATTTAATCAAGATTTATATATTTTACTATTAACTGGACATAAGGATTTAGCTCCACCTTTAGAAACTATTAAAAGGTTAGATATTCAAGGATATTGTGAAAAAAGTGATAAATTTGACCAATTATTATTATTAATAGAATCTGGTATTAAATCTATTGAACAAATGAATCAAATAAAGAAAATTAATGCAGAACTATCTGATACTTATGAAAAATTGGAGAAGGCTTATTTGGATTCTATTCAAACATTACGTTATACTATAGAAGCTAAAGATATTTATACTCGTGGTCATTCTGATAGAGTTGCTGCTTTTTCTGTATTAATAGGGCAAAAATTAGGACTTTCAGATAAGGATTTACGTACTTTACAAATTGGAGGGCTTTTCCATGATGTTGGTAAAATAGGTGTTCCTGATAGTATATTACAAAAAGAAGGTAAACTTACTGATGATGAGTATTCTCAAATAAAACAACATCCTAATATTGGTGTTCATATCTTATCAAATGCTACTATTTTTGAGGATATTTTACCTATTGTTGAACATCACCATGAAAAATATGATGGTACTGGATATCCAGGAAAGTTAGCAGGTGAAGATATTCCTTATTTGGCACGTATCGCTGCTATTGCTGATAGTTTTGATGCTATGTCTTCTAGAAGAGCTTATCGTGATTCTTTGCCTTTAGATAAAATTATTTCTGAATTTATGAGATGCAGAGGTACTCAATTTGACCCTAAATTAGATGATTTATTTATTGATATTTTAGAAAATCATTTTGATGAGATTAAGGCTATACAAGAAAAATATAAATGAGGTAATAAAAATTAAATAGGAGCTTGTTATCACTTTTCAGTGAAACAAGCTCCTATTCGTTAGGTGGCTGTTTATTAACAGATTTCTAATTTATAACTAACATTTCATTGAAAGTCCTACTTTTTGTCTATCTTTGTCAATTTTAATTACTTTAACTTTTACAATATCTCCAACTGATACTACATCTGATGGATTTTTTATAAATTTATCACTCATTTCAGAAATATGTACTAGTCCATCATGTTTTACGCCAATATCTACAAATGCTCCAAAATCGATTACATTTCTTACTGTTCCAGTTAAAATCATTCCTTCTTTTAAGTCATCTAGTTTTAGGACATCACTTCTTAAAATTGGTTTTGGCATATCTTCACGTGGGTCTCTTCCTGGTTTGCTTAATTCTGAAATTATATCTGTTAGGGTCATCTCCCCTATTCCTAGTTCTTGTGATAGATTTTTTACATCGACTGTTTTTAATTTTTGTCTTAACTCATCTAATTTTATTTTGTCTTTTAAATCTTCCTTTTTAAATCCTAATTTTTCTAAAAGCTTTTCTGTTGCTTCATAACTTTCTGGATGCACTGCTGTTATTTCTAAAGGATTATCTCCATCCATTATTCTTAAAAATCCTGCACATTGCTCAAATGCTACTTTACCTAGTTTTGGAACTTTTAGTAATTCTTTTCTATTTTTTAGTTTTCCATTTTCATCTCTATATTTTACTATATTTTTAGCAATTGTATTATTTATTCCAGATACATAAGAAAGTAATGATGGTGTAGCTGTGTTTACATCTACTCCTACTTTGTTTACGCTGTCTTCTACTACTCCTGTTAAGCTTTCTGCTAATTTCTTTTGATTTACATCATGTTGATATTGTCCTACTCCTATTGCTTTTGGGTCTATTTTTACAAGTTCTGCTAATGGGTCTTGAAGTCTTCTTGCTATTGATATTGCTCCTCTTATTGATACATTTATGTCAGGATATTCTTCTGTTGCTAGTTTTGAAGCAGAATATACTGATGCTCCCGCTTCACTTACTATCACATAATGAACATCTCTATCTGTTTCTTTTATCATATCTGCTACAAACATTTCAGATTCTCTTGATGCTGTTCCATTTCCTATAGCTATCATATCAACTTTATCTTTTTCTATTAGTTTTAATAATTCCTTTTTTGCACCTTCTACATCATTTTGTGGTTCTGTTGGATATACTGTTGTGTAGTCTAATAATTTTCCTGTTTCATCTATTACTGCTATTTTACATCCAGTTCTATATGCTGGGTCAAATCCCATTACTGTTTTTCCTTTTATTGGTGCTCCAAGTAATAATTGTTTAGAATTTTGACCAAATACTTTTATTGCTTTATCTTCTGCTTTTTCTGTTAAATCTGATCTTATTTCTCTGTCTATTGATGGTTCTATTAATCTTTTGAAACTATCTAGTATTGTATCTTTTAACATTTGTGTGAATTGTGTTTCACCTTTTATTATATCTTTTTCTATGTATTGTAATATTTTTTCTTCAGGCTTTTCTATTTTTACTTTTAAGAATTCTTCTTTTTCTCCTCTATTTATCGCAAGTATTCTGTGGCTTGGTATGTATTTTAATGGTTCGCTGTATTCATAATACATTTCATAGTTTGATTTCTCTTCTTCTTTTGTTGCTGTTGTTATTATCATACCTTCTCTGTAACATTGTCTTTTTATTTCTTTTCTATATTTAGGATTATCTGAAATATTTTCTGCTATTATGTCTAATGCTCCTTGTATTGCGTCTTCTTCTGTTCCAACAACTTTATCTTTGTTTTTCTTATCTTCTTCAGATAAACTTTCTATGTTTATATATTCTTTTGCTATTTCTTGAATTGGTCTTGTTTCTTTTTGTTCTATTATTATTTCTGCTAATGGCTCTAATCCTTTAGCTTTTGCTACTGTTGCTCTTGTTTTCTTTTTCTGTTTATATGGTCTATATATATCTTCTACTTCTGCAAGTGTATTTGCTATTGCTATTGATTGTAAAATTTCATCTGTTAATTTTCCTTGTTCATCTATTGATTTTACTACTTCTTCTTTTCTTTGTTCTAAATTTCTTAAGTAGTTTAGTCTTTCTCCTAATGTTCTTAATTGTTCGTCACTTAATCCTCCTGTTACTTCTTTTCTATATCTTGCTATAAATGGTATTGTATTTCCTTCATCTATTAATTTTATTGCCGCTTCTACTTGGGCTTCTTTTACTTGTAGCTCTTCTGATATTGTTTTTGCTATTTTATTCATTTTTCATTCCTCACTTTTTATTCTATTATCGTTTATTTCATACTTATTCTAGCATCTCTTTCCTTTTTTTGCAAGCAATTGTTTAGAATAAAATCCCCTATTTTCTTTATACCAGTAGATTATTTGTAAATTTTATTTTTTCTAACATCAATAGTAAAGTTTGTATTTATTAAACTTGCTTGATTTATTTATTTATTTGTTTTTAATTTATTTTTTATAAAATATTATTTGTTTTTTATCATACTTTTTATTTTGGTGACTATTATTTAATGGTGTTATTTTGTTTAAATTTCTTTTTATGTAATCTATTGACATTTTACTTTTTTTATTTTATTCTATTATTATAGAAAATAGGAGGGGATTTTATGAGTTCAGAATTAAGAGCAAAAGCTAGAGAAAAATTAACTGGAAAATGGGGAAAAGCTGCTTGTATGGTTTTAGTTTATCTTTTAGTATTTTTCCTTATAGGTTTTATTCAAGGACTTTTAAGTGATAGTGGTTTTTTGAATTTAATTATTACAATTGCAGTATATGTAATAGAAATACCTATCTCTTTTGGTTTAATGATGGCTTTATTTAAACTTTTTAGAAATGAAGAAGTTTTAACATTGTCTTTCCTTGATTATGGTTTTTCAAATTTTTCTAAAGCTTGGAATGTTACTTTAAAAATTGTTCTTAAAATGGTAGTACCTTTGATTTTTATAGTCGCTGCTTATATACTTTTTGGAGTCGCTTTTTCTCTTTATGCAAGAGCTGTATTTTTATCAATTTATTCTAGTGGTTCATCTGGTCTAGGATTAGCTACATTCTTAATGTTTGCTGGATTAGTTCTTCTTATTGTTGGAGCAATTTGGGGAACAATGAAATTCTATTATTATCAATTGGCTTATTTACTTTCAATTGATAATCCAGATATGACACCTGCAGATGCGGTTTTAAAGAGTAAAGAGCTTATGACTAATAATCGTGGAAAATTATTCTGCTTACAACTTTCTTTTATCGGTTGGTCTATTTTATCAGTATTTACTTTTGGTATTGGATTTTTATGGCTTATACCTTATATCCAATTCGCAACTATTTGCTTCTATAATAGATTGGCTGGTAAAGAAGAATAATTCTTTTATAAATATTGTTTATAATATAAAAAATGTTGGATTCTATTATCTCCAACATTTTTTATTTTATCATTTCATATTTTGCCATTTTATATTTTGTCATTTCATACTTTGTTATTTCATACATTATTTTTTTATTATTTTATTATTTCATATTTTATTTTTATTTTTTATCTTCTTTTATTTAATCATTTAATATTTTATTCTATTCCAAGATATTCATTATAACTTACTTCTCTATCAATTATTTTACCATCTTCTTTTATATCAATAATTCTATTAGCTACTGTTTGTGTTAATTCATGGTCATGAGAGGTAAATAGGATAATTCCATTATATCTTTTCATTCCTTCATTTAGAGCAGTTATACTCTCCATATCTAAATGGTTAGTAGGTTCGTCAAATATTAGGAAATTTGCACCTGATAGCATTAATTTTGATAATACACATCTTACTTTTTCTCCTCCAGATAATACTTTTACTTGTTTTAGTGCTTCATCTCCTGAAAATAACATTCTTCCTAAAAAGCTTCTTACATATGTTTCATCTGGGTCTTTTGAATATTTACGCAACCATTCAGTAATATTTTCATCTGTTTCAAATAAATAGTTATTATCTTTAGGGAAATAGTCTTTTGTTATTGTTGTTCCCCATACTATTTCTCCTCCATCTGGTTCTAGCTCTCCTGCTATTATTTGAAATAATACTGTTTTAGCTAATTCATTATCTGCTAAAAATGCTATTTTATTGTCTTGTTTTACGTCAAAAGATACATTATCTAATAGTTTTACTCCTTCAACTGTTTTTGATATATTTTTTACTTGTAAAATTTCTTTTCCTGGTTCTCTATCTGGTTTAAAATCAACATATGGATATTTTCTATTAGATGGTTTTATTTCTTCTAGTTCTATCTTTTCTAATGTTTTCTTTCTTGATGTAGCTTGTTTAGATTTTGAAGCATTTGCACTGAATCTTGCAATAAATTCTTGTAATTCTTTGATTTTTTCTTCTTTTTTCTTATTTTGATCTCTTGCTTGCTTTAATGCTAATTGGCTTGATTCATACCAGAAATCATAATTTCCTGGGTAAACTTTAATTTTTCCAAAATCAACATCTGCTATGTATGTACATACTTTATTTAAAAAATATCTGTCATGTGATACTACAATTACTGTATTTTCATAATTAATTAGAAATTCTTGTAACCAGTTAATACTTTTCATGTCAAGGTCGTTTGTTGGCTCGTCTAATAGTAATACATCTGGATTTCCAAATAAACTTTGAGCAAGTAACACTTTTACTTTTTCCTTTGCTTCTATCTCTTTCATATATTTATAGTGATTATCTGGAATTATTCCTAAATCGTTTAATAATATTGCTGCATCTGATTCAGCATTCCATCCATCTAATTCGGCAAATCTTTCTTCTAATTTTGCTGCAATCATTCCATCTTCTTCAGAAAAGTCTGGTTTACTGTATATTGCTTCTTTTTTTTTCATTATGTCATATAATTCTTTATTTCCCATTAAAACTGTATCCATTACAGTATATTCTTCATATGCAAAGTGGTCTTGTTTTAATATTGATAGTCTTTCTCCTTTATCTAGTGTTACATCTCCTTTACTTGGCTCTATCTCTCCTGATAAAACTTTTAAAAATGTTGATTTTCCTGCTCCGTTTGCTCCTATAATACCGTAACAATTGCCTTTTGTGAATTTTATATTTACATCTTCAAAAAGTACTCTTTTTCCAAACCTTACTGTTACACCATTGGTACTTAACATTTTTCTCCTCCTCAATTTTTTATGGTATTATATACTATTTTTTCCTTTTTTTCAAGTGGTTTCTTTTCTTTATCTTTGTAAGTTTTATCTTTATGAAATAAATTTCATATTTAAAATTAAACTCTTTATTAATTTTTATTACCCATATAAAAAAAGACTTCTTTGAGATATATTTTTCTCAAATAGTCTTTTCTCATTATTCTATATTTACTTTTAGCTTTATACTGTTTTCTATTAAGTTATCTTTCTATTTATATTTTATTCTTTTTAATTTACAATTCCTAATCCTTATCAAATAATAATTTAATTCCCCATAATCCAGAAATACCAACTAATCCATAAACTATTCTTGAAACTATTGACATTTCACCAAATAATGTAGCAACTAAATCAAATTGAAATAATGCAATTAATCCCCAGTTTATAGCACCTATAATTATTAGTAATAATGCAATTTTATCGATTACTTTCATTATAATGTCCTCCTTTTACTTTTATTCTTATTTATTTTTTCTATTTTTTTCAAAATTATACATTTTTATTGCTTTTTTTCGTTTTTTATGATAATTCTTATTTATAAATTAGATTCTAAAAAATATATTTTAGAAAGAAAGGAGAAATAATCTGGATATTTAATTTTGGTTTTTAATATTTGGATTATATGTATTTGATTTTATGAGAAGAAATGGTAGAAATACTGGAAATAGACGAAGTCATTCTAATTCTTTACTTCAATCTATACGTCATATAAATAAATTTAAATTACTTTTGATTATTTTAATAATTTTTTTAATCTTTTTAATTTCCTTTATTTGCGTAAGGTCACATTTTAAATCACATTCTACAGATGCTTTTTCAGCTGAACTTGCTGAAAATTCTTCAGATAATGCTGAAAATACCTTATCAAATAATGGTTCAGAAAATAGTGAAAATAATTCTAATGTAGAAAATAATCAAAATACGGAAAATGATGAAAATCAAGATTCTTCTGATGAAGAAGAAGTAAAAGGTCCAACTACTTTTACATTAGCTGCACTTGGTGATGTTATGTGCCATAATACACAATATTTTGATGCTTATAATTCTAGTACAGGAGAATATGATTTTTCTTATGTTTTTGATGATATTATTACAGAGACTAAAATTCCAAATATAACTGTTGCAAATTTAGAGACTACTTTTGCAGGTGAGGATGTTGGATATAGTAATTATCCTACCTTTAATTCTCCTGATTCACTAGCCACAGCTTTGCGTGATATTGGTGTTGATGTTGTCTCTACTGCTGGTAATCATTCCCTTGATAAAGGATTTTCTGGTCTTTCAAGAACTATTGACGTTTTAAATGATAATTTGATTTATCCTCATGGAACAAGTCAAACTGCAGAAGCTCAAAATAAGATTCTTTATCAATATGTAAAAGGTGTTAAAATTGCATTTTTATCATATACATATGGTACTAATGGTATTGCAATTCCATCTGATAAGACTTATTGTGTTAATTTGATAGATAAAGATTTTATAAAATCTCAAATAGATATTGCTAAAAATCAAGGTGCTGATTTGATTGTAACCTCTATGCACTGGGGTACTGAATATAGTAAGACACCTTCTGATGAACAAAAAAATTTAGCTGATTTTCTATTTCAAAATGGTGTTGATATTATTTTAGGAAATCATCCTCATGTTCTTCAACCAATGGAGAAAAGAACTGTTACTTTAGAAGATGGTACACAAAAAGATGGTTTTGTTGTTTATTCTTTAGGTAATTTTACAGCTGACCAAACAGATGTCGATACAAAGACTTCTATTGTTTTAAATTTAACTATTACTAAAGCTGAAGATGGTAAGATTTCTATTGATGATGTTTCTTATACTCCAATTTATATGTATAAGAATTCAAATGCTTCAACCCATAAATTTAGATTGCTAAATATTCGTTCAGCAATTGAGAATTATGAAAGTGGTATAGATACTTCAATTGGAAAAAGCACTTATAATACTTTAAAAACTCAATTAGAAAAAGTAAATTCTATGTATCAAAATGTGAATTATTGATTTTAAATGTTTTAAGACATTCTTTGCTTAATTTGTGGAATTTTTATGTGATTTTTTCTATATTAAAATCATCATAAAATATTTCCTCAAATTTGCATAGAATGTCTTGTTTTATAAATATTTTATTAATATTAATAATTTATATATTTTTTGCTTTTAATATTTATCTGTTAATTCTAAAATTTTGTTTCAATATTTATCTGTTAACTCTAAAATTTTGTTTTCTAATTCAACATATCTTTTTTCTTTAACCACCATGTAACTATTAATGTTGTGATTATTGCAAGTGATATCATTATTACAAATCCAAATGGATTATTTTCAAATGGTAACTTAACATTCATTCCCCAAAAACTAGAAATCATTGTAGGAACTGCTAGTACTATTGTTATAGATGTTAATGTTTTCATTACTCCATTTAGATTATTAGAGATTATTGAAGCATATGCATCCAGTGTTCCATTTAAAATATCATTATATATTTTTGCCATCTCTATTGCTTGTTTGTTTTCTGTGATTGCATCTTCTAGTATATCTTCATCATCATCATATAATTTTATTATTTTTCCTCTCATTGTTTTTTCCATTACTACTTCATTTGATTTTAATGATGTTGTAAAGTAAACCAAACTTTTCTCTAGGTTTAATAATTTTAAAAGTTCTCTATTTTTCATGGAATTTTTTAAAATGTATTCTGCTATTTCTGTTTCTTTATTTATTTGTTTTAGGTATGTTAAATAATATGATGAATTTAGATATAATATTTGAAAAATGAATCTTGATTTTTTATATGTTTGGAAATTTTTTATTTTTCTTTTTTCAAAATCTTCTATTACTTTATTTTTTCTTAACGATACGGTAATAAAAAAATCATCTCTTACAACAATCATTCCCAATGGCATTGTTGTATATATTTCATTATCTTCATTTTTTTCTATTATTGGTACATCTACTACGAATAGTATTGTATTATCATCTTCTTCGTAGTCTATTCTAGCTTTTTCTTCAAAGTCTAATGCATCTCTAATAAAATCTTCTTCTATTTTTACATTTTCACATAATTTTCTTATTTCCGCTTCCGATGGGTTTACGAGGTTTATCCAACTTCCTTTTTTAAATTCGCCTATTTCTTCAAATACATTTGTTTCTGTATCTGTATTATATATTTTTAACATTTTTTCACCCATCCTTTCATTTTTACATAATATTATTTTACCTTCTCAATTTTTCATTGTCAATACTTTTTATTCATTTAACTTTTCTATAAATATTGTTATTTGAAAAAGTAACTTCTAATTAATATATAAATGATTATTTAATTATCTTTTTTATTTTGATTTGTGTGGAACTAGTGATAAATATTTTTCATATCTTCTCTTGAAACCCAATAATATATATAATATAATGATGAAAACAATATTATTTAATTAAATGATATTTATATTTTTTTATGTTTTTTCTGGAGGTGATTTATAGAAAATTTATTATTCATGTGTTTTTTGTAATTACAAATTTCACATATTTTAATTTAAGGAGAAAAAATAAATGAAGGATTTAATTTTTAAAGGCTGTGGAACAGCTATTTCAACACCTTTTACAGATGATGGTGTTAATTTCGAAGAATTTGGAAAATTATTAGAATTTCAAATAACTAATAATGCTGATGCAATTATCGTATGTGGTACAACAGGAGAATCTTCAACAATGTCAACTGAAGAGAAAAAGGAAACTATTAAATTTGCAATTGATAAAGTTGGAAAAAAAACAAAAGTTATAATTGGTACTGGTAGTAATAATACCGCTTCTGCTGTAGAAATGTCTAAATTTGCAGAAGATGCTGGTGCAGATGGATTGCTAGTTGTTACTCCTTATTATAATAAGACAACAAATAGTGGATTGATTGCTCATTATTCTAAAATTGCAAGCTCTGTAGATATCCCTATTATTATGTATAGTGTACCAAGTAGAACTGGTGTAAATATTGAACCTTCTGTTTGTAAGGAACTTTCTAAAATAGAGAATATTGTTGCTATAAAAGAAGCAAGTGGAAATATTTCTCAAGTGGCTAAAATTGCTAATTTATGTGGTGATGATTTATATATTTATTCTGGAAATGATGATCAAATTTTACCTGTTTTATCTTTAGGTGGTGTTGGTGTTATTTCTGTTTTATCAAATATTATGCCAAAATATACACATGATATGGTTTATAATTTTTTTAATGGAGAAATAGATAAATCTAAAAAAATGCAATTAGATGTACTTGATTTAATTAATGCTCTATTTTGTGAGGTGAATCCTATTCCTGTTAAATATGCTTTGAATTTAATGGGATATGATTTTGGAATTCCAAGACTACCACTTGTTGAATTGTCAGATAGTAATAAAATTAAATTAGAAAATTTAATGAAAAAACATAAAATTATATAAAATGAAGTAGAGGTAATAGAAATGAATGTTTTATTAAATGGCGCAATGGGAAAAATGGGAAATGAAGTGATAAATGCTATAAAAAATGTAGATGATATAGAGATAGTATGTGGCTTTGATAGGATAGAAAATCTTGATGGTGATTTTCCTATATATTCTGATATAAATAAAATTACTGAAAATGTTGATGTTATTATAGATTTTTCTATTCCTATAGCAACTTTTAAAATTTTAGAATATGCTCAAAATAATAATATTCCAATTGTTATTGCAACAACTGGTTTTAGTAAGGAAGAATTAGAAAAAATAGATGATTTATCAAAATCTATTCCAATCTTTAAATCTTCAAATATGTCTTTAGATATTAATTTGATGTCAAATTTAGTCCAAAAAATAGCTTCTGTTTTGGAAGATAGTGACATCGAAATTATTGAGACACATCATAATAGAAAAGTAGATAGCCCTAGTGGTACAGCTATTTTGCTTGCTGATGCTATAAATAAGGTTTTTAATGATGAGAAATCTTATAATTTTGAGAGAATGTCTAAAAGAGAAAAAAGAAGTAAAGATGAAATTGGTTTTTCTTCTGTTAGAGGTGGAAATATTGTTGGTGAGCATACTGTAAAATTTTTCGGTGAGAATGAGACTTTAGAAATTACTCATACTGCTTATTCTAGACAGGTTTTTGCAGATGGCGCTTTGAAAGCTGCTAAATTTATAGTTACACAGAAATCTGGATTATATGATATGAGTAATTTGGTTGATTTTAATAATAATTAGTTAAGATTCGATATTTATTATATTTATTTTAAAAATAGCAAATATTAATTTGATATTTGCTATTTTTATATTAATTTTATTATTATTGGTTAAATATTTTTTCCTATTTTAAAAAATTACTTTTTTGTATTGACATTCCTCTAAAAAGAGATTATAATATTTTTTGTAATTTAAGATTTACGGGCCATTAGCTCAGTTGGTAGAGCAGCAGACTCTTAATCTGACGGTCGGAGGTTCGAATCCTCTATGGCTCACCAAAAAACAGCTTTTATAAAGCTGTTTTTTTATTTTTATAAGTATTTTATTCTACACTATTATCAGTATTCTCCTCTGTACCTTCTGATGAGCCTGAACCCTCTTCTGGTGTAGTAGGTGTTGATGGTGTTTCTTCTGTAGGTGGTGTTACTGGAGGAGTCGTACTTGGGTTAGTTGGTGTTTGATTTTGTGTATTATCTTGTGTTCCTGTATTATCTGTATTAGTTGTGCTTGCTCCTTTTGTTCCCTTTAAAACAATTTTTTGCATTGCATTATATGTATCTCTTGATAATAATTCTTTAGATACAACTTTTCCATTTAAAGACTTGATTATATATGTTTCTGTCTTTACTCCATTTGCACCTTTTTGTTTTACTTTTTCTGTTCCTACTGGTAGACTTGAATCTTCTACATATTTTGTACTTGTTGGTATTGTAGCGATTCTATTTACTTTTAAACTTATATCATATTCTGTTTCTTCTTTTATCCCATAAATTGATATTGTTGCTATTCCACTGTTAGCTGTTGCTATTATTTTTATTGGATATTTTCTTGTATTCTTAAATCTAAAATCTGTTGTACCATATACAACTGTTGCATCTTTTCCCGCTTCTACATATGATGTTACAAATTGATGATTTCTTCTTTCTACAATATCTAAATTTGCTAATAATACTGCATTATATAGTGTTGAAGAAATTTGACAAATTCCTCCTCCTATTCCATCTACCACTTGACCATTTTCATATACTTTTGCATTTTTATATCCTGCTGCAATAGTTCTTTCTCCTAATGTCTGATTATATGAAAAAGTTTCTCCTGGCATAACAACTTTATTATTTAACTTTTGACAAGCTAATCTTAAGTTTGTTGTTCTATCAGCATCTTTTGCATCATATCTAGTTGTAAATGTTCCTAATTTATCTGGAAATGCTTCTGTTCCAATATCATTTACTGTTACTTTTGGCTTTGTTATTGTTAATTTTATAACATATTCTTCTTTATCTTCAGCAGCAATCATTGCTTTTGCTTCATCTACATTAAAGTCTACTCCCTCAACTTCTGGATGTATTGTAAATGGATCTTTTGTATAATATGCATCTTGTACTTCTTTATATACTTCTTCATGTATTTTATCTACATTTATTTCTTCTGGCTTCTTTTGTATTACTGGTATTTCAATATATTCATCTGTAATCTCAATACTATCTAATCTTTCTTTTAATTTATTTAATAGATTATCTGTATCTATTTTTACTCCTTCTTTTCCTTTTGTTATAATTAAGTTATCTTCTTCTATATAATAACTTGATTCTACTACAACTCCAGGTAAATTTGCTCCTGTATCTTCAATTAGTTTTTTTGTTGCATCTTCATTTATTGCCATATCAACTGAAATATCTTTTTTTCCTAGTAAAGCAGATAATATATTATAATTATTTACAAATATATTTTCATTTCTTCCAACTTCCATTGCTTCTTTTATACTTTTATCTATATCATAATTTAGTTCTATCATACTAGGATTTATGCTAGATTCAAATTCTTGATACTTTATTGGTATTTCTTTTTCTTTCTTTTCATTATATATTGTTTCTAATTTTCCTCTAGCTTCATCTTGAGTTAATCCAGATACATCTATACCTTCAATTTTTACTCCACTTACAATTTTACTATTATTTATATTTATTAGTGAAAAGATAGTTGAAAATATTAATCCTATTATTAAAATAACACCTATTATACTTAATGTAATTATTATTTTTTTCTTTTTAGAGCCTTTGTTTTTTTCTCCTTTGGTCATTTCTTTTTTCTTCTTTTCTGCTTCTTTTCCTTTTACTTGTTTAAGCTCTCCATTGTTTTCTGTCTCTTGATTATTTTTGTTTTTTCTTGCTTTTTCTTTCTTGATTTTCTCTTTTTTCTTCTCTTCTTTGGCTTTTGAATTATTTTCTTTATTTGTGTTATTTTCGTTTAAATTATTATTTTCTGATTTTTTTTCTTTCTTCTTTTTTTTATCATCTTCTTGGTTATCTACTTTTTCTTCTTTATCTTCATTAATATTTTTTTTATTTATCTCTTCTTTTTTATTAGATTTTCTTTTTTCTTTTTTTAATTCTTTATTTTCTTGGCTATCTTTTACACTGTTTTCTTGATTATTTTTAAGTGTTTCTTTTTCATTTTTTTCTGTGGCTTCAATGTTTTTTTCTTTCATTTTTGATTCATCTACCATTTCCTTATTCATTTTTCATTCCCCTTTTCTACTAAAATTATAGTACCATAAAATATTTTTTTTGACAATATTTTTGCTTTTTTTCTATTTAAAAAAATTAAATTATAAATTACTTTTTATTGTATAAGTTATTTTTTTGCTAGAAATTATTTTTTCAATTGACTAAAAAACTCAAATTTCTTTATTTCATCATATGTTCATTTGTTTTCATATATAACCATTCAAAAAAAGTGACAAATTTTTTGAAAATTTTAGAAAAAAGTATTGAATATTGTAAAATTTAATATTATAATATGTGTAGCAAAAGATAAAATTAAGGAGCGAATAATATGGAACTAACAAAAAATATTTTTTTTAATACTGATAAACTAATTGAAAATACTGATGTTAAGCTATCTTACACAGGTAAGTTTTTCCAAAATAATGATGAGGAAGTTTTTATGCATTATGGTTTTGGAAATGATTGGCACTCTTTAAATGATGTAAAAATGGAAAAAACAGAATTAGGATTTCAAGCTGAATTTCATTTGGAAGAAGGAGATACTTTTAATTTCTGTTTTAGAAATTCTAATAATGAATGGGATAATAATGAAGGTAAAAACTATATTTTTCCTTTAGAAAAAGTTCAAAATGAATTAATTGTATTAGAAGATGAGCCTACTTCTATTGGTCGTGCTAAAAAATTAAGAAAATCTTATATTTGGAGTAAAAAAATTCGTTTAGCTGTATATAAGATTATTACTTATCTTCCAAAATTAATTTCTGGAAATTATAAAAAAAGAGTTAATGAATCTGAATAAATATATATTATAAAAAAGCTATATTAGATGTTTAATCTTTATATAGCTTTTTAGTTTTATATTTGATTTGATGTCAATGAGTTAAACTTAAGGGGATTGAATATCAATATTTGGAAGTGTAAAATTTTGAAAGTTTTCTATTTTTGCTTATGTAATATTATAATTTAGATTAACCATCCACCATTAATTGAAATAACTTGCCCTGTTGTGTAATTATCTTCTATTAGCCAATTTATACATTTTGCTATATCTACTGGCATTCCTAATCTTTCTAATGGTATTTCATTTTTCATTTCTTCTTTTTCTTCTTTAGTATAATTTTTATTCATATCTGTTTCTATATACCCTGGAGCTATTGAATTTACTCTTATATTTGATGGTCCAACTTCTTTAGCCAATGCTTTTGTTAATCCGTCTAGTCCGGCTTTTGTTATAGAATATAATACTTCGGTTGATGCCCCTGTAATTCCCCATATTGATGATATATTTATTATACATCCATTTTTTTCGTGTATCATATATGGTAAAGCTTCTTGGCACATTGCAAATGCGGAATATAAATTTGTATTTATCATGTAGTCCCAATCTTCTTTTGTTGTTTCTGTTATTAGTTGGACTTTGTCTACTCCTGCATTATTTATTAGAATGTCTATTTTTTTATATTTTTTTATAGTATATTCCACAATTTTTTTACATTCTTCTTTTTTTGATACATCTGCTTTAAATATATCTATGTTTATTCCTTCATTTTTCAATTCTTCTTGCAATTCTTTTGCTTTTTTTTCAGAATTAAAATAATTTGCAATAACCATTATTCCTTTTTTGGCTAGTTCTTTTGCAATTTCTCTACCAATTCCTCTTGATGCTCCTGTTACTATCGCTACTTTTGACATTTTATAGATTCTCCTCCTTCAGTTTATTATTTATTTTATTAGAAATAACTATATCATAAATAGCCTCTTTTTTCAATTTCTAATATAAAATAGTTTAAATAGATTTAATTAAATTTATACAAAACCATTTTAGTTTTTGTTTTTGAGGATTTCCCTTACAAAATAAACCTAATTGGAATGATAATATTTCAGCAGAGACAAAACAAAAAAGTAATATCCCACAAAAAGATGTTAAAAAACGAAGAATTTAAAGAAATACATTTGATAATTTTTAATATTATGGTATAATCTTGGCAAATAGTAATTTATAGGGAGGATTACTTATGAATAAAGGAAAAACTGGAATATTATTAATAATATTAGGAAATATATTGTACTTGGCTTATACATTCTTTTGTGGTAATGAAGTTACACCATTTAGTGAATTTAGTTCAGGTCTGCTATTAGGTTTGTCAATAGGAATTAATCTAACAGGAATAATATTATTGGTATTATATATTTCAAAAAATGAAAAAAATAAATGATTATATATAAAAGTAAGGAGGTAAAAAAATGTATAAAACTGTTGTTATAGAGTATTCTCCAAAGGCAGATGATATGGCACAAAAAGTAGAAGAAAAAGCAAATGAAATGTTAGAAAATGGCTATGAGTTAGTTACAATGTCAATTACAGGAACAGCAAAAGCAATTCTAATATTTAAAAAGTAAATAAAAAAATAAAGGAGTTTCTATGAATAGTATTATAATATATGGTTCTCATTATGGAACAACAAAACAATATGCAGAAGAACTTTCAAAAAGAACAAATATAAAAGTAAATTCTTTTAAAAAATTTAATCAACAAATAAATGATTATGATAATATTATTTATTTAGGTGCTTTGTATGCTGGTGGAGTATTAGGAATGTCAAAAACACTAAAAAAATTAAATAATATTTCAAACAAAAAGATTATTATTGCAACAGTTGGGCTTTCAGATCCAGCGGATGAAGTGAATAAAAATAATATAAGGAATAGTATAAAAAATCAGATACCAAAAGAAGTTTTTGAAAGAGCAAAAATCTTTCATTTAAGAGGTGGAATAGATTATTCAAAATTAAACTTTGTCCATAAAACTATGATGAAATTGCTTTATAATGCAGTTAAGAATTTACCAGAAGAAAAGCAAACAGCTGAAAATAGAGCAATGATAGAAACTTATAACAAAATAGTTAATTTTATTGACTTTTCTAGGTTAGACAAGATAATTAATGAAATATAAAAGTCGAATATAAATTA
>CALXJT010000021.1 GCA_944388695.1 uncultured Clostridia bacterium
TGTCTATATTGAAATTATATATTAGGGGGTAATTTGTTGTCAAAGTTCATTTTTTATTTATTACAGGATGCTATTTTTCTAATTTTTTTATTTCTTTTTCTTGTTTCTTAATTGGATTTTTAACCATTTCAATTGTATGAAAACAATATTAATTTGTCAATACTTAAAAAACAAAGATTGTGCGAAGACAAAGCGAACATTGGGGACACTCCATTTTGTTCGGATAGAAAAAATTTTTCTCTATCCAAACAAAATGGAGTGTCCCCAATGTTCGCCCAACGCTCGCCCAAGTTTCACACCAATTTTCGTCTGCCTTTCCACAATCTTCACTTAATATTAGCTATTCATATTTTATTAATTCAATTCTATTTGATATAAATTCAGAATCATTACCGTATCTCTTTTAATAAATCTGTAGATAAATACTTTTTATTATCATCTGCAAATACAGTAACTACTGGTTTATTTATATTTTTTTGAAGTATTACACTCCCTAAAAAATTTGCTCCTGAAGAAATACCTACTCCTAACCCTAATTCTTTTGCAAATTTTTGAGCCATAACAATTGAATCCATATCGTTAATTACAAAGACATCGTCTATTTCATCTCTTTTAAATAAATCTGGAATAAAATCATCACCTATTCCCTCTATTTTATGCTCACCATATTTTTTCCCCTCTGATATCAATGGCATTTTATCTGGTTCTATTGCTACAACTTTACATTCTTGGAACTTCTCTTTAAGTTTATTTCCCACTCCCATTAAAGTTCCTCCTGTTCCAACTCCTGAAACAAATCCTCCAACTTCTTCTTGAAGTTCTGCAATAATTTCTTCTGCTGTAGTTTCATAATGAGCTAAATAATTATTTTCATTTGCAAATTGATTAACCCAATAACCATTTAATTCATTTGCTAATTTTTCTGCTCTTTTTAAACATTCTTCAAATCCACCATCATCTTTCGAAATTAAATAAACATGTGCTCCATATGCTTTCATTAATTTTACTCTTTCTTCACTTACCCAGTTAGGCATAAATATATATACATCATGACCAAAATATCTACCTTGTGCAGATAAAGCGATTCCTGTATTTCCACTTGTTGCCTCAACTATAGGCATTTTTTCTTTTAAAATTCCAGATTCTCTAGCTTTTTTTATCATATAATATGCTACTCTATCTTTTATACTTCCTGTTAACTGAAATGCCTCGTACTTAACATATAGATATTTTAATATCCCATCCAATTTATACCAAATTTTAATTAATGGTGTATTTCCTATTAATTTATTATCAACTCTCATTTTTTTATTGTATGGTATTTTTACTATTTTAAATAACCATACTCTCCTTTCTTTATTTTTTGTTAATATGGATTTAATTCCAAATTACTGCTTATTTGGACTTTATATCTGCTAAATCTAAAAGGGTTCATCTTTATAATGTCCATTCACATTTTTTCATTGCTTTATTATATGTCTTTTATTTTTAATTGTTATTCTTTTAATTAATCTTTGCTATATTTTCTATGTTCATAAATTTCTTCTTATTTTAATTATTCTAATCTTTATCTTTTTTATACTTTTTATTATACATTTTTTAGTTTATTTCTTACTAATTATATCATAAAAATTCTTAAAATCCATCCATTTTTTTCATATATTATTTGTTTCTAAAACCTAATTTATAATTTTTATCATATCTTTATTTTTATCTTCTTACTATTTTAATTTACTTTATTTATTTTTAATTAATTTATTCTTATTACAAAAAAACTGTACATACATAATTTCTTATTGTAATATTACAAAATTATCATCATAAAATTAAAAGGAATAACATTATATACAATATATATTAATTAGAAAGGATTGTTTTGATTGATAAAAAATTTTTTTATAGGAATATTAATCGGTGGCGGAGCAATTTTACCTGGAATAAGTAGTGGTGTTCTTTGCGTTATTTTTGGAATTTATGAAAAATTACTGGATAGTATATTAAATTTTTTCAAAGATATAAAAAAGAATTTTACATTTCTTTTTCCTATAATATTAGGTATTATAATTGGCATAATTTTATTAGGTAAAATTTTAAATTATTTATTTTTTAAATTTCCTATTCAAACAAAATCTATATTTATTGGATTAATAATAGGTACAATTCCCGCTTTATTAAATGAAATAAAAAAACATTCATATATAGATGAAAAAAATGAAAAAGTTAATAAAAATCAGAATAATCAATGTATTAAGAAAAAATCTTCAAATTTATCAAAAATAATTATTCCTATCATATTTTTTGTAATATCTCTAATTTTAGGTGTTTTTATGGTATTACTAGAAAATCATATTTCACTAGATAATGAACCTACTAGAATTTCCTCAAGTTATCTTTTCTTTAGTGGTATTTTAATGTCTGTTGGAATAGTTGTTCCAGGAGTAAGTAGCACAGTTATATTAATGCTTTTGGGTGTATATTATACATATATTTCTGCAATTGCTAATCTTTCAATTAATATATTAATTCCTCTAGGATTGGGTGTAATTATTGGAAGCTTAATATTTATAAAAATTATTGATAAATTACTTAAAAATTTTTATATACAAACCTTTTCTTGTATAATGGGATTTTGTATTGGTTCAATATTTATTCTTTTTCCGCCAATACATAACTACATTGAAATAATAATATGCCTATTAGGGATAATTATTGGCTTGAATATAAGTAAAATCACTACAAATACTTAAAACTTCAAACTATAGTCGAAAGATATTTGTAATCTAGTCAGAAAATAATCAAATAATTGGCAAAGGCTGGTCGAAAGAAAAGCGAACGATAGAAGAACAATGGAGTATCCCCATCGTTCTTCTAAAAAGAATCAGCCACTAAAGTAGTTTTTTGATGTAGATAATTTCCATAAAAAAAGCACCTTGAACTTATTTCTACATTCAAAGTGTTTCTGTTAATTTAAATTTTCTCGACAGTGTCGAGAAAATTTAAATTATTTGTTATTATCCTCTACATTTTTTCTTTGCTCTAATTGTATTTTTGCATTTTCTATCAATGTAACTATTCTGTTATACAAGTCATCAATATTATCTATATTTTCTAATTCGTTCATATTCTCCTCTTTCTAATTATGCAGACGCCGTCTGCCAAATTTAATTATCCCTTAATAATTAGCATTATATCATGTATTTTTCTAAATTTCATTATAAATTCAAAAAAAGATGACATTGTATTATTATTTTTTACAATTCATCTTCTAAATATGTGAAAATTTTATTTTTATTAAATTGTTGTTGGGAGGAAACCTTTGCTATTACCACATTTTATTTTTTCTAACCTTATTTCTTTCTTCTCAAAATCCAATCTTTTTCAACTGCCACAGGAATACTCATATATACTTTTTGACCTTTAACACCTGGGCTAACTTCAGAAATCTCCTCGTTTGTATCATAATTCCACAATTTTTCAATCTCAAAGCAAACTGGTTCTAATTTATTTGGTATTAATAATTCCATTTTATCTCCAACTTTTAATTTATTCTTTATCTCTAAAGATACTCTTGCTTGTTTTTCATCATATTGAACTACTTTTCCACCAAATTCATACTCATCATTATATTGTCTACCAGCATATTCTTGAATGTCCATATTATGTCTGTCATTAAAGTAAAATGTTGTTAATCCTCTTGTTTTTACCTTTTCAAGCTCTTTTAAATATTTAGTATAATCATAATTATCAGGATCTTTTTCATAATCATCAATAGCATTTCTATATACTCCAACAACACTTGCTAAATAATATTCTGTTTTTAATCTTCCTTCTATTTTCAAGCTATCAACACCCATATCTATTATTTCTGGTATCTCTTTTATTAAGCATAAATCTTTTGAAGAAAAAATACTTGTTCCATATTCATTTGTCTCTATTGGCATATATTCACCTGGAGTATTTTTTTCTTCTGCATATAAATTATATGACCATCTACAGCTTTGTGCACAATCACCTAAATTTGCACTTCTTCCAGCTAAAAAATCACTTAAAAAACATCTTCCAGAATATGCAAAACAAATAGCTCCATGAATAAAGATTTCTATTTCCATACATTCTGGCTTATTTTCCATTATATATTTAAGTTGCTCTTTATTCATTTCTCTTGCCATAATCATTCTTTTAGCACCATTGTGATACCAAAAATTTGCTGAATGTAAACTTACAATATTTGCCTGTGTACTTACATTAATATTTACACTTGGTGCATATTCTCTTAAAACATCTATTACTCCTCCATCAGCTGCTATAATTCCATCAGGTTTTAATTCTTCTAATTTTTTTGCCATTTCTATAATCTCATCATATTTTTCATCCCATGCAAATATATTTAAAGTTACATACACTTTTTTTCCTATACTATGTGCATATTTTATTGTATTTTCTAAATCATCATCTTGCATATCTGCTCTAGTTCTTAAAGATAATGATGAAGTACCACAATATACTGCATCTGCTCCATATAAAAATGCTATTTTTGCCTTTTCAAAAGACCCCGCTGGTGCTAATAATTCTACTTTTTTCATCTTTAATCATTCCTACTTTCTATATTTTTTCAAGTTCTATATCCGAATTTCACTCTTTTTTGTTCGGAAATAAACATTTTTTCTACATTAAAATTTATATATGCTTTACCATAATTAACTTTTATATTATTAAATAAACTTAAAAATGTTCCACTCATTAGTAAAAAAAGCTATATCTCAATTAATAAATTGAACATTTCACCTTAAAATTCACACTCAAATTCCAATACATAAAATTTTAACATTCAGATTTTAAATTTTGTGAAAACACTTTTTTTATTTATGAAAATAAATTTCCTAATTATTATATAAAGTTTTTGGCTCTATGTCAAATAAAATTTGAATTTTGGAAGATTTTATGATATAATATAGTATACGTAACATTTTTTATGGAGATGATAATATGAATAAAACATTTAAAGATTTCAAAAATAGATTATCAGTCCCTGTATTCGAAAATTATTGTAAAAGTATATACAATCTTCTAAAAAGTAAACCTTATGAAAATTACACAGATGTAGTTTTATCAATATTAGGTACAGAACTAGAAAATTACTTTTTACCAGATGAAATGAGATTAAAATATAGATATAAATCAAAAAATAGTCTTGAAAGAAATATTTCAAAAGATTCAAAAATAGATACTGAATCTCAAGAACTTACTTCAGAATATAATAAATATATTACATATGATATTATTGGAATGAGGTTAGTTATTGAAAGGGTTCCTGATAATTTTAAAATAAACGATGAATTTATTGAAAAAAGCAAAGAAAATTTAGAAAATACAAAACTTGAATTAACTAAATTAAAAGAAAAATATTTCAAAGAAAATAATATTAGTGAAAAGGCTTTTGAAGAAAAATGTACTTATTTAAAAAATAGAATAACCTATTTAAAAAATTGTACACAATTTAACAATCTTATAAAAGAACGTAAAAAAATTGAGGATACTATATTCTTTATTAAAGATGAACTTTCTCAAGATGATACTGACTTTAATTTAAAAAAAGATGAACAAATAGCTCAAAATCTTTTAAATAATATAAACAATACCATTGGTATGATTGCTGGAGAATATGCAATAAATAACATTTTTTCAAATTCAGAAAATATTAAAAAATTAGGATTATATCTTGATCCTAAAAGAGAAAAATTTTTCTGTGACAAAACGGGATATACTTCAACTCATTTTTGCATAAAAAGTACTAAAATGCCAAATTGGATTTGTGAATTACAAAATCGTTCTTCTTTAATAGAATATCAATCAAAATATGGACTTAATACACATGATAAACTTCCTGGTAAAAAAAGAAAGCTAATAAATTTACCAAGCAATAATAAAAATGCAGTATCACTAAATAAATACTTATCTAGCAGAGGTCAAAATTATTCTCAACCAAATGATACAATAAGTATTAAAAACTTTTTTAGAAAGTTAGATGAAATTATTCCTCATTATACTAAATATACATCTAATGGTTATATAAAAAAATATACTACAAAAGAAAATACTATTCACTATTATAAAAAATTTTTAGGAAATAGAAAACAATTAAATTATCGTAGACAACTAGAAAAAATTTTTAATGAACATCCGGAAAATAGCGAAATTTATTTACCTAATTTAGATATTGAAAAAAACGAAAAAATAAAATAAACTATATTATGTAAAAAGGAGAATACCTATGCCAGCCAAAAATTTTAAAGATACAATAAAAGTAAATAAAAGTATGCAACAACAACATATGGAAAGTGTTGTTATGCAAACATTAGATAAATATCTTATGCAAAATGATTTTGATGCCAGAGAATATTTTTCTTATTTAACATGTGCAATTTATTTAGTGTATAAAAAATTATATCCAGATTTAGCTATATACATACCTTTTAGAATAAAAAGTGACAATAGTACCATGAGAAATGTTCATAAAGAAGTTATTAGAGATCTAGAAAATATAGATTTTAGTAACTTAAATGAAACAGAAGAAATGGATGCATTAAAAGAAAATTTTACTTTAGAAGGTATTATAAAAGATTTTATGGGAGCAACAATTGTACTAGACCATAGAAAAGATTATAGGAAAAATGGAAAAAAATATGAATCACCTGAAATTCAAGAACTACTTGATAAAGAAAAAGAAACAACTAAATTTATTGGTGATTGTGAAGAATTAATAGAAGAAGGCTTTATTGATGAAGAAAAATACCTTTCTTTAAAAATAGATATTTTAGCAAAAATAATAGAAAATACATATTCAGAATTCACAGAAGAAAGAACCATACCTTTTTCTACAGAATTAGAAAATTTGAAAAATATTTTTGATAAAAAGTCACAAACTGGTAACTTTGCAACTACTATTACTAAAGCTGAATATAATGAACTTATTAATTTAATTGATGAACTTCGTTCTAGAAAAAGTGATAAGCTTGAATTTGAAATTTTACAAGAAACTTTTCCAAAAGTTTTTAATGACCCTCTAATAAAAAACGCTCTAGGTGCTACTATAGAATTTAATAAATTTTCAAAAAAATCAAATGGATTCGCATCTTTATATTATACAGTTACAACACCTTTTGGAATAATGGAATTTCAACTTCAATCAAATAAAAGATATTATGAAGCCAAAAAAGGTTCTGCATTTCATAGTGGAATAAAAGGTAAAACAATTAATATAGATTCATTTTTTGAATTGGCTGACCCAAATGATGAAAAACCTTTACAATTCTACTTAAATGCTTTAGATTCTTTCCCAGCAGATAAAATTATTTCCAGCGTAGAATTACCTAGCTTCAAGACTCCAGAAGAGAAAAAAGAATTTTTAAGAACTGAATTCGGACAAGAATATTTAGCTTCAGAAAAAATAAAAGAATATATGAAACATATAAAAATAAAAGATAATATGATATTTAAGCCTGATACGACTGTTAAAGAATCTGTCAATGGAGAATTAGTTGAAAAACCTGCACAAAATATAGATTACACTAATTTGAAGAAACCTGATGAAATACATGAACAAAAAGAAACTATTATGGATACAAATGAATATCTATTATCACTTGCATTATCTTTATCACCATATATGAATGTATGCCATTCAGCTCATACTCTATTTTCTAGTGCTAATACTCAAGCTAAAAGTGTAGAAGATGAATTTTCTGAAATTTTAAGAAAAAAAGATTCTCTTTCAGCTTTGAGAAATATGCTAGTTGAAAGATTAAAGACAATTTTGAAAACTACTGATAATAAAGTTTATCAAAAAGTTTTGGAATCAACTTCTTTATTACCAAATGATGTGTCACGTTCTGATATTATAGATTATTCTAAACGTTTACATGAAAAGAAACATAATGAATTTTCTAATAACGATAATATAGAAAGATAATTTCTAAAATTGGCTCAATGTTAATAGTTGGGGTAGAAAACCTTGAAAGCTTTCTACCCCAACTATCAACATTGAGCCTAATTTTATAACAAATTTATTCATATTTTATTTTTCATATTTTTGCATCTTTTAATCATTATTTTTTAATTTACTAATAGCAAGTCCATCTCCAACCTCTAAAATTTCTGTTTCCAAATTTGGATTTTCTGAAACTTCCTTGATATATTCTCTTAAATTTCTCACTGCTGTACGTTGCTTATGTTTATTATAATCACTCATAACATATCCTTTATATAAAATATTATCTGCAAAAATAATTCCATCATCATTCAACATACGCAAAGCCTCTTTTAGAAAAAATGGATATTTTCCCTTTGCTGCATCTATAAATACCATATCATATTTCTCATTCATTTTAGGTAAAATTTCTACAGCATCGCCTTCAAATATATTTATTTTATCTTCTAATTCCATTTTCTTTATATTTTCTTTGGCTTCTATAACTCTTTCTTCTTCTCTTTCTATTGTATCTATCTTGCCATCTTCACTCAAGAATTCTGAAAAACATATTGCTGAATATCCCACTGCTGTCCCAATCTCTAGTATTTTATCTATTTTTTTTGAATCTATATATTTTTTTATTGTTAATAAAGTATCATCCATTATAATTGGAATTTTTTCCTCTAATGCTCGCTTTTTTATTTCGTTCAATACATTATCTTTCATTCAGATTACTCCCTACAATTTATATGTATTATTTATTTCTATTAGATCTTTCTCTTTCTTTAGTATCTAGGATTTTCTTTCTTAAACGAATTGATTTAGGTGTTACTTCTACTAATTCATCATCTTGAATAAATTCAATAGCTTTTTCAAGTGACATTTGGATTGGTGGAACTAAACGTAATGCATCATCAGAACCTGAAGCTCTTGTGTTTGTTAAATGTTTTTCTTTACATACATTTATTGCTAGGTCTTCTCCTCTTGAGTTTAATCCAACTATCATTCCTTCATATACATCTACACCTGGTCCTATAAATAATTCACCTTTGTCTTGCGCATTATATAGACCATATGTTACTGATTTTCCGTTTTCAAATGCTACTATTGTTCCTCTTACACGAGCTTGGATATCTCCTTTATATGGTTCGTAACAATCAAATATATGGTTCATTGTTCCTTCACCTTTAGTATCTGTTAAAAATTCTGTACGATATCCAATTAATCCTCTTGCTGGAATTTTAAATTCTACTTTAGTATGTCCTGCTTCTGCTGGTTCCATATTAAGCATTTCAGCTTTTCTTCTACCTAATTTTTCAATTACATTTCCTATGCAATCATCTGGAACATTTACTACTAATCTTTCTATAGGTTCACATTTTACTCCATCAATTTCTTTGAATATAACTTTTGGTCTTGATACTAATAGTTCAAATCCTTCTCTTCTCATTGTTTCTATTAAAACTGATAAATGTAATTCTCCTCTTCCTGATACTTCAAAAGAATCTGGACTTTCAGTTTCTTTAACTCTTAATGAAACATTTCTTTCAAGCTCTTTAAATAATCTGTCACGGATATGACGAGATGTTATAAATTGTCCTTCTTTTCCAGCAAATGGTCCATTATTAACACTAAATGTCATTGAAACTGTAGGCTCATCTATATCTACAAATGGTATTTTTTCTGGATTATTTAAATCACATATTGTGTCACCTATATTAATATCTGGTAATCCTGCAAGTGCTACTATATCTCCTGCTCCAACTTCTTCTACTTCTTGTCTTTTTAATCCTACATGTGTATATAATTTTGCTATTCTTCCTTGTGTTATTTTATCTTCTTTTCCACATATGCTAACAGGCATATTTAGTTTTATTGTTCCTCTTTCTACTCTTCCTACTGCAATTCTTCCTACATAGTCATCATAATCTATGTTAGATACTAACATTTGAGTTGTTCCATCTAAATCACAAGCTGGTGGATTTATTGTATTTATTATTGTTTCAAATAAACATTTTAAGTCTGTTGTCTCATCTGCTAAATCCATTTTAGCTATTCCGTTTTTAGCTGATGCATATACAACTGGAAAATCTAATTGCTCATCAGTTGCATCTAATTCTATAAATAATTCTATTACTTGGTCTACTACTTTTTCAGGTGTAGCTCCAGGTCTATCTATTTTATTAATTACTACTATTGGTTTTAATCCTAATGCTAAAGATTTTTTTAATACTTCTCTTGTTTGTGGCATTGCACCTTCAAAAGCATCAACTAATAATAATACTCCATCTACTGTTTTTAGAACTCTTTCTACTTCTCCTCCAAAATCAGCATGTCCTGGTGTATCTACAATATTAATTTTTATATCATTATACATAACTGATGTATTTTTTGATAATATTGTTATTCCTCTTTCTTTCTCTAAATCATTTGAATCCATTACTCTTTCTTGAACTTGTTCATTTTCTCTAAATACATGGCTTTGTCTAAGCATTGCATCAACAAGTGTTGTTTTTCCATGGTCTACGTGTGCTATTATTGCAATATTTCTGATATTTTTGTTATTCATTACTATCCCTCTTTCTTAATTTTTTTATTTAATCTCTTTCTACCTTTTCATAACTTAAGACGTTTTTCAAACTTTTTTTGAAAAACGTCCTATTTCTCCTTGAAAAACTTATAAAATTATACACCTTTTTTACTATTTTGTCAACTCAATTATATTATTCATTACTTCTTGTGCAATTTCGTCTAATTTTTCTTTATCTTTTGTTCCCTTATATTTACTATAATCTAATGGTTTACCATATTTAATAGTAAGCTTATGCTTTTCTTTTGTTCCACCTGTTATTCCACAAGGGATAACTTTAGCTCCACTTCTTACTGCAAAAAATGCTACTCCATCTTTTATCTTTTCACCTTTTTCTAAACCATTTCTTGTTCCTTCAGGAAATAATGCTATACATTCACCATTTTTTAAATCTTTTAAAGATTGTTTTACAGCTGTTATATCTTTTTCATCTCTTTTTACTGGTATTGCTTCAAATGCCCATCCTAGAAATGCTAAAAATTTATTTTTATACAATTCTTCTTTTGCTAAAAATTTTAAATCCCTTTTAGCTGTTGCAACCATTAAAGGTGGATCTATATAACTTCTATGATTTCCACAAAATATTAATGCTCCTTCTTTTGGTATGTTTTCTAATCCTTCTATCTTCATTTGATAAAAAATCTTAAACCATATGTATATTGCTCCTCTTACTATCCATTTAATTATTGCTTTTAATGTTTTTTTCATGTTTCTACCACCAATCTTTTTTATTTTCTATCTAACCTATCTTTAATTATACTAACAACTTTTTCTACAACTTCATCTATATTAAGATTTGTAGAATCTAAATATATTGCATCATCTGCCATTTTTAATGGTGCAACTTTACTTGTTTTATCATTATAGTCACGAAATTTAATATTTTCCAAAATTTCATCATAATTAGATTCAATTCCCGCTTCTTTATTTTGTTTATATCGTCTATTTGCTCTTTCTTCTGGTGTTGCATCTAAATAAATCTTTACATCAGCATCTGGAAATACATTAGTACCTATGTCTCTTCCTTCCATTATAACTTCTTTGCCTATTGCCATTTTTCTTTGTAGCCCTGACATATTTTGACGTATTATTGGAATGTGTGATACTTGAGAAACATTTTCATTTATTTTTTTAGTTCTTATTTCTGTTGTTACATCTCTACCATTTAAAAAGAATAAATCTTTTCCATTTTTTTTCTTTAAATCAATCTTTATTTCACCTAACAACTTTTCTATATTTTCATTATCATCAAAATCTATATTTTTTTCTAACATCTCAAGTGTTACACATCTATACATTGCTCCTGTATCTATATTAATAAATCCTAATTTTTCTGAAACTTGTTTTGTAATTGTTCCTTTTCCAGCTCCTGCTGGTCCATCTATCGCTACTATAAAAGTCATATTCTATCCTCTTTTCTGGTAAATTATCTATAAAATTTTTTATATTTTTTCTAAATTATACCTTATCTAATTAATTCTTCTAAAAAACTATATCGCATAAAAATTATAATTTCTGATTATAAATTATTCAATCAAGTATCATCTTTTTCTGGCACATATATTCCTTTTGCCACAACTTCTAATTCCACAACATTCATTGCAGTCAATTTTTCAATTTCCTTTCTTGCCTTTTCTCTAAAATCTTTTATATCTTTAACTACATTATATCCATATACTACAGTAACTTCCATATAAATTCTAGCACCTTCGCCATAGTTTTCTACTCTTGTTTTTTGTACCTTATATATTCCAGGTGTTTTTGAAGCTAAATATTCTAATATCTGTCTAAAAACTGTATCTGATATTGTAAACTTTCCTAAATAACTAAATGTTGGTCTTATTATAGATTTTTCTGATATATATGGTTTTTGCCCTTTTCCTTTTGATTTAAATATTTGAAGTGGATCTAATAAATATCCTGAAAAATCTTTTTTTATTTCAAAAGTAGGAACTGGTATTACGTGTTTTCCCTCTGTTACACGTATTCTTCTAGCTGTTTCCATCTCTTGTTTTGTTGCAACATCTGTTATATATATTGTTTCAGATATTTCTGGCAATCCCAAATTCTCTGCAATTTTTTTTACCATTCCGTCAGATGTTCCTAATATTAATATGCTTTGTGGTCTATATTTTTTTAATGCTTTTATTATTTCCTGTTTTTCTTCATCTTTATAAAATAATGCATGTTTTACTGTTTCTATTTTTGTTGGTGCTTTTTTAGCTGATTCTCCTGCTATTACTTGGTTATCTTTTATTAGTAATCCATCATCAATTATAAAATTAATATTTTTTTCACTTGCCACCATTTGGGCTCTATAACTTTTACCTGTTCCTGATGGTCCGACAAATGCATATACCTTTATTTTAGCACCAAATAAATCTTTTAGTGTCACCATTTTTTTCTCCTTTACTCATAATCATATAAACTTAACTTGTTACTGTAATATCTGGAATATTTAATTCTATCAACCTTTACTCATAATCATATAAACTTAAATCAGGATAAGTATATACTTGACCTCCCTGTGTAAATTGTCCACTTGGAAAATGGTCCTCATTTAATGTGTTCTCTCCTTTTAAGAAATAACGATATTTTGATTCTTCTCTAACTCTACCTCCACCTACTACAACTGGGTCATCCCATGTTGTATCTATTGCATACCAAACATTATTTATTTGCACATAATTCCATGCATGGTTTTCAGTATCTCCTGAAGAATTAGTTGCTTCACCTATTACTATTACACTTGGTATTCCTAGTTTATTCATAAAATATTGAAAAGATTTAGCATATCCCTCACATACTGCTTTACCATTTACCAATGTTCCATATATATTATATATATCTTGTTCAGAAATAGTTGAATCATATTCTACATTTTCTATTATATAATCATGTATCATTTTTATATCATTATATACATTTCCTGTTTTTCTCATTAAAAGTGTATCTACTACATTCTGAATTTGAGCTGATTTTTGATTTATTATTTCATATGTATATCCATCTTCTAAATAACTATTTTCATTTCCACTATTTATAAACACATTATAACTTACTTTTCTTCCCTTTGTAATTGTTTCTATATTTAAATACATTTTATTTACATCTAAATAAAATATATCTGGATTATCATATAAATATGTTTCTACTGCTGATTGATAATAATCTCCTAGGTCACTATCTCCATTTGGCTTTGAAAGCACATCATAAAAAGTATTGCCAAATTCTATTTGATATGTTCCTGATTTCATATTTTCTTTGTTTTGTTCAAATGCTCTATAAAACGTTTTTGATGTTTCATTTAATTGTTCATAAAAATATTTATTACTTATTTCAACACCTTCATAATTATTATCTTTTGCATTTCCATTCCCAGCAGTTTCTAATTCATTTACTTGTGTTTCTATTACTCCTGCTGATTGTACATTTTCGTTTGATTCGTCTTTTCCCAAACTTGTTACTTTTGAAACAAATTCATCTATCTGATTTCCAACATCTGTTCCTGAAAATTCACCCAAAAAAATTAACGAAAATATAACAATTGCTGCTATTATGAAAAACATTAGTATAATCATAAAGAATGTAGTAATTCTACTTTTCATACCATCCCTCGTTTCTTTATCATTAACTTTTATTTTTTTTATACAAATTGATTATATCATTTTTTTTATACAAAAACTAGTATAATTCGTAAAAAAATACAAATAATATTTTAAAAGAAAATCAAGCAAATAATAACTATATTAAGTATAAACCCCTTTTTATATTTCTTTTTTCCAATTTGATAATATAGTAAGTATTAACTATATTAGATATAAATTTTAAGAAAAACACATTATAAGATGTAGAAACGTAAAGCTAAATATTAGCTATATTAAGTATAAATCATTGTAAAAGAAATTTATAACTTGCTACATTATAAATAAAAAATTCATTAAGTTTACATTAGAAAGAAGGTTGTCAATGAGTTTTAAAAATATTCTTCAAAACTTAATTTCATATACTCCAGAATCAGATTATGATTTTTCACTTTTACAAAAAAATACTGAAAATGAAAGTACAAATGATTCTATTGTAGAATCAGATTTTAAGCCAAATACCACTAAAATATTTAATAGTATGCAAGTAAATCTTGAATATGTAAAAACAAAATATAATTCACTTATTAATAGTGATATCATAATAAGAGAATTTACTCTTAATGCAAGAGGTAAACAATATGGTGCATTTCTTGTGTATATAGATGGCATGGTTGATAGTGCTATGATGAATGATTTCATTTTAAAACCTCTTATGTTAAAAAATAAAAGTAATTCTTACGAAGGTAACCAAACTAGAATTATTTCTGAAGCTGTTTCAAATAATGTAACAGTAAGAAAAGTTAAAAAATTTGATTTAGTAGAATATATCAAAACTTGTTTAATTCCACAAAATAGTATAAAAGAAGTTTCTGATTTTTCTGATATCTTTTCTGGAATTAATTCAGGTAACTGTGCTCTATTTATCGATACTATCCCAATTGCTTTTGATATTGAAGTAAAAGGTTTTAATTCGAGAAATGTTGAAAAACCTGAAAATGAAATTGTTATAAATGGACCTCACGAAGCATTTGTTGAAAATTTACGTACTAATACTTCTCTTTTACGTAGAATTACTAATAATGAAAAACTAACTATTGAAAATATAGAAATAGGTAATATCACTAGAACTAAATGTGCTGTTTGTTATATTAAAGATTTAACAAATACTGATTTGATTGCAGAAGTTATTTATAGATTAAATAATTTAGATGTTGATTCTATTCTTTCTGCAGGGCAATTAGAACAATTAATCAGTGATAAAAGTGACTCTACTCTACCTCAAATTCTTTCTACAGAAAGACCTGATAAGGCTGTTAGTTATCTACTTGAAGGAAGAGTAATTATTATTGTTAATGGTACACCTTTTGCACTAATAATTCCAGCAATAGCATTAGATTTTTTAAAATCTCCAGATGATAGAAATTTTAACCCTGTATTATCTAATTTTATAAAAACTATTAGATTTCTAGCTGCATGTATTACTCTATTATTACCTGGATTATATATTGCAATTACTAGCTTTCACCAAGAATTTATACCCACAGAATTATTATTTTCTATGCTAGCTTCAAGGGCAAATGTTCCATTTCCTATATTTTTCGAAATTTTATTAATGGAAATTTCTTTTGAATTAATTCGTGAAGCAGGATTACGTGTTCCTTCACCTATTGGACCAACTATCGGTATTGTCGGTCGGAATAGTTTTAGGTCAAGCAGCGGTTAGTGCTGGAATTGTAAGTCCTATTTTAATTATAATTGTTGCTATTACTGGTATATCTTCGTTTGTAATTCCTGATTTTGCTTTTGGATTTCACTTAAGATATTTCCGTTTCCTATTTATATTTTTAGGATATATGGCAGGTTCTCTTGGAATATCACTTGGTATATTTGCATATTTAGGTTTACTTTCTAATATAAAATCTTTTGGAGTATCATATTTAACTATGAATTCTAATTCAGAAAATCAAAAAGGTTTTGGATATTTTTTACCACAGATTTGGAAAAGAGAATACAGAAGTAGTTTTTTAAATCCACAAAAAGAAAAGAAACAAGAACATATTTCTAGAAAATGGAGAAATCAAAATTTTTAATTCTAATATTACGAAAGGAGTAGTATTATGCCAGATTCAAAAATTTCAACTAAAGAAGCTATAATGCTAGTTATAACTGTAATTGTATCACATACAATTGTTACACTTCCAACATCTCTATTAAAAAATACTAAATCTGCTGTATTATTAAATATTATTTTTATATCAATTATGGCTCTGCTTATTGCATATCTAATATATATACTAATGAGAAAATTCCAAGGACAAGACATCATTGATATATCTGAATATCTAGGTGGAAAATGGTGTAAAAATATAATTGGTACAGTTTTTATTGTTTATTTTATTACAAGTTCTGGTATTCTACTTCGTAATTTTTGTGAAGGATTAAAAATTATATACTTTCCAAATACAAATATTGTATTTATAATGCTTGCATTTATAGTTACTATATGTATTACAAATACATTTAAATTTTCTGCAAATTGTAAAACAATTTCTATAATACTACCTTTTGTTATTTTAAGTATTATTCTATTATTTATTGGGAATTTACAACATTTTACTTTTGAAAGAATTTTTCCACTCCTTGGAGAAGGATTTTTTAATACTTTTATACTTGGTTTAGGAAATTTAACAGCTTTTGGCGGAATATCTTGTTTATATATAATTCCACCTCTACTTAAAAACCCTGAAAAAATGAAAAAAATTGCTCTTACATCTATTGGAATTTCTGCAGTTTATTTAATATTTTGTGTATCTACAATATTATTTATGTTTGCTTTTTTCCAAAATATTGATGAACCGCTTCCTCTTTACACAGCTGCAAGTTATATTGAATTTGGAACATTTTTCCAAAGACTTGATGCTATATTTTTACTTGTATGGATGTTAGAAATATGTTGCTATTTATGCATAGCAAGTCAATTTTCTACAATCCTACTTAAGAAAATTGCAAATTTAAAACATTCTAGACCTCTATTTTTTATATTTCCTCTTTTAATATTTTCTGTAGCTCTGATTCCTAAAAATTACGCTATATCTAGATTTATTGGTGATACTGTTTATAATTATGTAATAATATTTGTTGTATTTATATTAAGCCTTCTATTACTATTTTTGGCAAATATAAAAAAGAAAAAAGAAGGAGGAAATTTTAATGAAAAACAAGTTGAACAAACTACTAATTAGTATTATAATCATTTACTTAATAATAGCATTTAATTCTTCACATGTAGCATTAGATCTATCTAATTTAGCTATTGTTGTTGCTATGGCTATAGATACTTCAGATACAAACAATTTATCTGTTACATTTCAATTTACAAATGCTTCTTCTGTATCTGAAAATGGTAGTTCAGAACAATCACCTTCAATAGTAAATACTGTTGAAGCTTCTTCTATAAGTTCTGCCATCAATTTGATGAATTCTTATATAGGAAAAGAATTAAGTCTTTCTCATTGTAAATTAATTGTATTTTCTGAAGAATTTGCAAAACAAGGTATTTCTGAAGAAATATATACTCTTATGAATGACAATCAAATTAGACCCTCTACTAATTTAGTAATAAGTAAATGTTCTGCCAAATATTATATAGAAAATTCTAAACCAATGTTAGACTCACTAATTACAAAATATTATGAAGTATATAATAATGCAAGTTTATACACAGGATATACAACAGATGCCACAATAGGAAATTTTTTTAATAATTTAAATTGTGGAACTTGTGAACCATATGGAATTTTAGGTGGTGTAAATGTAGAACAAAATAATACAGATACTAGTATAAATTCTGAAAAAGATGCTAATTCTCAAGCAAATAATTCATCTATAAGTGGTAGTCTTCGTTCCGAAAATAGCGGTTTAGCTGTGTTTAAGGATGCAACTTTAGTAGGAGAATTAACTGCAATTGAAAATCTATCTTTCTTATGTACTAAAAATGACATTGAAGGATTTCTTGTTTCTGTTCCAAACCCTGAAAATGATACAGAATATATAGATGTAAATTTAGTGCCTTCTAAAGATTCTAAAATAAAAGTTGACATTATTAATGGCTCACCTTATATTAAAGTTGATTTTTCTTTTACTGGAAGAATTTATTCAATGACTGAAGATTTCGATTTTTTAGATAATACTTTTTTAGAAAATATATCTAAAAGTTGTAATAGCTATTTAAAAACTACTTTTACAAATTATTATTATAAAACTTCTAAAGAATTAAATAGTGATATAAATGGTTTTGGAAAATTTGTTTTAAAACATTTTTCTACTATTACAGATTTCAATGATTATAATTGGAATGATAATTATAAAAATTCTTTTTTTGATGTAAATGTTGATACAAATGTAAAATCAGGATTTTTACTAATGTAATTAGAGTTTTTCTATAAATTATAAACATATTATAAATGTAATCAAAATTTTTCTATAAATTGTATTTGGAGGCTATTATGCAATTAATTTATAAAATAATTTTTCTATTTATAACTTTATATTTTCTACTTCAATTAATATCTTATGGTATATATGAAAAAAGAGAAGAAAATAATACTTCTGGGGGAAATACAATTATTCTCCTAGGCATATTTTCATTTCTCTTTTCTAATATTATGATATGGATTAATTTATAATTAATATATACTAATCAATGATAGAAAAATCAATTTGTCTTAACATTTTATTAGCTGATATTACTTTTATTTTAACTCTATCACCTATTCTATATGTTTTACCAGACTTTTCACCAATCAATTGCTTTCTATCTTCATCATATATAAAATATTCATTACCCATATTATCAAATCGTACTAATCCTTCAATTGTATTTTCAAGTTCAACAAAAATTCCAAATTGTGTTACAGAAGACACAATACCTTCATATTCTTCACCAATCTTATTCTCCATATATTCCGCCTTTTTCAAGTCTTCACTATCTCTTTCAACCTTTGTTGCTATTTTTTCTCTTTCTGAAGACTGCATTGCTCTCTCTTCTGCTTTTTCTTTAAAATCTTCTACAAAATTTTCACTCACATCATAACTTTCATCTAAATATTTTGAAATTATTCTATGAATAAACAAATCTGGATATCTTCTTATTGGTGAAGTAAAATGGCAGTAATATTTACTAGCTATACCAAAATGCCCTTTATTTTCTGACTCATATCTTGCAACTTTTAAAGTTCTTAAAATTAATGTAGAAATTACCTTTTCCTGTTCTGTTCCTTTTATCTCTTCTAATATTTTAGAAACTTCTTTTGGATAAACTTTTTCATTTGATATCTTTACTTTTAAACCAAAATTAAATAAAAATTTATTAAGTTCTTTTACTTTATCTAAATCTGGTTCTTCATGTACACGATAGATAAATGGTGCATCTAACCAATAAAATTTCTCTGCAATAGTTTCATTTGCACTAAGCATAAATTGCTCTATTATTTCATTACTAAAACTTGTTTCATATCTTCCTACAGAAACCGGTCTTCCTTGAATATCAAGTTCTATCTTACTTTCTGGTATATCTAAATTTAAATATCCATTAGAAAGCCTTTTTTCTTTCAAAATATTTGCAAGTTCTGCCATTAAGTCAAAATCTTTAATATATTTCTCATATTTCTTTAAAACTTCATTATCAGAACGATCTATAATTTTTTGAACATCATGGTAATTCATTCTTTCTGTTACTCTTATAACTGATTTATATACTTCTGATGATACTACATCACCTTTAGAATTTATTTCCATGATACAAGATAATGTAAGTCTATCTTGACCTGCATTTAAACTACATAAACCATTAGATAATTGTCTAGGTATCATTGGAATAACTCTACCTAGCATATATATACTTGTGCCACGTATTAATGCCTCTCTATCAAGTAAACTTCCCTCTTTTACATAATGGCTAACATCTGCTATATGCACATCTAATCTATAATTACCATTTTCTAGCTTCACTACTCTTACTGCATCGTCTAAATCTTTTGCATCTTCTCCATCTATTGTAAATATTATATTATCTCTTAAATCTACTCTTTTCTCTATTTCTTTTTTATCTATTTTATCACCAAATGATTCTGCTTCTTTCACAACTGGCTCTGGAAAACGATATGGTAAATTATACTCTTTTATTAAAGATAACATATCAACTCCAGCTTCATTTGGTCCACCTAAAACTTCTATTATCTTTCCTTCAGCTTTTTTACCTTTTGATGGATATTTTGTTATTTTTACTAAAACCTTATGACCATTTCTAGCTTTCCCAAAATCATTTTTAGAAATAAAGATATCTGTTCCAAAATTTCTATCATCTGGCACTACAAAACCAAAAGTTCTATTATTCTGGAATGTTCCAACAACAGTATCTTTTTCTCTTTTAATAATTCTCTTTATTTTTCCTTCTGCACTCTTAATTTTATTCTTTTCCTCTATTATTTCTACTAAAACTTTATCTCCATTTAATGCTTGCATAGAATTTTCTTTTGAAATATAAACTTCATCTTCTTGCCCTTCGATTTTTACAAACCCAAATCCTTTTGCATTTCTGCGATATATTCCCTCTTGATAATTTTCTTCTATTACTCGATATTTATTCTTTTTATTTTTCCCTATCTTAAAACTATTTTCTAAATTATCTAGTATCTTCAAAAAATTAGGATATTCTTTTTTTGGAACTCCTAATATCATAGCAATTTCTTTTGCTTTCATCGGCACATAGTCTTTATCTTTCATAAATCCCAGCACTATTTCTTCTTTTTTGTCCATTATTTTTCCTTTCTTTATAAATCTTAATTTTTAAATTTTATTTATATTTTACCCATTACTATCTATTACTTTCATATTTAAATCAAAAACTAACTTATCTTAAATATTTATATCACATCAAAAAAGAGCGTATTTAATAAACCGCCCTTATTTGCCTATTTTGCCATATATAATATTCCTAATACAATTGTTAATATTGCAAATATTATAGATAAAATAACTGTCCATCTTTTTAATTTTCCTTCTTTAGTTCTACCTTTATTTTTCTCATAAAAATTATTGGTTGATGAACCTGTTATAGTTGAAGATAAACCTGAATCTTCCTTATTTTGCATTAATGTTAAAATAATAACTGCAATAGCTACTATAAAGTATACAACTGTAATGACGGTTCTTACTATTTCCATTGAAACTCCTCCTAGTCTGTTATTCTTTTTTCACTTAAGATGTATTCTATCACATATTTTCTAAAATTGCAATTTTTTACTACAATTTTTTTCAATTCGTATTTCAAACATTTGGCGAACATGGGGGACACTCTTTTTTGTTCGGATTTCTAGGCGAGTGAATATTGGAAACTCCATTTTTTTGTTCGGGGTTCCATACAAATGTCAAAAGATGCACCCCTGAGCGGAAAACCTTCCGTCCAAAGGTGCATCTTAAACACCTGCTTGGAAATCCCGAACAAAAAGAGTAACATTCAGTTTAATACATTCCTTCCATTCCTGTTGGTGCAGAATTGTTACAATTACATGATTTTTCTTCAGGTACATCTGTAACTATACTTTCTGTAGTAAGTACCATAGAAGCAATTGATTCAGCATTTTGTAATGCACTTCTTGTTACTTTTGTAGGATCAACTATTCCAGCTCTTTTCATATCTACATATTCTTCTGTTGCTGCATTAAATCCTGTTCCTACTGGTGATTGTTTTACTTTATCTACTATAACGGCTGGTTCTAAACCACTATTTCTTGCAATTTGTCTTGCTGGTTCTTCTAATGATTTTAATACTATTCTTGCTCCTAATGCTTCTCCACCTTCTAATGTCTCTACAAATTTTTCAACCTTTGGAATTATATTTAATAATGCTGTTCCACCACCTGCTACAATTCCTTCTTCTACTGCTGCTTTTGTTGCAGATAATGCATCTTCAATTCTTAATTTTTTCTCTTTCATCTCTACTTCTGTAGCTGCACCTACTTCAATTACTGCAACACCTCCAGCAATTTTAGCAAGTCTTTCTTGTAAAGATTCTTTATCATATTCACTTGTTGTTTCATCTATTTGATTTCTAATTTGTTTTACTCTTTCAGCAATTCTAGCTTTATCTCCCATTCCGTCTACTATAATTGTATTTTCTTTTTGTACTTTAACTTGTCTTGCTCTACCTAGTTGTTCTATAGTTGTATCTTTTAATTCTAATCCTAAATCAGATGTTATTACTTCTCCACCTGTTAAAATTGCTATATCTTCTAGCATTGCTTTTCTCTTATCTCCAAATCCTGGAGCTTTTACTGCTACTACATTAAGCACTCCTCTTAATTTATTTAATACAAGTGTTGATAATGCTTCATTTTCTACATCATCACATATTATTACTAATTTTCCTGATTGTTGCATTAAGCTTTCTAATAATGGTAAAATTTCTTGGATATTACTTATTTTTTTATCTGTTATTAATATGTATGGATTATCCATTACTGCTTCCATTTTATCTGTATCTGTTACCATATATGGTGATACATAACCTTTATCAAATTGCATACCTTCAACAACATTTAAGTCTGTATTTGATGTTTTTGATTCTTCAATTGTAATTACACCATCATTTGATACTTTTTCCATTGCTTCAGCTATCAATTTACCTATCTCTTGGTTATTTGCTGAAATACTTGCAACTCTTGCTATATCTTCTTTTCCATTAACATTTGAACTAATTTCTTTTAATTCTTTTACTGCAACATCTACAGCTTTATCCATTCCTCTTTTCATTGCCATTGGATCAGCTCCTGCTGCAACATTTTTTACTCCTTCTTTTATCATACTTTGTGCTAAAACTGTTGCTGTTGTTGTACCATCTCCTGCTATATCATTTGTCTTTTCTGAAACTTCTTTAACAATTCTAGCTCCCATATTCTCAAATTTATCTTCTAACTCTATCTCTTTAGCAATTGTTACACCATCATTTGTTATTAGTGGTGCTCCATAACTCTTATCTAATACAACATTTCTTCCTTTTGGTCCTAATGTTACTTTTACAGTATCTGCTAATTTATTTATTCCTGTTAATAAAGATTGTCTTGCATCTTCTCCAAATTTAATTTGTTTTGCCATTTTAAATCATCCTTTCTCATCTTTTTTGGCCACTTAGGGACGGGTCCCAATTGACCATTTTTATTTTTGGTCATTCAAGAACGAGTCCCAATTGACCTTTTCTATTTTGGGTCATTCAGGAACGAGTTCCAATTGACCATTTTTTTATTTTAATCTACTATTGCTAATATATCATCTTGTTTTACTATTATATATTCTGTTCCTTCATATTTAACTTCTGTTCCAGAATATTTGCTAACTATTACATTGTCACCTTTTTTTACATTCATTTCTTCATTTTTTCCATCTATTTTTTCTCCTGGACCTACTTCTATAACTTCTGCTATTTGTGGTTTTTCTTGTGCCGAACTTGCTAATATTATTCCACTTTTTGTTGTTTCTTCGCCTTCTTTCATTTTTATTAATACTCTACTTCCTAATGGTTTAATCATTAATATTACCTCCTTTTCATTATGAATGCTTTTTAGCACTCTTCCTTAATGACTGCTAATAATTTATACCTTATTTATTATAATGTCAAGTATTTTTTATAAAATTCACAAAATTTTCACATTTGTATTTAACTTTTCATTTGACCAAATTTTAATATTTGTTTTTAACATCTAGTTTTATTTTGCTTTCTTTCTTATTATATAGAAAAAATGGAAAGAATATTACAACATAGTAATATCTTTCCATTTTTCATCATTTCATGCGAATTCTTTCTTCTAAAGGTTTATTTTTATTGTATAAATATACTGCATCATATAGATTATTATCATTTATTAATCTACTTAATACATCTAATAATCTTTTCTTTATGACATCATCATTGCTGTATTTTTTGGCAACAGCTACACTTAATTCTGCATCTGCATCTTTTAATAAAGAAAATTCAGCTAATCCCAAAAATTTCCCAGTTCTGGTTTCGATTATTAAATACATATCTGCTTCTTCAATATCAAGGTTTTGAACTACATCTTTAAACCTTTCTATCCATCTATCCATATTTTGTTTACTCGAAATTGCTTTTGTGATTGCTTCATCTTCCATATTGGTAAGCCATGTATAAGCATCTTCAGGCTCTACTTGCCTAACGATAAGTTTATCTTGTTTATCTTCATAAACAAAATGCTCTTTTCCTTCTTTGTCTAATTGCCATAAAGTTACCTTTCCTGTATCTTTGTCAAATTGTTTTGAATACCGCATAAAATTCCTCCTATTTCTATATTTTATCTTCTAGTAACATATTAATTATATGATATTTTAAAGTTTATGTCAACAATAAGTTGGTTTTAGGTTTTATTATGTATGTTTTTCCGAACAAAATGGAGTGTCCCCAATGTTCGCAATTAGATTTACAAATAATGGTGCTGGATTATCTGGTCTTGATTTTAATTCTGGATGAAATTGACAAGCTATAAAATATGGATGAACATCTTTTTTTAGTTCTACCATCTCTACTAAATTCCCATCTGGTGATAATCCTGAACAGTATAGTCCTGCATTTTCTAATCTTTCTTTATATGCATTATTATACTCATAACGATGACGGTGTCTTTCTGATATTTCTTCTTTTTGATATATATCTCTTGCAAGTGTTCCTTCTTTTATCATACATTTATAACTACCTAGTCTCATAGTTCCACCTTTTTTACGTATTGTTTTTTGGTCTTCCATTATGTGTATTACTTGATTTTTTGTTTTTGTATCAAATTCTTCTGAATTTGCATCTTGAATTCCTAAAACATTTCTTGCATATTCTACAACAGTCATTTGCATACCTAAACATATTCCTAAAAATGGTATTTTATTTTCTCTTACATATTGTATTGTAGTTATCATTCCTTCAACTCCTCTATCTCCAAAGCCTCCTGGAACTACAACTGCATCAATTCCTCTTAATTTTTCTTCTACATTTTGTTTTGTTATTGCTTCTGAATCCATTAATTTTATTTTAACATTTGTATTATTTGCAAATCCTGCATGATGTAAGCTTTCTATAACTGACAAATATGAATCTTCTAATTTTACATATTTTCCAACTATTGCAACTGTTACTTCATTTTCTTTAGGAATATTTCTAATATGTTCTATCATTTTTTCCCATTCTGTGTTATCTGGAACATAATTATCTAATTTTAAATGGTTACAAACTTCTCTTGCTAATCCTTCTTTTTCTAATAATAATGGTACTGCATATAGGCAATCTGCTGTTAAATTTTGTATAACACTTGTTTTTCTTACATTACAAAATAATGATAATTTTTCTCTTATTGAATCTGGTATTTCTTGTTCTGTTCTACATACTAATATATCTGGTTTTATTCCAAAACCTTGTAGTTCTTTTACTGAATGTTGTGTTGGTTTTGATTTTATCTCGTTTGAACCATATATATATGGTAATAATGTTACGTGTATATATAAAACATCTTCTGGATTCTTTTCAAGGCCTACTTGACGTATTGCTTCTATTATTGATAATCCTTCAATATCTCCAACAGTTCCTCCTATTTCTGTTATTACTATATCTGTATCTGTTGATTCAAATCCATATATTTTTTCTTTTATTTCGTTTGTTATATGTGGAATTACTTGTACAGTTTTTCCTAGATAATCTCCATTTCTCTCTTTTTCTATAACATGTGAATATATTTTTCCCATCGTTATACTTGAATTTTGAGTTAAATTTTCATTTATAAATCTTTCATAATGACCTAAATCTAAATCTGTCTCTGCACCATCTTCTGTTACAAAAACTTCTCCATGTTCATATGGATTCATTGTTCCTGGATCTATATTTATATATGGATCAAATTTTTGTATTGTTACTTTATATCCTCTATTTTTTAATAGTCTTCCTAATGATGCTGCTGTTATTCCTTTTCCTAGTCCTGATACTACTCCTCCTGTTACAAATATATATTTTGTGTTCATCTATATTTCCTCCATTTCTTGTAAAGCATCTGCTATATTATAAAAATTATTATTGAGAAAAAATTTCTTTATAAATCTATAAAAAAAGATTAAAATTTTATTTTATTTTAATCTTTTTTCATATTCTATCATTTTTATTTAGCAAATACAAGTAATTTGTAAACATTTAGTAAAGTTTATAAAATAGGCAAAATTTTCATTGCCAATGCAACAACTTTTTTCTAAAAAGTGTTGTTATATTCTCGTTTTATATTTTTGATTTT
>CALXJT010000022.1 GCA_944388695.1 uncultured Clostridia bacterium
CTATTTTTAGATATTAATCTTACAATAGACGTTAGTTTTACAAACTATATTTTACTTTTACAATTCACCATTTTTTTCGGTTATTTTTTTTAATCATCACTTGACCTATTTTTTAAGCGGATTGAATTATATCAATTATGCAAAAAATTATTACTTTTATTATTAGGTCTGACCAAATTTGAAAATTACTTATTGGTATTCCTATTTTATTTATTTTTTCATATCCATTAATTAATTCTGTCTCTTCTTCTTTTTTTAGTATTCTCTCTTCTTCTATGTATTCTTTTGCTAAATATTTTGCTTTTATCATTGCATCATTTTCTAAATAATTTCTGACTGTGATATATATGCTTCCTAAAATTAATAATATTATTAAGTATATATTTCTACTTGGTAATTTATTTATTAGTTCTAATATAATTATTACTATGAAATATATTAAATATATATTTGATATTATGAAATGAAATTTCTGTAGTCTTTTATCTTGTATAGAGTGTAGACATTCATGAGCTATTGTTTGAATTCTACTATAATTTTCTTTTAAATCTCCTATTATTATTTTATTTGTTATTGCTATATACATTGTAGCACTTTTGCTATTTTCTTCGATTTCTACTTTTTCATTACCTAATTTCTTTAATATTTTTTGACAGATTTCTTTGTTTTTAGGAAATTTTTTTGTATATTCATTTAATTTTTGATTATCTGCTAATTTTTTTAAATCCTTTAGATTTATTTTTAGCACTATTTTCATTATTAATAGGAAAATAGTGCTTATTAGTAATATTATTATCATTTTTTTCTCCTGTTATGAGATATAATTTTTCTTTTAGTAAATTTGTTTTTTATTATTTCATTACATCTTGTATTGATTCTCCGATTATTTTGTTTACATCAGCTATTAATATGTTAAATTTTGTTTCTGCTTCAAGGAATTTTTTTGCTTCATCAATTTCTATCAATTCTACATATGCCTCTTGTATTTTTTTCATTTTTTCTTCATCATTTTTTCCTGTTTGCATTGCTGTTAATTGTTCGTCATATCTTAATTGTTCAAAATTTTGAATTTTATTTTTTAATTCTTGATTTAGTGCTATTGTTTCTTTTGCCATTTTATAATTTACATATTCTTCTGATTGTTTTATTTCTTGTGCTAATCTGTTTGCTGTGTCATATACGTTCATTTTCATTACTTCCTTATAAAAATATATTTAGGTTTTTTATTGGTTAAACCTATAAAACCATTTTTAACTATACTCCTGTACTTGTTTCTGCTCCTACTATTTCTACTTCTGCATTTGTTGGACAGATGTTTACCCATGTATTTCCATCGTTTACTTTTATTTCATTTCCTTCTAAATCTCTATAGATTGTTTTTTCATCTCTAGCATTTTTTGTACATGTAATTTTTATTGCTTTTCCATTTGTTATGTAATATCCATCAAATTCTCCTATGTTTTTTAGTCCTTGTCTACCTTTATTTTCTGAATCTTGTAATGTGTAGTTATCACAGAATGTTATTATGATATTTTTAGCAGTTATTGGTTCTTTTGTTTCTAAATCTGTTTGTGCTTTATTTCTTGCATATCTATTATATACTTTATTTTCTGCATCATATTCATATCTTACTGTTTGTAAATCTGAATGTGGTATTGTTATTGTCTCTGCACTTTGACCATTTTCTAAATTTACTTCGTCTGTTACATAATTTAATACGCTTTCTTCATCTGATGTTGTTCTATAATTTTTATTTTTTGCTGATTGTAATAATTTTTCTGTACTTGTCATTGCATTATGTGGTGCTGATTTTGATCTTGTTCTCCAAAATGTAGTTCCATCCTCTGATATTCCATTTATATCATGTATTGAATATTTTTTTATATCACTTTGAGCTTGTGGACTTTGACCAAAATGTACATATATTGCATCATTTTCCATTGCGTAGTCTATGAAGTAATGTCTTGCACTTCTTACTGGTCCTATTTCCTCTAGGTCTACTCCTTTAAATAATGCCATTAGTCTTGTTTCTCCACCTTCTACTATTATTTCATATACCATATATGCTTTATTTAATCCTGCTTGTGGCCATGCTCCACTATGATTATCTATCATTACTGCTATTGGTCTATCATTACCTTTATATATTTGTACTTCTTTTTCTTCCTTTACTGTTGCTGTTAATACATTATTTTCTTCTGTAGCATTTTCACTAGTTGTATTTTCAACTTTTTGTTTATCTTTTATTATCTTATATGCTAATATTCCTCCTGCTGCTAAAATTAATATTATCAATATAATTATTAGAACTTTTACACCTTTACCTTTCATTATCCTCTTCCTTTTCTTTATTCTTTTATTCTCTTGTTATATTAAGTCTCTTTAGTATAACATCTTCTTTTTCTCTCATTTCTTTTTTTTCATTATCTTCCATATGATCATATCCCATTAAATGATAGAATCCGTGTACTGTCATATATGCTAGTTCTCTTTCGAAACTGTGACCGTATTCTTTTGCTTGCTCTTCTACTTTTTCTATTGAAATAATTAGTTCGCCTAATACATCCTCACATGGAAATTTATTTTTTTCTATTTTTTCTGCTAATTCATTTCTTTCGAACATAGGAAAAGATAGCACATCTGTTGCTCTATCTATATTCCTATATTCTTTATTGATTTTTTGGATATTCTCATTATTTGTTAATGTTATTGTAATTATTAATTTGCTTTTTTCTAATTTTTCCTCTTTGAAACATTCTTGTACTACTTTGTTTATTGTATTTTCATATTCTGTATTATTTGGTATATCCAAATATTCTATTTCAAACATTTTCTTCACTACTTTCTATTTGTATTACTCATCTTGTTTTCTATTGTTTTTTTCTGAAGCTTTAATTTTATAGTTATAAATATATTTTATATTTTCTATATTAGATATTTAAGATTTAAGATATATAGCTAAATAATAGATTTATTATATTTAGTATATTATCTTACTTATTAAATTTTATCTACTCTTTCTAGTTTTTTTATTATTCCTTTATAATTTCCTTCTGATATATAACTATTTTTTAATTCTTTCATTGCTCCATAGTCTACTAATTTTCTTCTGTAGTATTTAATTATTTTTGAATAATCCATCTTACTGTTTTCTATTTTCTTTATATCATTTTTTATGAATAATATTTCTTTTTGTTTTACATATTCAATAAAGTCAACATCTTTTAATTTTGAAATTTCTTTATACTTGTCCCAGAATTTTTTATAGCTTTCTCTTTCTTTTGGATTATCCCAGTATACTTTTGTTGATAATAATCGTACATTATAATCTTCTATTAAATTTATTAGCATTGAATATGCTTTTTCTCTTCTTGTTGCTATCTTTGTATCTTGTACTAGTGTTCTTGCATCTTTTAATAGTTTTTCATAACATTGTTCAGCTACTATTAGTGGAATACTATGTGTAAATAATTTTCTACTAATTCCTAGTAAAATCATATTTTTCTCGATATTGTCTTTTGTATCTAATTTTCCTACTGTGTATCCTTGATATTTTTCATAGTCTGACACTATTTCTTGATATTCATTTTTTTCACTGTTTTCTAATTTTAGTGTTAAAACATTTTGTATGTAATCTTCTAGTGTATAGAATATTTTTGTGTATATCCATTCTTTTGTTGAATCATATTTATTTGTTGAATCTGCTAATTTTATAGAGTAATTTTTTAATATTGCTTTATATAATGTATCCATTTTACTTATATAAAATTGTTGGTATTTTTGTATTGCTTTTTCTTTTCCTGTTAATTTTATACTTTCTTCATCTAATTCTAATAAGTATTTTTGTTTTCTATATTTATAATCCATATATTCTTTTTCTTTTAAACTTGTTACTTCATAATAACTTGACAAAGCATTTCTTTCAAAGTCACTTGCTGTACCATTTTTTACTTTTTTATATATTGAGTCCATTACATATTTATCTAGTGCTTCTAGATATGCTGTGTATGCTGTATCGTATTTTTTTTCTATTTCTTCTTTATTATAATTTTCATTTTCTTTTGTATAATTTTCATATGCTTTTATTAATGCATTTCTTTTTATATTTATAAATAAATTATTTATTCCTATTCTTGTTGGTATTAAGATTTTACTTAACGTGTTTGTTATTTTATTAAAAAAACTAGTATCCGCTCCTGTTATCTTAAGACTTCTTTCTTCCATTTCTCATCATCCCTTCAAAATACTATTTTTTCGTTTGTTCCTATGCTTTCAAGAACTTCATATGTTACATAGATTTCAAGTCCTTCTTGTTTTTCATAGGTGTTTACATTTTTATTTACAATTTTTGTTTTATCTTCTATTTTGTTATTCAATTTTTCTTCTAATTGTTCTATCCCTATGTTTTTAGCCTCTTCTTGGCTATATGTTTTTTGTTCTTTTTTTACTTCTTTATTTGTTGTTTTTATTACAGAAATTGGTAAATAAAAATTTGAAAATAATCTAAATTTCTTTTCCTCCTCTATTGTATCATAAAATTCAAATTTTGAAACCCCTTTTGGAAAATTTATTTTAAAATCATTAATTTTTATTCCATATGAATTTTCGATATTCCCTGTTTCTATTGTTTCCGTAGATGTGTACGGAATTATAGTTGATTCTGTATACCATACTTTAGCTTCTATTTCTCCTTTTGCATGTACATATCTTAAACCTGTATACTTTCCTTCCATCCATCCATTTATAAGTGTTGTTCCTGCTTTTACTGTGTCTCCTACTTTTACTGCTGCTGTTCCATTTTGTACATTTAATTTTGTGATTATTCCATCTTTATTAGATACTATATTACAGTATTCATCTTCATCAATCATTTCTGGTTTTTCATCTGCTTTTACTAATTTTACTATTGCATTTGTTCCTTTTATCTCTATTCCCATCCAAGCTATATCATTTCTATTTAATCGTACTTTATTTATTACTTCTTTAGTTTTTATTTTTGATTTTAGTGTTCCTGTTGTAAGTCCCGCTTCTCTTATATCTTCTGTTATGTTTTCTATTTCTACATTATCTTCTATTTGTAATTCTATGTTCCAAATAAATTGTGAGCTTATTCCTATTAAGATAAATATCATTATTAAGAATATTGCAAATATTTTTCTTTTTTTATATCTATGTAATATAAATGGTATTCCTCTCTTTTTTTCTATTTTTAATTTACATTTCGTTTTTTTTGCAATTTTTACTATTTCTTTAAAATCTTTAATACATGCATAAAATGTTAATTTTATTGATTTTTTTCTTTTTATATTCCATATTATTATTTTTTGATTTGTACAGATATTCATAAATCTTTCTATGTAATATCCTTCTATTGTTATTTTTACATATCCAATTAGATAATAAAACATGATTTTTATAAACATACCTTTCTCCCTATTCTTCTGATATTCTCTCTATATCAAAGCTTTCTATTTTTCCTGTTATTTTTATGTCATCATTTGTCATGTTTTTTAAATTTAGATTATATCCATTTATATTTATGATTCCTATATATGTACTTATTCTTATGTAATATTCTTCATATTCTAATATGGATTTGAAATTTTCTATTATCATCTCATCAAATCCTGTTAAAGTTATCTTGGGAACATTAGAATATACTTCTTCTGGAATTTCTAAAATTCTATCTATTTTTTTATTCCACTTCTTTCTTTTTGGTTCTCTCATATTTCAAATCCTTATCTAAAACAAATTTAGGTTTTAACGATGGTTTTAACGATGGTTTTACCTATAAACCATTATATGCTACTTTTATGCTTCAAATTCATCTAATGATTTAAATTCATATCCCATATTTTTTATTTCTTTTATTATATCTCCTAATATTTCTGTATTTGTTTTTGAATTTCCATGTAATAACATTACTTCTCCTGGATGGATATTATCTAATATTTTTTTCTTTGCTTCTTCTTGTGAAGGTTGCTTTTCTTCATCCCAGTCTTGATATGCAAATGACCACATTACTGTTTTATATCCTAGTGAATTTGATATTTTTACTGTCCTTTCACTATATTCTCCTTTTGGTGGTCTTATGTATTTCATTTCATATTCAAACTTGCTATATACTGCTTTATGAAGATCCATTATTTCTGTTTCTACTTTTTCATCTGTTAAATCTGGCATGCTTTTGTGGTTCACTGTATGATTTCCAACTATATGTCCTTCATCAATCATTTTCTTAACTAATTCCTCCTGTGTATTTAAGTAATGTGCTGTTATAAAAAATGTAGCTTTAACATCATTTTCCTTTAGAACCTCTAATATTTTTTCTGTATATCCAGCTTCATATCCACAATCAAAGGTTAAGTAAATATAATTTTTTTCACTATTCCCCATACTTATTCCTTTATATTTATCTATTATCCTTTTATTTTCTATTCCTAAATTTGGTTGATTATGATTATCCCCTCTCTTTATTCCCCATCCTATTTTTTTATTGCTTACCGCTTCTTGTGTACTAGCTAATTCTATATCTTCGGTTTGATTAAATATTACTATAGAAAATATGAATATACATATGATAAATATTGTAAGACATATGGTCATTTTTTTTGTAGTTTTTTTATTCATATCTAGACTCCTTTATATTATTTTATTTAATTTTATGCTATGTATTTTTATTTAATTCTTAAATTTTTTGAACTAACTGAATTTATATTCCCTATTTTTTAATTTTTTTCTTGGTAAAAATTGTATATTTTTAACTTTTTTTAACTTATTTTTTACGCTTTTTCAGGGCTTTTAGAGCTTTTAAAAATATTTTTTTCTTTTTTTGGATATTTTTTCCTTTTTTCTATTGACATTATTTTTTTATTGGAATATAGTAATTTTGCTTTTGAAAAAAATGGTAATATTTAAGGTTTTATGTCATTTTTTCAAAAAAACAAAAGAAAATAAAAAGGAGGAATTGTTTTGAACTTTGTAGTATGTGATGACAATAAAAATATTTTAGAAAAGCTTTCTGCAAGTCTTGAAAATATTTTTACCAAGTATAATTATGATGCAAATGTTGGTTTCAAGACTGATGATGTAGAAAGTCTTTTAAATTATTTGGATAATAATAAAGTTGATGTACTTTTTCTTGATATCAGCTTAAAAGGTGGTAAATCAGGTCTTGATGTTGCTTCATATTTTAGGAAGAAAAATAAAAATGCTTATTTGATTTTTACCACTGGTCATTTAGAATTTGCCATGATGGCTTATAAATTTAAAACATTCGATTATATAGCTAAACCATTTACAACCGAAAGACTCGAAGATACTGTTATCCGTTTGTTTGAAGATATTCAAGGTATGCCTAAAAAATATCTAAAAATAGATAACAAAAATACAATTATAGATGAAAATGCAATTGAGTATATAAAAAGAGATGGTATGAAGCTAGTTTTTCATACTTCTTTTCATGATTACGACACTTATAGCTCTTTTAATAAATTACAAGATACACTACCTAATCATTTTTTTCGTTGCCATAAATCTTATGTTATTAACATCAATAATATAAAAAATGTTGATTTCGTAGAAAATCGTATTTATTTTGATAAGGGGTCTTTCTGTGAAATTGGACCTAAATATAAAAAGAGTTTAATGGAGGTGTTTAAAAACTATGGTCTTATGGAATGATGTATGGAATTCTATTAGTTCCACCAATGAATTACTAATAAATTTCATATTTATATTTTTTATTATTTTTATCGAAAATCCGCTTTCTCTTTATATTATTACGTCTTTTTTCGATTTAAAACTTACAAAAATTCAAAAATTAATTTATATATCTATTACATCTATTATCGCAATATTTTCTTTATTCTTTATAAAGTCACCTTATAACATTATTATAAATTATATTTTTGCTTATATATCTATTAAATTTATTTTTAAATTGGATTATTTAAAAAGTTTTTTTGCTGCAATTTTTCCTGGTATATTATTTTCTTTAGTTGGAAATTTGATTTTTAATCCTTTTTTAACTTTTTGTAATATTTCATATGATGAAGCTTCTACTATTCCACTTTATAGGATTCCATTTGCTTTAATTATGTATTTATTTGTTTTTATTTTAGTTTTTATAATGAGACAAAATAAATTCACTTTAGCTTTATTAGATGAACATGATAAAAAAACAAAAAGATCTATTATTTTGAATCTAGTTTTTTGTTTTATATATTTAGTTGCTCAACTTTTTTTCATTTCAAAATATATAGATATTCTCCCTATTGGTTTTACTTTATTTATGTTTTTAGCATTTCTTGTTTATATACTTTTAAGCTTTTTATGTTTAACTAAAATATCTCAACTTTCTATTACTTCTAGAGATTTACATATGTCTGAAGAATATAATAAAACTTTAAAAGCTTTAAATGATCAACTTCGTTGCTTTAAACATGATTATAGTAATACAATTACTACTATAGGTGGTTTTATAAAGAATAATGATATAAAAGGTTTAGAAAATTATTATAATCAAATGAATAAGGATTTTCAGTCAGTTAAGAATTTGGATACTTTAAATCCTGATGTTGTTAATAATTCTGGTGTTTATGCTTTATTAAGTACAAAATATCACTTGGCTGAAGAAAAAAATATTGATGTTAATCTTTCTTATTTTTTAGATTTAAGTAAATTACCTATAAATATGAATATTTTTTGTAGAGTTTTAGGGATTTTACTAGATAATGCAATTGAAGCCGCTGAAGCTAGTGAAGAAAAGAAAATCAATATTATTTTTAGAAGGGAATTTTCTCATCATCGTAGTATTGTTTTAATTGAAAATAGTTATTTAGATAAAAGTGTAGATACTGAATCTATTTTTTATAAAGGTATTTCTGGTAAAGAAAATCATTCAGGTCTTGGTCTTTGGGAGGTTAAGAAAATTTTAGAACATAATAAAAATTTGGATTTATATACTACTAAAACAGATAATTTATTTTCTCAACAATTTGAAATTTATGATATTTAGATTTTAGATGCTGAAATTCTACTTTAATAATTATAATGGAGAATATATTTATTAATATATTCTCCATTTATTTTCTTTATTCTTTTTTATTTAAGTCTCTTTTTATTCTTTTGTAAATTAGATATTTTTTAAGTTTCTTTTATTTTTCTAATATTATTTTATATGTAATTTAATATCATATAAAATTATTTATTAATCCTTTTTTATTAGACTTGTTGGCATCTTTGGTTGATGTAATATCCACCAAGTTCCACAAGCTGTATTTGTTGATTTAGCATATTTTTCTGCTATTTTTGCTAATATTTTTAACATATTTTTCCTCCTTTGTATTTTATTTATAATAAAAAAGCTTTTCCGCGGTATTGCTTTTTATTAACTTGTTTTATATATTTCATACCCATACTTATTATTAGTAATTTTATATGCCAATTCTGTAATTGTACATGTTTGTATGAAATATCCAATTAAGACTATGTTTGATATTATATTATCTTTGAATATTGCTGCTATAACACATGCACTTGATAAAATGATATATGATAATATTTTCTTTCTTCTTCTTTCTTTTTTTCTTAATATAGGAACATTAATTGTGTCTGCTGGTGCATATTTTTTTAGCATTGGTATTCCAAAAATTAAAATCAAACCTAATAATATATATCTTATTTCAGGTAATATTTCCAAATGTTTTGAAATAATTGCTGTTCCACAATAGAAAGTACATGTTGATATTATACATCCTAAATGAGTATTTAGATGAAATCCTCCTGATACTGCTCTATATGGCATTATTATTAATATAGTTATTATCGTTTCTTTTATTATGCCTAAACTATAAGCTAATATTAACATTATAAATATTTTAGGAATTTCTCCTATTATATTCTCTAATCCATATTTTATAATCTCTGCCCTCTCTTCATCTATTTCTGGCATTTCCATTCTTATCTTTTTGGTTAGACTTTCACATATATTATCTATCATTTCTTTCCCCCTTTGCAGTTACATTTTATCACTTTAATTTCCAAAAAATTATTTTTTTTACGAAATGCTCTTTTTGTTTTACATTTTTTTCCATCAGTTCTTTTATATCTTTTTTTCGGACTTTTGCATATTTTTAACTTAAAAGCAAAAAATCCAACTTCTATCCAGTTGGATTTTTTGCTTTTAAGATTTTTATTTTATGATGTTCTTTTTATAAATTGTATAATAATTATAAATTTATTTCTCTTAAAATACACCATGTACCAATACTTTCAGGATAATCTTTAAATGTTAAAATCTCTTTAGTTATTGGATGTTCAATTTCTAGTTCATATGCCCAAAGAGCAATTTGCTTTCCTCTTCCCCTTTTTCCATATTTTTGATCTCCAAAAATACTATGTCCTTGATTTGAAAGTTGTACTCTTATTTGATGATGTCTCCCTGTATATAAATTTATTTCTAATAAGCTTAAATTCTTTACTTCATTATATACTAATTCTTTATATTCTAATTTTGCATATTTAGAATTTTTCTTTACTTTTGATACTACTTTACTAATATTATTTCTTTCATCTTTATATAAATAGTCTTCTAATATTCCTTCTTTATTATCAAATCTTCCATCCACCACTGCTAAATATTTCTTTTTAAAAACTTTCTCTCTTACTTGATTACTTAATCTACTAGCAGCTTTTGAAGTTTTTGCGAATATCATCACACCTCCAACAGGTCTATCTAATCTATGTACTAAACCTAAATATACATTACCTGGTTTTTGATATTTTTCTTTTATATATTTTTTTACCAATGTAAGCATATCTATATTCCCTGTTTTATCTGATTGTGATGGAATATTTGGTATTTTTTCTACTACTATTATATGATTGTCTTCATAAATTACTTTTATTTTTTCCATTAACTCTTTTATTTCTCCTATCTTTTTCTCGGCTTTTTATTAGATATTTTATTTTTCTAATATTTTTATATTAATATACTATATTGATATACTCTATTGATATACTATTTTAATATACTATTTCCAATCACTGAACTGATATCTTAATTTTCCCATCTACCATAAATTCCGCAAGGCAATACTAATTTACTTTCTTCCATTGGCAATCCAATTTCTCCTGATTCTATTTTTCCTTTATATTTTTTTCCTACTGTAATGTTTAAAATATTTTCTAAAACCTTACTTGATATTCCTGTTGTATATGAATTAATTAAGAAAAATAGAGGTTTATTAGATAACACTTTTGTACATAACTCTACTAAATCATATATATTTTCTTCAAATTGCCAAACTTCTCCTTTTGCCCCTCTTCCATATGATGGTGGATCCATAATTATTGCATCATATTTATTTCCTCTTCTTATCTCTCTATTTACAAACTTAACTACATCATCAACTATAAATCTTACTGGCTTTTTTTCTAATCCTGAAGAAATAACATTTTCTTTTGCCCATGTTGTCATTCCTTTTGAACTATCTACATGGCAGACTGATGCACCTGCATATAAACATGCTACAGTTGCACCTCCTGTATATGCAAATAAATTTAAAACTTTTATTGGTCTTTTGGCTTCCTTTATCTTTTTAATCATCCAATCCCAATTTACTGCTTGTTCTGGAAATAGTCCTGTATGTTTAAATCCCATTGGTTTTATATTAAATATCAAATCCTTATATTTTACTTGCCATAGTTTTGGCATTTTTTTATTAAATTCCCATGAGCCTCCACCTGTTTTACTTCTGTGATATGTTGCATTTATTTCTTTCCATTTATTAGGAAAGCTTTTTTCTTTCCAAATTATTTGTGGATCTGGTCTTGATAATATAACATTTCCCCATTTTTCTAATTTTTGACCATCTGCCATATCTAATATTTTATAATCATTCCATTCGTTTGCTAATTTCATATCTATTACAGCTTTTTATGCTTCCTCCATTTCTTTTATTATTATTTTACTTTAATGATTATACCATATATTTCTGTAAATTACTATTCTAAAGTTTGAAATATCATAAAAAAATTACAAATTAGTGCCATATCTATGATGACAAAAATTATGAATAAAATGCTTGATATTGCAAAAATTTTATTTTTAATTAACCTGTTCTTACTTTTCTCCTTTCTGTTTTCCATTATTTCTTTTGCATTTTCAATCTTTAAGATATTTTCTTTTGAATATAGCATGTTCTTCCCTCCATTTTCTATTTGTATATGAATTTAACTTTTATAATTTATTTTCTGTTGGATTCTATAAATAAAACTATATTAGTTAAATTCTTTTTATTACATATATATGTATATTCAAAAAATCTATTTTTATGACTCGGAAAATATTGAATGCTAACAATGTGCGAACAAAAAGGAGTGTCCCCATTGTTCGCTCTCGTTGTTCGTCAATCGTTTACACCTTGTTTTCTTAATTAATGTGTGCTATAATTTACTCGTTACTCGTAAATACTAACTTGGAGGTGCACATATGAAAAAAATATTTTTTACACTTACAGGAGTAACTTTTTTTCTTTACCTCGTACTAATTTTAAATTACGAATTTCAAGTAAAGCCCTTACGGAGAAATAGTATTTTGGCTAATATCTGGGGAAAAGGTCCTTTCAAGAAATCGTATGTTAGTATAAGGTAAATGTGCAACAAACGGCACGGATCCATTTTTGGTTTTCCGTGCCGTCTTTTTATATATTTATTTTTTAATTTAATGTTTCTTTGATTTTTTTTGCTAGACTTTCAGTTATCCCACTAACTTTTACTAATTCAGAAATTTCCGCTTCTTTTATCTTTTTTACACTACCAAATTTTTTAATAAGTTCTTCTTTTTTTACTTTTCCTATTCCCTTTATCTCATCAAGTTCAGATTTTGTAACTGCTTTATCTCTTAATTTCCTATGATATGTTATTGCTGTATCGTGAACTGTATCTTGAAATTTTGTTATTAAATTCTTTAAATTTTCTGAAATTTCTAATTCTTTTCTATTTTCATCCATTAATGCTCGGGTTTGGTGTTTATCATTTTTAACCATACCAAAAACAGGTATATCTAAATTATATTTTTGGATTGCTCTTTTTGTTGCTCTAATTTGAGTAATACCTCCATCTGCAAAAATAGCATCTGGTAATTTTCCAAAACCTCCATTTGGATTTTCTATGGAATGTTTTAATCTTCTTGTAATTACTTCTTCCATACATTTTGGGTCATCTTGACCATAGACAGTTTTTATTTTGAATCTTCTTGATAGATTTTTCTTAATGACCCCATCTTGCATTACACACATTGCTGCAACCATATTTTCTCCTGATAGGTTAGATATATCATAAGTTTCTATCTTTCTTGGTAATTTATCCATTTTTAGAACATTTTTTAATTCCATTAAAATTTCACTTTTATCTTTTTCTTTATTTTCTAATGTAACTTTACTATTTAATTCTGCCATTTCAACAAATCTTAATTTTTCGCCTTTTTTTGGACTTTTTAATTCCACTTTTCTTCCTATTTCTGTGGATAACCATTGTTCTATTACTTCTTTATCTTCTAATTCTTCTCTTAACATTATCTTACTCGGAATATTTGGATTATCTAGATAGTATTGTTTTATAAATCCTGATAATATTTCTTTGTTTTCCATATCTTTTAATTCTGGGAAAAAGTAATGTTCTCTTCCTACCATTTTACTTCCACGGACAAAAAATATTTCTATACATACATCTATTTCAGATTTATACATACCTATTACATCTATATTGTTTTCAGATATATTTGATACTTTTTGTTTTTCTGATACGCTTTCTATTGCTTGTTTTCTATCACGCAAATATGCTGCTTTTTCAAATTCTAAATTCTTTGATGCTTCTTTCATCTGACTTTCTAATTCTTTTAGTATTTTATCTGTTTTTCCATCTAATAAATCTATAATTTCATCTATTTGTTTTCTATATTCTTCTTTTGATATATATCCCACACATGGTGCTAAACATCTTTTTATGTGATAGTTTAAACATGGTCTTGTTGTTGATTTAAAATTTCTACATTGACGAATTTTATATTTCTGTTTTATAAAATCTACCATCTCTTTTGCAGCTCCTGGATTTGCATATGGTCCAAAATATTTTGACCCGTCATTTATTAGCCTTCTTGTTATGATTACATTTGGGAAATCTGATTTTATATCTATTTTTATATATGGATATGTTTTATCATCTTTTAATAGTACATTAAATTTAGGTCTATTCTTTTTTATTAAATTACATTCTAGGATTAATGCTTCTGCCTCATTATCTACTATTATGTATTCAAAATGGTCTATTAGACTTACCATATTTTCTATTCTTTTGGTTTTATTTGTTTTTCTAAAATATTGTCTTACTCTATTTTTTAATGATATGGCTTTTCCTACATATATTATATTGTCATCTTTATCATGCATTATATATACACCTGGTTTGTTTGGCAGTTTTTTCAATTCTTCTTCTATATTAAACATCTTTTTACCTCGCCTTTTTTATTCTATTTTATTATACTAGCACTCTTTATTTTAGTCAACATATTAATAAATCGCCATCCTAATTATAGTATGACGATTTATTAATTAAATTTTAGTTCTTAATATTCGATGATTTTTCTTGCCAATCCATATAGCATTTTGCTAATTCAATTAATAGTTTTCTATCTGACTCTCGTGTTACCTTTGATGTTGTAACAACTTGTGAGATAATTATCAATATTATAAATGCTATATTCGCCAAAATAATATCAATTCCTATCATTATTAGAATTTCTGATATTTCTAAAAAAATAAGTTTCTCTCCATAGTAATAATATGTGATATAGTCTGCTACATTAACTCCTATTACACAGGAAATTATCGAACTAATTAACGTAGAAGTTATTTCTTCAAATGTACATTCTCCGTCTAGTCCTCCACAATTAAGTGTAAACCTGTTCGATTTTTCTAATTCTTCTGTTGATGGAATTTTGTCGTTTTTAATCATGAAGTTTATTATTCTATGTTCTGCTGAATGCTTACTTCTTAAGAGTAGGGATTCTTTTTTATATACATTTCTGTATATAAAAATGATTTCGAGTACAAGTATAACAGTTATTATTGTACCACTGACTGTTATTATCCTTGTATAGTTCTCACTTGGATATTGAAATCCTGAAGATACTACAAGAAAAACTAATACTAATCCCAATAATTTGAATATTATTTTTGCTATTTTGGGTAATGCTGGCTTTTCCTCTTCTTCATTTACTTTTTCAATCCAAGTATGTACTTTGCCATTTGTCCACTTTGCTCCCATTTTTTCATTTCCATCAGATGCATAGAAATATACTACATCTTCCCGGCTTTCAGCTTCTGGCATTTTTCTTTTTTTCATCTTCTTGAACCTCCTAAAATTTTTCTATATTATATAACATTTTGGAGATTATGTCAATTTTATTCTATATATCCGATATATGGTAAATTTCTATATTCTTGATTATAATCCAAGCCAAATCCTACTACAAATTTATCTTCTATCTTAAATCCTATATAATCTACATCTAATTCCATTATTCTTCTTGAAGGTTTGCTAAGTAATGTTGCGATTTTTAAACTTTTTGGATTTTGAGATAGTAAATATTCTTTTAAATATGTTAAAGTTCTTCCAGTATCAATTATATCTTCTACGATTATTACATTTTTATCTTCTATTTTTCCTGTTAAATCTTTATTCATTTTTATCTTTCCTGTACTTTCTGTTCCCTCATAGCTTGATACTTCTATAAATTCGAATTTTACCTTATTATGAACTCTTTTTGATAGTTCCCATAAGAATGGTACTGAACCTTTTAAAATTCCTAAAAATACTATTTCTTCATCTATATAGTCTCTTTCTATTTGCATTGCAATCTCTTCAATTCTCTTTTCTATTCTTGATTCATTGATTAATACATTAATATTTTCCATATATTTCATGATATATTTTTATACCATGCTCTCCTTTCTAATATAATATTTTCTTTTATTATTTTTGAATATTCCATTTTTTTATTCTTTCTATTGCTTTTTCTGTATTTTCTTTTGTTCCAAATGCTGTTAATCTAAAATATCCTTCACCATGTGGTCCAAATCCACTTCCTGGTGTTCCTACAACATTTACTTCTTCTAACAGTTTATCAAAGAATTCCCATGAATTCATTCCTTCTGGAACTTTTAACCAAACATATGGTGAATTAACTGCTCCATACACTTCAAATCCTGCTTCTTCTAATCCTATTTTTATTATTTTTGCATTTTCTTTATAATATTTTATATTTTCTTTAATTTGCTTTTTTCCTTCTTCTGTATATATTGCTTCTGCTGCTCTTTGTACTATGTATGATACTCCATTAAATTTTGTACATGTTCTTCTATTCCATAGTTTATTTAAGCTAATTTCTTCTTTTTCTTTTGTATATCCTTTAAGTTCTTTGGGTACAACAGTATATGCACATCTTACTCCTGTAAATCCTGCTGTTTTAGAATAACTTTTGAATTCTATTGCTACTTCTTTGGCTCCTTCTACTTCATATATACTATGTGGAATATTTTCTTCTTCTATAAATGCTTCATATGCTGCATCATATAAAATTATTGATTTATTTTCTTTTGCGTAATCAATCCATTTTTTTAATTCTTTTTTATCTAAAACTGTACCTGTTGGATTATTTGGAAAACATAGATATATCATATCTACTTTTTCTTTTGGTAATTCTGGTTTAAAATCATTTTCTGCTGTTACTGGTAAATATACTATATTTTCATATGTTCCTGTTTTTTCATTATATTTTCCGCTTCTACCAGACATCACATTTGTATCTAGATATACTGGATATACAGGGTCTGTTATTGCAACTTTATTATCTTTTGAAAAGATATCTACAATATTTCCACAATCACATTTTGCTCCATCAGATATAAATATTTCATCTTCTTCTATATCTATACCTCTTGCTTTATAATCATTTTCTACTATTGCTTTTCTTAAAAAATCATATCCTTGTTCTGGTCCATATCCTCTAAAACCTTCTTTTGTTCCAATTTCGTCTACTGCTTTATGCATAGCTTCTATACATGCAGGTACTATTGGTTTTGTTACATCTCCTATTCCTAGTTTAATTACTTCTTTTTCTGGATTCTTTTTTGTATATTCTGCTACTTTTTTTGCTACTGTTGAGAATAAGTAACTTTCTTGTAATTCTAAAAAATTTTCATTTATCTTTATCATATTAATCACATTCCTTTATAATAATTTAGTTTTTTTGGTATCTATAACCATTTTTATATTTCTAAATCTAGAAATAATTTTTTATTCTAAAGTTCCTTCAAATACTGTTACTGCAGGTCCTGTCATATATACATGATTATTTTCTTTATTCCATTCAATATCTAAAATTCCTCCTAATAAATGAACTTTAACTTTTCTATCTGTTAATTCATTTAGTATACATGATACAACACTTGCACATGCTCCTGTACCACATGCTAAAGTCTCTCCTGCTCCTCTTTCCCAAACTCTCATTTTCATTTCACTTTTATTAATAATTTCTATAAATTCTACATTTATTCTTTTAGGGAAATGCTTATCTATTTCAATGACCTTCCCATATTTTTCTACATCAAAGTCTTTTACATTATCTACTATTGTAATTGCATGTGGATTTCCCATTGATACACATGTAAATTCAAAATTTTTTTCAAAGACTTCTAGTTCTAGCTTTGCTGGAGAACTTTGTGAAATTACTGGAATTTCTTCAGCTTCTAATATTGGTTCTCCCATGTCTACTTTTACCGTTTCTACTTTATTATCTTTTATGTTTAATTCTAATTTTTTAATTCCTGCAAGTGTTTCAATTTCTAATGTAGTCTTTTTTGTAAGTCCTTTGTCATATACAAATTTTCCTACACATCGAATTCCATTTCCGCACATTTCTGCTTCACTTCCATCTGAATTAAACATCCTCATTTTAAAATCAGCAACATCACTTTTACATATTAAAATAAGCCCATCTGAACCTATTCCAAAGTGTCTGTCACTAACAAAACGGGCTAGGGATGATTCATTCTCTATTTTTTGATTTATTCCATCAATATAGACATAATCGTTCCCTAACCCTTGCATTTTTGTAAATTTAATCATTTTTCTTCACCTCTTATGGGTATTAATATTTGGAGAAATATAATTATATTTTTCCTCTTTGTTATTATATAATAGTATATTTTTTCCATTTGGTCAATACTTTTTTGTGGTAAAATTCTTTAATCCCCAATTTAAAATTCAAAAGTTAGTGAATAAACTTCATCAGCGCGAAGAGGTAAGTGTATAAAAATTTTATAAATTGTGAGCTTTGTGTGGGTGACCGATGAGTACTGTTAGGATTTTAATCCTTACAGTACCAGTGGGGAAAAGCGAACAATTTATAAAATTTTTATACACTTATCTCTGGGAGCGGGGCACATATTAAAGCAATGGTACAAATTTAAATAGGCAATTAAATATAAGCTTTTGAATTTTAAATTGGGGATTAAAGAATTTTTAAAATGTACTTGCTTCTTTTTCCTCTTTAGTGTAATATAATAAAGTAAATTGAAAGTTGTATCTTAATTTTATTTGTAGCGCCAGAACCTAGAATGGTTGACGAGGTCTAAAGTTATCGAATTTTCGGCGGATGCTTTAGTGGCTTGGCTTAAGTCATATTGTTTGGCAAAAAATGATAGTAATATCAAAACAAATTCAAACATATAAGCTGTTACATACTTTCAATTCCATATTAATTTTATTTTAAGGAGGTCGTTACTATGTGTGGAATTGTTGGTTACATAGGAACAAAAAAAGCCTGCCCTATTTTAATTGCGGGCTTAACAAGATTGGAATACAGAGGATATGATTCTGCTGGTATTTCTACTATTGAAAATAATGGATTGTCTATTATGAAGGATAAAGGTAGAGTTTCTAATTTATCTTCTTTAAAAGGCATTGATGATTTAGAAGGAACTATTGGTATTGCTCATACTCGTTGGGCTACTCATGGCAAACCTTCTAGAGAAAATTCTCATCCACATCAAGATAATTCTAAATCTTTTAGTGTTGTTCATAATGGGATTATTGAGAATTATTCTGAACTTAAGAATTTTTTAGAGGAGAATGGATATAAATTTTATTCTCAAACAGATACAGAAGTTATTCCAAATTTGATTCATTATTATTATGAAAAAGATTCTGGAAATGATGTATTACGCTTTTTAAAAGCTGTAAGAAATGCTTGTTCAGATTTAAGAGGAAGTTTTGCAATTGAAGTTATTTCTTCACATTATCCAGAAAATATGATTGTTGTTAGAAAAGATAGTCCTTTAGTTATAGGTACTTGTGAAAGTGAAAAGTATATTTCATCTGATATTCCAGCTATCTTATCTTATACTCGTGATTTTTATTTATTAGATGATTTAGAATTTGTTTTACTTGCTAATAATAATGCTCGTTTTTTTGATAATGATTTGAATGAATTTGATAAAAAAACTACAAATATTGAATGGAACGCAGCAGCTGCTGAAAAAGATGGTTATGATGATTTTATGCTAAAAGAAATTTTTGAGCAACCTACTGCTATTAGAGAAACTATTGGATCACATATTTCTTCTGATTATGATTGTGATTTTGATGAATTAAATTTTTCTAAAACTGATTTAGAAAATATTAATAAGATATTTATAATTGCTTGTGGTACTGCTATGCATGCAGGACTTGTTGGAAAAATTGCTTTTGAGAGATTATGTAGGATTCCTGTTGAAGTTGATATTGCTTCAGAATTTAGATATCGCAATCCTATTATTGATGAACATACATTATGTATTTTTATATCTCAATCTGGTGAAACTGCAGATACAATTGCTGCATTGAAACTTGCTAAAAGTTCTAATGCTACTACAATTGCTATTACTAATGTTGTTGGTAGTTCTATAACAAGAGAAGCTGATATATCTGTTTATACACATGCAGGTCCTGAAATTGCTGTTGCTTCTACTAAAGCATATACTTCACAAGTTGTTTTGATAGATTTACTTGCAATATATTTTGCAAAAATTTTAAATAGAGTTGATAGTGAATATTTAGTAGATGTTACTAAAGATATTTTAAGTCTACCTAAAAAAATAGAGGAAACTTTAAATTGTAAGAATCAAGTTTATGATTTTGCTAAAAAAATATATCAGGAAAAAGATATTTTCTTTTTAGGTCGTGGAATTGATGAAACAGTTGCTAAAGAAGGTTCTTTAAAATTAAAAGAAATTTCTTATATTCATAGTGAAAGCTATGCAGCAGGTGAATTAAAACATGGTCCTATTGCTTTAATTGAAAATGGTGTTACAGTTATAGGTATTATGACAGATTCTTCTTTAGTTAAGAAAACTATAAGTAATCTTCAAGAAGTTATTACTCGTGGTGCTAAAACTTTAATTATTACAAGTCAAGTTATTGATAAAGATATGTTTGATGTTGTTATAACTATACCAGAATCTTCTACTTTCACATCACCTATATTATCTATTATTCCTTTGCAACTTTTGGCTTATTATATTTCTAAAGAAAAAGGATTAGATGTAGATAAACCTAGAAATCTTGCAAAATCTGTAACAGTTGAATAGAATAATTTAATTATATTTTTAAAGTGCTTTTTAAGAGCACTTTAATTTTTTTATATTAGGATTTGTATATTTATTATATGTATTTTATGTACTTTTTAAAATATTGATGTATTGTAGACTATCCTACTAATAACTTTATTATTACAAGGCAAACTGCACCTGGTAATCCTAATAGTCCAATTACTATACTAGTAAAAATATTTAATCCGATATGAAATTGAAAATTAGCTCCAATTAGATTTATAATGAAAATTATAATTCCACCTAATATTGAGTTTAATATCAATTTCAGCAGTTTTTTTATTGGTATTATAAATATTCTTCCAAATATGAAAATAAAACATATACATGCTAAATATGTAATAATATTGCTATCCATTGCCCATCATTCCTTCCCTTTTGAAAATTCAAAATATTTTTCTATTTTGAATTTTCAAAAGTTTATTATATATTATATGTCTATGTTTTATTTTTTTAGGTTATTACTTAAATTCTATCCCGCTTCTTCTAGATTTCTAAATTCTAAATCTTTTATGAAGTCTACATTTATACCTTTTGATTTTGCTATTTTGATTAAGTAATCTAATTTAGCCTGATTTGCTTTTACTTGATATATATAGTAATCTATTAAATCTGAATCTGCAAATTCATAGTTCTTATTTGCATTTTTTAGTTCATCTTTTGTTTGGATTATCATTTTTATTAAATCACTTTCTTTTTGAAATTCATTTCTTTCTATTATTTTTTCTTCTTTTTTATATTCTTCCACTGTATCACTCCTTATATAATATATTTATGGTTTTAAAGCCTAACTCTAATCTTATAATTATGTTATTTTCATGATATAGTTAATTTTCTAATATTATTGTCTCTTTTTTCTCTTGTCTATAACAATGATTGTCCACTTGTTCACTAATATTTTGCTTTTAACTATATATTTTGTTACTGTTATCTCGTCCAGCAGTCCTTTCGTTCTACCTTCGTCCTACTATAGAATGCTCCTCTACCACTTATATATTTCTATTATATTTTTGTTACTATTATATTCATGTTTTTCTAATTTATTCTATTTTTTTATTGTTAATTTGTATTTTTAATTTTATAAATTTTCTGTTTTTGTGTTTACTAACTTTAGCTTTTTTAATAACCTAAATTTTGATTAATATCTACGAATTTTAATCAAATATCTTACAGTTTAGTATGTACTAAAAATTAGATTATAAATTTTTTTAATAAAACTTAATAAAATTTGTGAAATTTTTATATTAATAATTAAAGAAATATTGTAAAAACTCTTGATTTTTAAGGCATTTTATAGGATAATATATATGTAGTTATTTTTAAAAGAAAGGGTTTTTTTTATGAAATTTATAGATAAATTTTTAAAGAAATTGAACACAAGTAGAAATACTTTTGCGACATATATTTTATCTCTAATTTCTATTTATCTAGTAGTTGATAGAATTGTCGAAATGTTATTAATGGTATTTACAGGTGTTTCTTTTTCATATTGGGGACCTATACAATATACTTTAGCATTAGCCTGTCCTTTATTTGCATTCCTATTTTCAGGAAAATCAGAATTTGCTTCATCTAGCAATCAAAAAGTTTCTATATTTTATGTATTCATGATAGGATTTGCAGTAATTGCTATTTCAATGTTTATGCAATGGCTTAATTTAGGAGTTTGGCTATTCCTTATCTCGGTACCCGGATATGTAGATTTAGTAGCTAATTTCTCTGAATTATTTAGACCTGCATTAACATCATTATCTGCATTTATCCCTATTGTTTTAGGATATAAAGTATTTGATTTCTTATACTTTGGTGTTAACGATAGTCTTGACCAAACTCGTTCAATTTGGGATTATGGTGGAATTGATTTATCAGATAATAAAGCTGGTCGTGGAATATATACTTGTGAAGTTTATCTTTGTAAGGATAAAGAAACTGGTAAGTCTGTAACAATTCCAGAAGCTTCAAGATATCAATCTTTATTTGTATGTGGTGGTACAGGTTCTGGTAAAACTTCACTTATATTTGAGCCTTTAATTGCAAGAGATTTAGAAAAGAAATTCTTCTTTAGAGAAGCTTCAAAAGAATTAGGTTTTACTGCTCTAAAAACAGGAATTGCATATTTAAATAAACCATATGATAATGATTATTTAAATCAAAACTTCACTTTAGATATGCTTGTACCTGCCGATGGAAAAGAAGCTATATATAAAGCTTTTGTTAAGAAAATGACAATTTCAGATGTACCAACAATGGTTTATAAAAATACTGGTATAACTGTAATGTCTCCAGATAAAGAAATTGTAGACCATATGATAGATGTATGTAAGAATTTTTCATTACCTTATAATGTTATTGACCCATCTGATTCAAGTTCTGCAGGTTTAAATCCATTTGTATATGATAATCCTGCAAAAATTGCTATTACAATTTCATCTGCTTTAAAATCTATGTATTATGATACACATAGAGAAGCTGAAGAATCATATCGTGAAGATGTTGTTATTCAAGCAATTGAAAATTTAGCAATTCTTTTAAAAGTAATGTATCCTACTTTAAACGAAGGTGCTTTACCTAATCTTGAAGATATGTTAAAAATGCTTACAAATTTTGAATTAGTAGAAAAAATGTGTGAAATTATGGCTGCTGATCAAGATTTAAAAGAAAAATATGGTGCTCAAATTGCTTATTTTAAAAAGAACTTTTATCATAATGGTTCTGGAAAAGAAAATACAGAAAAATCAATTTACTCTGCGGTTTCACAATTAGATAATTTACTTCGTATTCCTGGAGTTAAGAGTATCTTATGTAACCGTTATGAAAACATTAATTTTGATGATGTTTTAGCAAAAGGTGAAATTACATTTATATGTACTAGAAGAGGTGATTTAGGTTCTACAAACCATAAAGCTTTTGGATTATTCTTCTTAATCTCTTTGGAAAATGCTGTTTTAAGAAGACCTGGAACTGAATCATCAAGAGTTCCACATTTTCTATATATAGATGAATTTCCTGATTTTATTGGAAGAGAAACTGAAGCTATATTTACAATGTTTAGAAAATATAAAGTTGCTACTACTATTTCTTCTCAAAACTTATCACAATTAGAAACACCTGATAAGAAAGAAAATTATAGAAAAACAATTTTAGCAAACTGTGTAAATAAAATCTTTACAGGTTATGGTGTAAAAGAAGATTTAGAATGGTGGGCTGTAGAATTTGGTAAACATCGTGAATGGGAAATGCAAAATACTATAGACTTCGATAAAATGAAATATGAATCTAAACATGGTGGCGTAAAATGGGGCTGGGTTGATTATTTCAATGTTGGTAAATTACAAGGTGCAATTGGTGATAAAGACTGTGCTTATAAGATTAAAGACATTGGTGGAAAATATTTAATCGGTCCTGGAAAATTAAATTTCTTGGAAGCAAAATATAAAGAACCTCATAAAGTGAAAATTTATGATTTTGGTAAATATTCTGACGGTGTTACTACTGCAACAGAAGATGATAGTTCAACTGGAGAGCATTTAATACATAGAAAAGAGAAATTTAATCCTAAAAAATTAAATTTTGTTGATGAGAGAAATGAGATTAACCCTATTCAAACTAATGAAACTGATTCAAAATTTTTATTTGATAATGATGATGCTATTATTGTTAATTTCAAAAAAAATGGTGATAAGTAAACTTGGTTTTTGAATGGTAATTATGGATAAAATATTGATTAATTGCATGTTAAATATAGTATTTACTATTAATATTTATTATCTTGATTAATGATATTTAATGCTTTGATAAAATGAAAATTAATTTCAATATTATAAAAGTAGCAAGAAATATTTGATTAAATTATTTATTTCTTGCTACTTTTATTTTTTTTACTTGTTATATTATTTCTTTTTATTTATTCTTTTATTTGTCTCTTTTTATTTGCTTTATTTAATCTTTTATAATTAAAGTATAATTCTATTTTTATTAAATATTAAGTCCTATTAGTTGTAATATCATACCTGAAATTGCTCCTATAGAATATAACAATATTACTATTTTTATATTTTCTTTTATATTTTTATTTGTTTTAAATAATATTGCAATTCCTATACCTGCTCCTGTTAATAATCCTGCTATCATACTTGCTGCAGATATTACATGTTCAAGATATAAGTTTGTAAGTATAACTGAAGCTGCACAGTTTGGAATTAATCCTATTAATGCTGCTATTAATGGTCCTATTATTGCTTTATTATATAATAAGTTTGCTATATTTTCTTCTCCTATAAAATGTACTGCTATATTAATTATAAATGTTATTATTATGATGAAAATAAATATATTAATTGTATGTTTTAATGCGGATTTTAGAATACTTCCCTCTTCACAGTGACAATGCTCTTCTTCACAGAAATGTCCTATTTCTATTTCATCATTATCTTCTTCTTTTATATTCTCTGTTTTTGCTTCTTCAATAGCTTTCTTATTCTTTCTTTTGTGTACTATTCTTATAACTAGGTCGATAATTATACCTGCTATCATTCCTATTAATAATTTTATTCCTAATACTTTTAATATAATACTTGGGCTTACAGCTTCTGAAATAAATATTGGTAACATTTCATCTGATGTAGATAAGTATACTGCTATTAATGTACCTAATGTAATTACTCTTCCTGCATATAGATTAGTAGCTGATGCTGAAAAACCACATTGTGGAAAAATTCCTAGAATACTTCCTATGATTGGTCCAAATTTTCCTGATTTCTTTATGGCTTTTTTGGCTTTATCTCCCATTTTATGCTCTATATATTCCATTATTAGATATGTTATGAATAAGAACGGTAATAATTTTATACTATCTATTAATGT
>CALXJT010000023.1 GCA_944388695.1 uncultured Clostridia bacterium
GTTGTCTATATTGAAATTATATATTAGGGGGTAATTTGTTGTCAAAGTTCATTTTTTATTTATTACAGGATGCTATCTTCTTATTCTTTTGCTATTCTATCATATATTTTTTAAAATGAATAGTATTTTTTAAGAATTTCTTAATTTTTTCGTTTTATCTTGTAAGCAGTAATACTAATCCTCTTAATTGTTGGTTTATAATTTTGAATTTTCTTTTGTTCTATATATTTGGGGAGTAAAATAATAATATAAAAAACAGATATATTGGACTATATCCAACTTATCTGTTTTTTATTATCTTAATTATTATATTCTTATTTTTGATAATATATGCCTTTAAAATTTTCGTAAAAGGGATTTTTTAATTTTTTGGATTGTCCCAATATCCCTATATCTGTTTTCAAAGTCAAATAGCTTATATTATTTAATTATTTCTTTTATTTTAATTGGTTCATTACTTCTTCTGCAAAGTTTTCTTCTTTTTTCTCGATTCCTTCACCTTTTTCGAATCTTGCGAATTCTACTACTTCTGCATTATGTTGTTTTAATAATTCAGATACTTTCATGCTTGAATCTTTTACAAATACTTGGTCTACTAGGCATATTTCTTCATAGAATTTTCCTACTCTTCCTTGTACTATTTTTTCTGCTATTTGTTCTGGTTTTCCTTCATTCATTGCTTGTGCTTTTAGTATTTCCATTTCTTTGTCAACTCTCTCTTGTGGTACTTCTTCTCTTTTAACAAATTCAGGTCTTGCTGCTGCTATTTGCATACATATATCTTTTGCAAGTTCTTTTTCTCCACCTATCATATTTATTAAAACTGCAATTTTTCCATCTCCGTGGATGTATTTTTCTAATAATCCTTTTGATTCAAATCTTGCAAATCTTCTTATACTTAAATTTTCTCCTATTGTAGCAATTTTTCCAATTAATGCTTCGTTTACTGTTTTTCCAGCTTCGAATTTAGCTTCTTGTGCTAATAATTCTTCTACATCTTTTGGATTTGTTTCTACTACTTGTTTTGCTACATTCATTACAAATGTTTTGAATTCTTCATTTTTTGCAACAAAGTCTGTTTCTGAATTTACTTCTACTACAGCTCCTACTTTTCCATCTTCTGAAATATAGCATTCTACTAATCCTTCTGCTGCAACTCTTCCTGATTTTTTAGCTGCTTTTGCTATTCCTCTTTCTCTTAAAAGCTCAATTGCTTTCTCCATGTCTCCATCTGTTTCTGTTAATACTTTTTTGCAGTCCATCATTCCTGCACCTGTCTTTTCTCTTAGCTCTTTTACTAAACCTGCTGTAATCATTAAAAATTCCTCCTTTTTTATTTTTCTTTAATGTTAATTTGTTAAACTTTTTTGCTAACTTTTTTATTATCTAATTTTTAAGGGGCAAGATGCTACGTCCGAAATATTCGCACGAGCGATGCTCGCCCCTTGGATTTTGTTTTACTTTATTATTTATTTTATTATGTTTAATTCTTTGTTGTATTTTTTATTTTATATATTACATATAATTACTCTTGTAATTATTCTGCTGTTTGTTCTTCAGCTTTTTCTATAACTTGTTCCATATCTGTTATTTCTTCTGAATCAACATCTTGTTCTTCTACTGTTGTTTCAAAGCTTTCACCTTGTCTACCTTCGATTACTGCATTTGCCATTACATCTGCTATTAATTTTACAGCTCTTATTGCATCATCATTTCCTGGTATTGCATAATCAACTTCTTCTGGATTGCAGTTTGTATCTACTAATCCTATTACTGGAATATTTAATTTTTTAGCTTCTAATACTGCTATTCTTTCTTTTTTTGGATCTACTAGGAATATTACTCCTGGTATTTTATCCATTTCTTTAATTCCACCTAAATTTCTTTCTAGTTTTTCCATTTCTTTCTTTAATAGAATTACTTCTTTTTTAGGTAATACATCAAATGTTCCATCTTCTGCCATTGTTTCTAAATCTTTTAATCTTTGTACTCTAGCTCTGATAGTATCGAAGTTTGTTAACATTCCTCCTAACCATCTTTGGTCAACATAGAACATTCCGCATTTTTCAGCTGCTTCTTTTACACATTCTTGTGCTTGTTTTTTTGTTCCTACAAATAAAACTGTTTTCCCTTCTTCAGCTTGCTCTTTTAAGAAAGCATATGCCTCGTCTAATTTTTTTGATGTTTTTTGTAAATCGATGATGTGAATTCCATTTCTAGCTTGGAATATGTATTCTGCCATTTTTGGATCCCATCTTCTTGTTTGATGTCCGAAATGAACACCTGCTTCTAGTAATTGTTTCATTGCAACTACTGCCATTTTTAATTCCTCCCTTTTTGTTATTTCTTCCGTAAAGGTCTTTGCTTAAAATAGGACTATTTTTTAATAGCACACCCCTTTAAACTTGCTTTACGTGTTTATTACGTTATGTATTTTAACATATTTTTTTCTATATTGCAAGTGTTATGCTAAATTTTTAATTTTTTCTTAAAATTTATTCTTCTCTAAATCTTCTATTATTTTTTCTTTTATTTCAGGTGGCATTAAAGGTATATTTTTTATATCTTCCCTTTTTACTATTTCAGGAATATATTTTCCACTATCAATATATTTTGGATTACCAGAAAATTCTGGTCCTGTACCTGTTCCAAATTCCCCTTCTATATATTTACATAAATAGAATATTTCTAGTTGATTGAATTTTTCTGATTTAAGTTCATATAATTTTCTAACAATTTCTACTTCTATTCCAAATTCTTCTCTTATTTCTCTTATTGTTCCTTCCTCATATGTTTCTCCATCTTCTAATCCTCCACCTGGAATTGTGTAGTATTCAGGCATCTCTGGTCTTTTTATTACATCTTTTCTATGCATTAATGCTATTCCATCTTCCATTGGTATTATCCCTGATACTCTTATTCTTTGCTTTTCTTTCATTTTTTCATTCCTCCTAAATTTAAGATATTTTTAGTAACATTATTATATTATTTATATCTAGTGTTTCCAGTGATTTTCTTTATTTTATAATTATTTTATTTTGTTGTCAATTCTTCTAAAAGCTTTTCCTTTATTTTTCCTTACCTAATTTTCTACTAATTTCTCTTTTATCATGCACCATTCAGTTTTCCATTTTTTGTATATTTTCATTTTATCATTTTTTTGTTTATTTTTTTGAAAAATCACTTGAATTTATTTATTTTTTAGTATAGTATATAGAGGAGAATATTGTAAAAACATAGGAGGAATAAAATGCCAAGAAAAACTAAAGAACAAAACGATAAAAGTTTATTAAAAAATGAAGAAATTAATGAAATAAAAAAACAATCTTTTGGTGTTAAATCAAAAAAAGACGCAGATTTAAAATCTACTAAAAAGACTTCTTCTACTAAAGATAGCGTAGTTGAAGCTAATAGTGGAAAAATTTTAAATCCAATTGAAAAAATCAAAAAATCCGTAGAAAGGAATATCACTTCTAAGGCTACTACATCTAAAAAAAGTACTTCTAAAGATGAAAATGTACTAGTTTCTGAAGAATTAGAAACTTCTAAAAAATCTAGTACTACTGGTAAAAGTACAACTACTAGAAAATCGACGGCTAAAAAGTCTACTTCAAAATCAACAGCTAAAAAGAGTTCTACTAAAAGTGCTTCTACCACAAAAAAATCATCTGCTTCAAAAAGTGCTTCTGCTGAAAAGAAGACTTCTTCTAAAGTTAAGAATACCTCTACTTCTAGAAGAAAAGCTACTAAAGCTATAGAAGAATCTGATGATATTTTGTTAAAACCTACTGGAATTAATCCACCAGAATATTATGATTTACCATATAGATATAATCAAACTGTTGTGAAAGTTTTGGCTCAAACTCCTAATAATTTGTTTATATACTGGGATATTTCTGATGAGGATAGAGAAAATTTCAAAAAACAATATGGAGAAAATTTCTTTGAAATTACAAGACCTGTCCTTATTGTTCATAATGATACTCTTAATTATACATTTGAAGTATCTATAAATGATTTCGCAAATAGTTGGTATTTACATGTTAATGATAGTAAATCAGATTATCGTATAGAATTAGGTAGAAGACCTATTGATTACTATCAATTTAAAGAAACTGTTAAAAATTATCAAGAAGATAATAATATTGAACCATCTCCTTATATTTCTGATTATATTTATATATCTACATCTAATGAGATGGAATCACCTAATGATAGAATATTGTTAAAAAACTATGTTGATAATAAAGTTACATTTAGAAATGTAAGAACAAATGAAATAAAAGAAAAGCCTATTTCTGCTTTTCCTATTACTAAACGTATTTTTGCTGAACATGGAATTTTTGATATTGCTAAATTATATGAGTTTTTATATAAAGAAGAAAATATTAATGATGTATATAATTTCTCAAATCCTTCTTCAGGAAACCCATCTTCTGGAAGTTTATCTTCGAGATTTCAGTAAATAAATATGTATTTAAAAAAGTAAATTATTGAAGTTTTTCTTCATTAATTTACTATTTTAAACAAGTAGTATTATATGTATTAAATTTTATGATAGGAGATAAAAAATGCAAGAGAAAAAAGGATTTGTAAGTTTTGTGCTACATGCACATTTACCATTTATTCACCATCCAGAAAGTAATGATTATTTAGAAGAGTCTTGGCTTTATGAAGCTATTTCAGAGACATATATACCTTTACTTACTAATTTTAAAAAATTAGTTGATGAAGGTGTGGATTTTAGGATTACAATGTCTATGACTCCTCCTTTACTTTCTATGTTAGATAATAAATTACTTCAAAAAAAGTATATTCATTATCTAAATCAATTAATAGAATTATCTGAAAAAGAAATAAAGAGAACTTCATATGATAAGCGTTTGAACGAACTTTCACATTATTATTATGAAAGATATTCTAACGATTTACATTTATTTAAAGATGTTTATAATTGTGATTTAATAAGTGCTTTCAAACATTTTCAAGATATTGGCGTTTTAGAAATCATCACTTGTGGAGCAACACATGGTTATTTCCCAATACTTTACGTTAATGAAAAAACTGTAAAAGCTCAAATTGGTGTTGGTGTTCAAACATATGAAAGATATTTTGGTAGAAAACCTCGTGGAATTTGGCTTCCTGAATGTGGATATGTTCCTGAAGCTGATAAATATTTAAAAGAGTTTGGTATTGATTATATTATTACAGAATCACATGGAATATTATATGCTGATCCAGCTCCTATATATGGAACTTTTTCACCAATAGTTTCTCCAAATGGTGTTGTTGCTTTTGGTCGTGATATGGAATCTTCAAGACAGGTTTGGAGTTCTATTAATGGTTATCCAGGTGATTTTAATTATCGTGAATTTTATCGTGATATTGGTTATGATGCTGATTATGATTATATAAAACCTTATATTGCACATAATGGTGTGCGTGTTCATACAGGTATTAAATATTATCGTATTACTGGAAAAACTGAATTTAAAGATTATTATAATGTTCAGTGGGCAAAAGATTCAGCTGAACGCCAAGCAGGACATTTTTTGGATTGTAGAACTAAACAAATTAATGATATTGCACCATATATGGATAAACCACCTATTATTTTATGTCCTTATGATGCCGAGTTATATGGTCACTGGTGGTATGAAGGTCCTTATTGGTTATATATTTTATTTAAAAAGATTTATTATGATGATTGTAGCTTTAAATTAATAACACCTTCAGAATATATTGATAGATACCCTGAAATTCAAGTTGCTACACCTTGTCGTTCGAGTTGGGGTGCAAATGGATATAGTGAAGTATGGTTAAATCCTACTAATGATTATGTTCATCGTCATCTTCATGTTGCAGGTGATAGAATGTGTGAACTTGCTAATTTATATCCAAATGCTGAAGGTATAAAGAAAGAAGCTCTTAACCAATGTGCTAGAGAATTGTTACTTGCTCAAAGTAGTGATTGGCTATTTATAATCACAAATGGAACAATGGTTGATTATGCTAAAAAAAGGATTAAAGACCATATTGGTCGTTTCACAAAATTATATGAACAAATAAAAAATGATGATATAGATGAAGATTTCTTAAAAGATATATCAGAAAAAGATTGTGTTTTTCCTGATATAAATTATATGATTTATTCTTAATTAATTTTTTGATATAAATAATAAGAATATTAGGATTTAAATAGTTATTTTGTAAAAATCTTTATTAAATATCGTTTTAATGTCAAAAGTTTGGTAGAAAACGGCTGAATGTCAATAGTTGTGGTAGAAAACTTTGAAAGTTTTCTGCCTTAATTTTTTCTATAGTTAGTTGGGTAAAAACTTTAAAGTTTATCCCAACTTTTTTTATTTAAAAAATGCTCTGTTTTAAAATCAGACAATCTCACTTTTATATAAAATGCATACTATAATGTATAAGTTTTTCTTATTTAGTAGATACTAGTATATAGAAGGGAGATTTTTTGATGAAATCAATATGTATTAAAACAAATAATTCTGAATTTCTTGAATATCTACTAAATGAGTTCAAGCTTTTAGAATTAAATGATATTTGCTTTTCCTCTAACGAATTTAAAAATTTTAAAAACGTTATTATACATTACAATGGAAATAGTGAAGAAACTTTTATAACTGAAATTTCCTCAATTTTAGCACTTCTAGTTATTGATGAATTCGAAGAAGCTCTTTTAAAAGATTTTATTTTTGATAACTATTTCTATTTTAATTATGAAGAACAAAAGAAAATATTAAGTATTTGCTATGATATTTCAACAGATGATTTTTCTGTTTCTTTTGATAAAAAATATTCTTACCTTGTAGATAGTTTTTATAATTATTTATTAACACATAAATCTATTGTATTATCTGGATTTGTAAATTTTCGTTTACCAGAATATCATAAAATGCTACAAAATCTAGTTGATGAGGCGGTTAATGTTTATGTTTTAGAAAAGGAATATTTAGAATTTATTTCTTTATTAAAATTATATATTAGCACTCAAAACTCTGAAGTTGATTTAGTCCATCTTATTTTCTTTGAAGATAATTGTGTTATTTTAGATGAGAATAAAGAAATAATACCTGTTTGTGATGACTTACTTAAAACTAAATATTTATCTGATATTTCTTTTTCTACAAATGATTATATTTTAAATACATTACTTAATCTTTTACCTAATAAGATTTATATTCATATTCCAGAAAATTATATTGATGATTTTATTAATACATTGGTTCTTATTTTTGAGAAACGTGTTAAAATCTGTCATGAATGTAATATTTGTAAACTATATCAAAATAGTAGTACTTCTACTGTTTCAAAAAAATTAAGATAATCAAATTAAGTATTTCTATCTTTTATTATATATAGTAAATTTTACAATCTTTTAATATGTAACTATATTAAAAATATAAAAACCGAGAAATAAATTGTTATTTTTTCTCGGTTTATTTATTTTATTATTACTTTATTATTATTGTTTGATTATTACTATTATTTGATTCTTATTATCATTTGACTGTTATTATTACTTTATTATCATTTTCTATTAAATTTTACTGTTATTTTACTATTCTGCATTAATAAAATCACTAATTGAATTCATAGCTTCTTGCATTCCAGGATATATTAAATTTTTCAAATTATCATCTACTTTAACAATCCAATTTTCATCTTGTTTTTCTAGAGTTATTGTTTGTGTATTTGTTGCCATTCCTATATCATCTCTTCTTAATTGTTCTATTAAGTAACTTTCTCCTTCTTCATCACTCATATTTTCATTTGTTAATAATCTACTAAATACTTCTTGTATATAGTTTTTATAGATTTCTTTATAATCTTTATTTGTTACTTCAATTTCTATTGTTGCTACATTTCCTTCTTTTTTAGTTGATTTTATATTCCACTCTAGTGCTTCATATAGTAGTTTTTCTTTTTCAGCTTGTTCTGCTGGTATTTCTCCATCTTCATCACTTTCTTTGCTTCCTGTTCCTGGTATAGATGTTAATTCACTATAATCTACATATTTTTTTACATCTTCAAAATTTCCATTTTTTAAATCATGTAACATACTGTTTAAAGCTTTTTCAGGTGACGGCATTGCTAGATATAATAATCCTATAATTGCTAATAAAATAATTATTATAGCTAATACTCTTGCAAATATTCCTTTACTTTCTTTTTTTGTTTTCTTTTCTTTCTTCTCTTTCTTCTCTTTTTTAGCTTTTTCATTAGGTATTGAAACTTTTTCTTCTTTGACTGGTTCAAATTTCTTTTTGTTATCTTTTGATTTAGATTCTACTTTGTCAACTTTTTTATTATCTTTATTTTCTACATTTACTTCTTTTTTACTATTTTCACTATTTTTTTTGTTTTCATTGTTTTTACTATTTTCTTTGACTTGCTCTTTATTTTCAATCTTTTCTTCTTTTTTTGATGTATCCTCATTTTTAGTTTTTGCTTTCTCCTCTGCTTCTGCTTTCTTTACATCAACTTCATTCTTCTTCATTTCTTCATCTTTTTCTGCCATATAAATCACCCTTTCTTTTGACATTTATCCTATTTATATGACGATTATATATTAATATTTCTTTTTTTTCAAGCATTTTGACTTTTTTTGTTTCATTCGTAATATTAATTTAAAATGCTATGGTTTCCAAAATTTTGTATATAGTTTTTATACTAGACTGCTGAATTAATTCCAAGTGCTACTATATCTTTCATATTTTCAATTAAATCATCTATTTCTTTTGGAGTGACTATCATATTATATTCTCCTACATTTAAAGCTTCTTTTACTTCTTCATACTTATCTTCTTCTTTTAGTCTGTTTAATTCTGTATTTGATTCTGCTTTTTCTTGTAACTTGTTTATAAATATATCTATTCCATCTGATACTAATGTTGCAAGCTCTACTACTGTTGGAATTCCTATTGCTACTACTGGTACTCCTAATGTTCTTTCACTTATTTCTGCTCTTGTATTTCCTACCCCTGCTCCTGGTACTATTCCAGTATCTGATATTTGTATTGTGCTACTTATTCTGTCTATGCTTCTTGATGCTAATGCATCTATTACTATAATTAATTTCGGATTTATATTTTCTACTACACCTTTTAATATCTCTGCAGTTTCTATTCCGGTTGTTCCAAGCACTCCAGGTGCAATTGCACTAACCATTCTTGTTCCTTCTTTTACGTATTGTGGTGTGTAATTTATAAAATGTCGTGTTACTTCTATTTCATTTATTACTTTTGGACCTAATGCATCTGGAGTTACATATATATTTCCAAGTCCAACTACTAGAATTTCTCCATCTTTATCTGTATGCTTTGAAATAATTTCTCTTAACTCATTTGCAAGAACTTCACCTGAATTATTTATTTCTTCTTCTTGTGCTATTTTCAAATTTTTTATATCTATTGTAATATATGTGCCCATTGGCTTTCCTATTGCTTTTTCTCCGTTTTCATTTGTAATTTTTACTCTTTCAATTTTTATTTTCTCATTTATATCTTCTTTCTCACTTTCTATTCCATCAATTTTATCTTCAATTTTTTGTATCTTCTGATAAATGTCCTTTCTCTCTGTTGCTAAATCTGTTCTAAAATTATACATAAAAAATCCACTCCTTACTAATTAGTATTTGTGGATTTTTTGTATATTATTCACTATCTTTCCAAAAAACTGCTCTATCTCCATATGGATTTCCCCATGGTGATCCTGTAACTTCGTTTTCATTTTTATCTATTGTTATCTTTGTTAAACTTCGTGCAGATGAAAAGGCATGTGAATTAATTGTCTTTATTTTTGATTGTATCTCTAGTTCTTTCACACTTGATGAATTTAAAATATATGCTCCTATTTTCTCTATATTTTTTGGTAGTGTAAGTTTTTGTGCTTTTGAATAATAGAATGCCCAGTCTTTTATTTCTTTTACTGTACTTGGTACTTCTATTTCAGTTTTTTCCTTTGCTACCCAATATAATGCACTTCCATCTTTGCTCAATATATATTCATCTACTGACTTAAAATTTGGATTTTCATTACTTACTTCTATTTTTTTCACTCTAAAATATGAAGCAGCTGTGAAATGTTTTACATTTTTAGGTAAATATAAATAGTCTAATGTTGGAAATATTCCCCAAGTATTTGTAGAATAACCTGTAAAGCTCTCTGGTAATGTTATTCCTTTTATTGCTCCACTATTAGTCAATGCCCCTCTTACTATTCCTTCAACCCCATCTTTTATTGTAACATTTCCTGTGTCGAATAATTTATATAATAGTTTTCCATCAATGCTATATAAATTATTTTTTTCATCTGTTTTAAAATATTTATTATTTCCATCTACTGTTATACTTTTTAACTTTGAATTAGTAAATGCGTTTGCATTTATTGACTTTACATTTTCTGTTAAATTAATAGTAGTTATTTTACTGCATTGAGAAAAAGCACTAGTTGATATTGTTTCAGTTCTACTATCCATATTTATACTTGTTACACTCGTAATTGCAAGAATTAAATTTTTATAATCTTTTGAATATAGTATTCCATCTTTAAATTCATAATAATTATTTTCGGAAGTATCTATTTCTTTTAAGGTTGATGTCTCTATTGATGAACCATATATACTTTTTAGATTTGCTGGGAATTTTATTGTGACTATTTTTGTACCTTGCAAAGCTTCACTTCCTATTGTCTCTAATTTTTCTGAAAGCTCTACATTCTTTAAGCTTGAGCAAGCTTGAAATGTCTGGCTATTTAAAAGTGTAAGATTTTTTGGTAATTTAACATTATCTAGTGAAGTACAACTAGTAAAACATGTAGCTCCTATACTTGTAATTGTATCTGGAAATGTTACTTTTTGTAATTTATTGCAACTTACAAATGCTCTTTCTCCTATCTTTTCTACTCCATCTTCCATTACTACTTCTTCTAAATCTGTATTATATGCAAATGCATTTGCTTTTACTTCTTTTACAGAACCAGGTATTATTATTTTCTTTAGTCCTCCTGTATTTGCAAATGCTCCTTCTCCTATTGATATAACTCTATCTGGTAATGCTAATGTTCCATTTTCATCTACTAGTAGTAAATTCCCATCTGATGATAGTAATTCTCCATCAACTGTTATAGTATATGGATTTACTTCTATTCCTAAACTTTGTGCTAACTTTATCTCTTTTTTATCTTTTGTGTTCAATACTAATTTTCCTCTTATTACTTCTATTTTTTCCAAATAATCTTCACTTAAGCTACTTATTATTGTTCTTATATTTCCTGTTTCTTCTTCTGACTTTGTATTATATAATAAATAGTCTTTTCCTGCTTTTAGACTATTTTCGTCAAATTTTCTATCTTGTGATGCTTTATTAAATTTATATGTATCTAATTCTTCTTTGTATGTTGATAATGCTGATGATATACTTGCATCTGATGCATTTAATAAAATTCCATTCTCTCCTCCGCACTGCTGATATTGTTACTCCTGCAAGTATTAGCAAAACAACTATTGTTATTACTAATGCAATTAATGTTATCCCCCTTGTTTCTTTCAATTTTATTTACTCCTCCTTTGTATTATTTACATATTATTTAAAATATTCCTGTAACATTTCCATCATTATCTATGTCTATATTTTCAGCTGCTGGTTTTCTTGGTAATCCTGGCATTGTCATTATTTTTCCTGTTATAACTACAATAAATCCAGCTCCTGATTTTACTTCTATATTTCTAACATGTATATAATATTCTCCTGTTCCTTGTAGATTTTTAGGGTCGTCTGATAGTGAATATTGTGTTTTTGCAATACATATAGGTAATTTATTATATCCCATTTTCTCTATTTTTTCTATTTCTTGCAATGCTTCATTTTCATATTTTACTCCAACTGCTCCATATATTTCTTTAGCTACTTTTTCTATTTTTGTTTTTATATCATCTTTCAAATCATAAATATAATGTATATCATTTTCTTGTATATCTTCTAAATCTTTTACTATTTTATTTGCTATATCTATTGCTCCTTCTCCACCTTTTTCCCATGCATCTACAATACTCATTTCTACATTTTCTTTTTCTAATTCATTTTGGAGATATTCTATTTCTTTTTGTGTATCTGTATTATAATGATTTAATGCTACTATGACTCTTAATCCAAATTTTTCTTTTATATTTTCTATATGCTTTTTTAAATTATTTATTCCTATTTTTATTGCTTCTACATTTTCTTCTTGTATCTTTTCTTTTTCTACACCACCATGATATTTTAATGCTTTAATTGTTGCAACTATTACTATGATATCAGGTTTTATTTGAGCTTTTCTGCATTTTATATTTAAGAATTTTTCTGCGCCTAAATCTGCTCCAAATCCCGCTTCTGTTATTGTGTAATCTGCTAATTTCATTCCAAGTTTTGTTGCTATTATACTATTACATCCATGTGCTATATTTGCAAATGGTCCTCCGTGTATTATAGCTGGTGTATGTTCTAATGTTTGTACTAAATTTGGTTTTATTGCATCTTTTAATAATGTTGCAAGTGCTCCTTCTACTTTTAATTGTTTTGCATAAATAGGCTTTTCTTCTTCATCATATCCTACTAATATATTTCCTAAATTTTCTTTTAATTCTTTTATGTTTTGAGATAAGCATAAGATTGCCATTATCTCTGAAGCTACAGTTATATCAAATGCGTCTGTTCTTGGTTTAATATTTTTTTCATTTGATAACCCTGTTTCTACTTTTCTTAATTGTCTATCATTTAGGTCAAGACATCTTTTCCATACTACTTTTTTGAATTTTAGTTCATTCCCAAAATATATATGATTATCTATTAAACTTGATAATAGATTATTTGCTGCTGTTATTGCATGTATATCTCCTGTAAAATGAAGGTTTATATCTTCCATTGGTGCAACTTGTGCTCTACCTCCACCTGTTGCTCCTCCTTTAATTCCAAAAACTGGTCCTAATGATGGTTCTCTTAATGCTAATATTGATTTTTTATTTATTTTTGATAACCCATCTGCTATTGCAATTGACATTGTCGTTTTTCCCTCACCTAATGTTGTTGGACTCATTGCTGTAACTAGTATGAGTTTTCCGTCTTTTTTATCTGCTAATCTATCAATTGTTTTTAAATTTATTTTTGCTTTGTATTTTCCATATTGTTCTAATTCGTCATCTTTTATTCCTATTTTTTCTGCTATTTTATTTATTTTTTCTAATTTTACACTTTTTGCAATTTCAATATCTGTCATTTTACCATCTCCAATCTTTGGTTATTCAAATATCATTTTGCAATTATTATATTATTTATCCTTCAATTATTTTTGTATACAACCTTCAATTATTCTAATTTTCATTTTGCGACTATCCGAATATTAATCCTGCTATTAATCCTATTAGTGCTCCAACAAAAACTTGTATTGGAGTGTGTCCTAATACTTCTACTAGTTTTTCTGACACTTCTACTCCTGTTAATCCTGGTGTTTCTATTATTTTATTTAACATTTTTGCTTGTTTTCCTGCTGCTCTTCTTACTCCTGCTGCATCATACATTACTACAAATGCAAGTATCAATGATATTGCAAATATTGGTGTTCCTACACCTTCGTTTTTTCCTACCATTGTTGCTAAACTCACAACCACTGCTGAATGTGAACTTGGCATTCCTCCTGCTCCCATTATTCTTTTAAAATTAAATTTATGTGTTTTTACTAAATCATATATTACTTTAAAAGTTTGGATTCCAAGCCATAATAAAAACGGTACATATATGTATTGATTTTGTATAAATGCCATTATATCATTTTTCATTTTTTTACTTCCTTTCTAGAAATAAAAAATTGATTATTTTTTATCAAAATTTTCCCTTTTATTTTTTGATTTATTTTTCAATCATTTTATTTCTTTTATTTTTCTTTAGCATCTTATTGCTATATTTTCTTTCTATTTTTTATTGCTTTTTTTGTTATTTTTATTGTTATTTTAATTATTCTTATTATTATTTATTGCCACCTTTATTGTCATTGGCTATTATCATATTTTATTTTTTATTTTTTATTTTTCATGCTATTCTTTATTCTTATGATAATAAATTTTAATATTAATTTTATTTACATCTTATTCAATTTTATCTTTTTAATTACTCATTAGCTTCAAAGTTATTTTCTTCTATTTCGTCTCCTTGTTTTAATAATATTGTTATTTTCTTTTCTGCATCTTCTAACATTTTATTACATTCTTTAGAAAGTTTTATTCCTTCTTCAAATTTTTCTACTGATTTTTCTAGATTCAAGTCTCCTTTTTCTAGTTCAGCTACTATTTTTTCTAGATTTTCCATATTTTCTTCAAAATTTGCTTTTGCCATTTTTCACTTTTTCCTTTTACTATAATTTTAGGTTTTTATTGGTTTTACCTATAAACCTTTTTTATTATACCTATAGATTTTTTATTAATCACAATGAAGATAAACAAGTTCTATTTTCTATAGAAAACCTGTTTCTTTATTTATTTTTCTACTACCTCTCCTGTTTTTGGATTTATATCATAATATGCTATAACTGTTGCATTTGCTGATACTGAAACTGTATATATGTCTCCTTGTTTACTGTCTATTGTAAATGTATATGAATCTGGGCTAATTCCCCATGCTTCTTTTGCTAAATTAATTACTTTTTCTTCTTCATTTTCGCCATTGTTTTCTATATTACTTTCCTGTTCTTCTTTGCCAACATATTCATTTTGCGTTGTTGTTTCTACTGCAGTATTTTGTGTTATATTCGAATCTTCTTTATCTGTTATTATATTTTCTTCTGATGTTTCATTTTCTGAATTTTCATCTATTAAATTTTCTTCACTTTCGTTTAGATTATTTTCTTCATTTATCAAATCTTCTTGTATGTCATTTGCAGCAACATTATCTGCTTCTGTCTTTGTTTGCCATACAACTGTTACTAGCACAACTATTAATACTAATATAATAATAGTTATTACTGTTATTGCAATCTTTTTACCTTTATCCATTGTTCCTTTTTCTTCCTTTCCTATCTTCTGGACAGCACTTTTTTTGTTCTAAAACGAGCCCTATTGACTCTTGTTCAGAATTAAATTTTCTTATAGTGTTTTATGTTATTTGTGCTTCTTTTTTTCCATCTGTTAATCTTATTTGAATTTTATCTCCAGTTTCTAATTCTTTTGTACTCTTTACTAATTTACCATCTTTTTCTATTAAACTATATCCTCTTGTTAGTGTTTTTAATGGGCTTAATGCATCTAATTTTGATACTAGTTCTATATATTTTGACTTTTCTTTTTGAGTTTTGTTTTGTATTTGATGTTCCATTTCTTTTATATAACTATCTATTCTAACATAATTATCTTGTACAATTCTATATGGGTCTTTCATTACCTTACTGTTCATGCATTTTTCAAATCTTAATTTCATTATTTCTAGCTTTTTGCTTAATGCTAATTTTAATCTATTTTCTGATTGTAGAATTCTTTGTTTTACTTCATACATGTCTGGTACTGCAAGTTCTGCTGCTGCAGATGGTGTTGGTGCACGTAGGTCTGCAACAAAATCTGCTATTGTAAAATCTGTTTCATGTCCTACTGCTGAAATTATTGGCAATTCTGATTCATAAATTGCATGTGCTACTATTTCTTCATTAAATGGCCATAAATCTTCAAGCGAACCTCCACCTCTTGCAAGTATTATTACATCTGCTAATTTTTTTTCATTCATTAGTCGTATTGCTTGAACAATTTTAGGTGCTGCATCTTCACCTTGTACTGGTACTGGCAATAATCTAATATAAACATTTGGATTTCTTCTTGTACTTACATTTATAATGTCTCTTATAACAGAACCTGTTTGAGATGTTAGCACTCCTATGATTTTAGGCATTTTAGGAATTGTTTTTTTATGCTCTTCTGAAAATAATCCTTCTGCTTCTAACTCTCTTTTTAATTCTTCATATTTTCTATATAATGCCCCTATTCCATCTTCTTTCATTGCTTTTACATATATTTGATATATTCCATCTCTTTCAAATACTGATACTCCTCCTACTACAAAGACTTTCATTCCGTCTTTTGGAGTAAAATCTAACTTTTCAGCATATGTTTTAAACATTATACATTTAATAAGAGAATTTTCGTCTTTTAGTGTAAAATACATGTGCCCTGTATAATGATGCTTAAAATTCGAAATTTCTCCTTTTACAATTATATTTGATAATGCTTCATCAGATGCAATTTTATTTTTTATGTATTGATTTAGCTCTGTAACTGATACAGCTATATTTTCGTAATTCAACTTTTTATTCCTCTCTATTAAATAATTTTTCCTTTTTACCTTTATCTTTGATTTTATACTTTTAATCTTTTAATTATGCTTTATACTTATTTTTTAGCTTCGCTTTAATTTTAATTCCTTGAGATTTAAAAATAAAAAATCATCTAACTTTTTTTATTCTTCGTAATTCTCTTCTTTTACAACACTTGCTAAAATTCCGTTTACAAAATTCTTTGAAGTATCTTCACCATATTTTTTGGCAAGTTCAACTGCTTCGTTAATTGCAACTTTATATGGTATTTTATTGTATTCAATTTCATATATAGCTAATCTTAAAATCGTTAAATCAATTCTTGAAACCCTTTCCATTTTCCAATTAGATTTTAGATTTTTTTCTATTTTTTCATCTATACTATCTTTATTTTCTTTTATCCCATTAATAGCATCTGTTATATATTTTTTTGCTTCTTCATCATTAATATGATTACTTTCAAAATATAATTCTGTTTGTTCTTGAATATTTTTATCTTTTTGAATTTCTATACTATATAATAGTTTAAAAGCTTGCTCTCTTATACTTGAACGATTCATCATTATCCCCTTTTCTACATCTTATCAATCCAATTTTTTAATTTTGTTTTTACATCATCTTTATTTTGTTGTACATAATTTCCAATAAATGCTCCTGCAAGTATTACTAATATACCTATTATTAAATCATATAATCTTGTTGCAAGTATTACTATTGCTACTATAATTCCTATAATTGCTCCACAATATTTACTCAAAAATTTTTTAAAATCTTCCATGTTTTCCCTTCTTTCTACTTTTTTATGCTTGTTTTATTTCTTGCTCTGGGGCCACTTTCTTTACAGATATATTTACTTCTTTAACATCTAAATCTGTTGATTGTTTTACTTTTTGTTTTATTTTATTTTGTAAATTTGCTGATAAATCTTTTATTACTGCATTTGAACTTACTGTTAAATTTACAAATATTTTTACATTGTTTTCTCTATCTAGTTCAACTCTTGTTGATATTTCTTCTGCACTCTCAAAACCACTTGCAACTGATGCTACTAGATTTTCTATTGTTTCTTTTGATATCATTAATTTTCCATTTTCGTTTTCTAATAATACTCCTTGTTTATCTTTTAATTCTTCTTTTGATGTCGGATCAAAGAATATGCATCTAATTGATAGTAGTATAAATAATACACTTACTCCTAATACGATTTTTGATGCTGGATCTGTTGTCAAACAGTATTTTATTATATTTCCTACTGCTCCCATGTCAAGCCACCCAAAGACTAGAAGACAACATAATATTGCTATTATTAACATTATATTAGAATATATTATTAATGTGATTTTTTCTACAAATTTCATTTTTATTTCATTCCTTTCTTGTTTTTAATTATATCTACTATTCATTATTTGTATTTTCTGATTCATTTGAATCTTCTGTACTTTCTGAATTTCCGTTTTCATCATTATTTTGTTCTAATTGTTCTGTTTTCTCTTCATCTTTTTTAACTGAATCAGTGTTTACTCCTTGAACATGAACATTTACCTCTTCTACTTTTAATCCTGTCATACTTTCTACAGATTTTTTTACTCTATTTTGAATTTCAAATGCTACATCTGGAATTCTTGAACCATATTCAACAATTATATTTACATCTATTTTTACTTTTTCATCTTCTTTGTCAACTTTTATTCCTTTTGCTAAATTTTTCTTTCCACTTAATACTTCTGTTATTCCTCCTGCAAATCCTCCAGACATTGAAGCTACTCCTTGAACTTCTGAAACTGCTACTCCTGCTATTACTGCTATTACATCTCCTGATATTTCTATTCCATCATTTTCTTCTATTTCTTCTATGTTTTCTTGTTCTATAATTTTATTTTCCTCTTCCATATTTACCTCCTTTTTATATCAAAAAAATTGATATTCTATTTATGCTTATTAGTATATCAATTTTTTGGTAATTTTACAACTACTTAATTAAATTTTAATAATTTTTTGTTAGAAATATGCAAATAAAACCAGAAAATTATACTTTTATTGAGTAAAATTTTCTGGTTTTATTTTTTACTATATTTACTTACTTTTAATTCGAATATCTTTTAAGTAGAAAATGTTTACTTTTCTCTTTTCTACTAAATTACTTGCTTTTTAAGAAATCCCAAGAACATCTCCACAATTTAATTTATTTCCTAATAAAAAGTCATGTACTTTCATTCTTTTTGCATTTTCTCCTTGAATTTCTAGTATTTCGATTATTCCATCTATTGTTTTTATAAATAATCCTTTTTTACTATTTGCAAGTAATATTTCTCCCGCTTCCGCTTCTTTTAGTTTTTCTAAATCAATTTCTTTTTCTAAACCTTTTTCTATCATTTTTTCATTGTTTATTATTTCTATTTTCCATAGTTTTATCTTTTTATTATTATAAAATGTGTATGCTCCCATTATAGGGTTTAATCCTCTTACTAGATTATGGATTTCTTTTGATGTTTTGTTTTTCCAATCTATTTCTGCCATTTTTTTATCAAGCATTGCTGCTAGGCTTGCATCTTTTTCTTCTTGCTTTTCTCTATTTGCTGTCCCATTTTCTATTTCTTCTAATGTTTTAACTAGTAGCTTTCCTCCTATTTTTGAAAGCCTTTCCCATAACTCTCCTGTTGTTTCTTCTTCCCCTATTTCTACTGTTTCTTTTAGAATCATATCACCTGTATCCATTCCTTCATTCATATACATTGTTGTTATTCCTGTTGTTTTATCTCCATTTAATACTGCCCATTGTATTGGTGCAGCTCCTCTATATTTTGGAAGTAATGAACCATGTACATTTATACAACCTTGTTTTGGAATATCTAAAATTTCTTTAGGAAGTATTTTTCCATATGCTACTACGCAGATTGCATCTGGATTTAGTTCTTTTATTTCTTCAATAAATTCTATATTTCCTCTTATCTTTGTTGGTTGATATATTTTTAAGTTTTTTTCTATTGCATATTCTTTTACAGGTGGAGCTATCATTTTCATTCCTCTGCCTTTTGGTTTGTCTGGGTTAGTCACAACTCCTATTATCTCATAGTTTTTCTCATAGATTGCTTTTAAGCTTTCTAATGCAAAATCTGGTGTACCCATAAATAAAATTCTCATTTTATTAGCCATCCTTTCGTTTATACCATACTTTATACTTCTTAATTTATTTTTCTGGCTCAATATATTCCATTGTTCCTGGTATTATTTTATCTACAAATACCTCTCCATTTAAATGGTCTACTTCATGACATATTGCTTGAGCTAATAATTCTTTTGCTTTTGTTTTTTTGCGTTTACCATTTCTATCTGTATATTCTACCTCAACTTCTAACGGTCTTACTATTTTTGCAAATTGGTTTGGAAAACTTAAACAACCTTCTTCTACTTCTTGCTCACCTTTTGTTTTTAATATTTTAGGATTTATTAATACTATAGGTCCTTTATCATCATATAAATCTATTACTACCACTCTTTTTAGTACTCCTACTTGAACAGCTGCAAGTCCTACTCCATTATATTTATGCATTGTCTCTATCATATCATCAATCAATATTTGTATTTTTTCATCTATTTGCTCAACTTCTCTTGATACTTTTTTTAAAATTTCGTCTCCTTCATATCTTAAATTTCTTATTGCCATTTATTCTCCTTCTTTCTATATCATATTATTTGGATTTACATCTATGGTAATTTTTGTGTCTTTGATATTTTTATCATACCATTTTTTTAATATATTATTTAAAATATTATTTAATTCTTCTGTCATATTTCCTTTTATTATTATTCTCCATCTATATCTGTTCTGAATTTTATCTATTGGTGATGGTGCAGGAAGTGATATTTTTAAATTATTTAATTGATTTTTTGTATTTTCTAGTAATTCTTTATAAAACTCACTTGTCTGCTTTTTTATATCTTCTTCTTTACCACTACTAAATCCAATTACTATTATATCGCAAAATGGTGGATATTTCAATTGTTTTCTTAATTCTATTTCTATATCATAAAAATCTTCATAACTTTGTCTCTGTGCTGTTTGTATACTATAGTTTTCTGGATTGTAACTTTGTATTATTACTTTTCCTGGTAAATTTTCTCTTCCTGCTCTTCCTGAAACCTGTGTTAGTATTTGAAATGTTCTTTCATTTGCTCTATAGTCATCTATGTTTAATGAACTATCTGCTGCTATTACTCCAACTAGTGTTACTTTTGGAAAATGATGTCCTTTTACTACCATTTGTGTTCCTATTAGTATATCTATATTTTCATTTCTAAATTTATTTAAAATTTCTTCATGAGAATTTTTCTTTGTTACTGTATCTACATCCATTCTTATTGTCGATGCATTTGGAAATTCTTTATGTATTTCTTGTTCCAATTTTTGAGTTCCTGTTCCAAAGTATCTGATTTTTTTGCTCCCACATTCTGGGCATATTGTTACTAATGGCTCTTCATATCCACAATAGTGGCATTTTAGCTTGTTTTCGTAACTATGATATGTCATACTTATATTACAATTTTTACATTTTACTGTATATCCACATTCTCTACACATTATAAATGTTGAATATCCTCTTCTATTTAAGAAAAGTATTGTTTGATATTTATTTTTTAAATTTTCTTCTATTGATTGGTATAATTCTTGACTTAACATTGAATGATTTCCATTTGCGAGTTCTTGTTTTAAGTCTATTATTCCTACTTTTGGAAGACTTGATTTATTTGCTCTTTTTGTTAATTTTAATAATGTTATTCCATTATTATTTATTGCATTATAATATGTAGTCATATCTGGCGTAGCACTTCCTAATACTAGTGGTATCTCCTCTTCTTTAGCAATTTTTGTTGCTATATCTTTTGCCTGATATTTTGGTGTCGCTTCTGATTTATACGAACTATCATGCTCTTCATCTATTATGATTATTCCTAAATCTTTTACAGGTGCAAAGATTGCTGACCTTGCTCCTATTATAATTTTAGCTTCTCCTTCTTTTATTTTATTCCATTCGTCATGTCTTTCTCCTATTGATAATTTACTATGTATTACAGCTATTTCTTCTTTTCCAAATCTTGCAATAAATCGTTCTATCATTTGTGGTGTTAAAGATATTTCTGGTACTAATACTATTGCTTTTCTATTTTTCTCTAATGTTTTTTCTATTAATTGTAAATATACTTCTGTTTTTCCTGAACCTGTGACTCCATATAATAAAAAGCTTTCATATTTTCTATTTTCTATTGCTTGTTCTATTTTGTTATATGCTATTTTCTGTTCTTCTGTAAGATTTAATTTACTTGTTTTTTCTATTTTTTTATTTGCTAACGGGTCTCTTTCTATCTTTTTTTCTACTACTTCTAGATATCCATTTTTTATTAATGTATTTACTATCGCTCTTGAACAATTTGTAAATATTTCTATTTCTGGAATTGTTACACCTTCATTATCTTTAATAAAATTGATTATTTTTATTTGATTTTCAGATTTTATTTTTCCACATTCTATTTCAAAATCAATTTCTTCTACTGATTTTTTTAAGAATATTGTATTTATTTTTTTATCTTGTATTCTTTTTTCTTTGTTTTTTGTTCTTGTTCCAGGTGTTTGCATTAATTTTATACAGTCAGATATATTACAAAAATATTTTTTTGCCATCCATTTTGCAAGTTCTATTTGCTTATCTGTTAAATTATCTTCTATTTTTGCTATATCTTTTACTTGGAATTCTGTTTTTTCTTTTATCCCTACTACAAAACCTTCTTCTAATTTTTTTTGACTTCCAAATGGTATTAATACTTTAGATCCTATAATTATATATGGCTCTAGCTCTTTTGGAATATTATAGTCAAATGTTCTATTTAATTTTTTTGCTGTTCTATTTATTATTATTTCTGCTATCATTATTTCTCCTTGTTAGTATTTGGTTAAATATTTTTTGGTATTCTAATTATTTTTTCTTTAGTAAATCATTGATATTTGTTTGAATTTTTCATTGGTATCTTGCTTATAATTTGTTGATATTTAATTAAAATCTTTATTGTCTTTTGTTAATAATTTGTTAATATTTTTATTTAAAAATACTTATTACTCTCCTTTTAAATAAAAATCGTACTAATTGTTTTTTGGAACGATTAATTAATTATTCCAAATTTCTATTTCAACAATTAGTACGTTCCTATTATTTTACGGTAAATGTTGGTCTGAATCCCCAATAATATTGTTCTATATGATCTTTGGCTAATATTGCTCCTGCTGATGCAAAAATTCCTGGGTCTATACTTGGGCCCGCTCTACCACCCCTTGCCATAAATACATTTTTTACACTTCCAATTGCAATATAGTCACCGTTATAGTAAGAATTTCCATACTGTGTTGTATTTGCACTTTCATCTATCATCCAGCTATATGTTTGCCCTTGGTTATTTAATTTTCCCCAATATGAATATGTATTTATAACTTCATACATCGCATCACCTTTTATGGTTTTAAATAAATCATATCTTCTTGCTGTTATTTGTTTTCTCATTGGATTTTGTGTGTTATCTTGTTCCCAAATTCCTAATTCCATTTGTCTTATTTCCTCTTCATCAACTAAATATTTATCCCAATATTTTTCATATTTTGTATTTAATTGATTGTCTGGAAAATATTCTGTTGTGCCTCCTTCTGATAGGTTACTATCTCCATTATTATAATATGATGCTACAACATCCCAAGCTCCACCATTCAAGTCATATATTCCTGTTACATTTTCTGTACTTGATTGAGATATGTTTGTTTTATAATCTTTTCCACCTGTATACATATGAGATTTTGTTTTGCCGTTTTCTTCATATGTTTCATTAACGCTATTTGGTGTTGGAACAACTCCATATTGTGATGCTGTTAAATATGCTATAGCTCCCCACTCATTATTTTTCATCAAATGTGTATCTGCACCTTTATTTATTCCATATATATTTTTTTCTTTATTCATATTTAAGCAGTTTGTAAACATATTTCCTATTTGAATATATCTCCAACTCTCTTTATTAGGTAATACTTTTACTGTTTTATTTGTAACATTATTATCTTCTCCTGTATTTGTATTATTTTCAGCCATACTTGCTTCAAATTTTGCTACCCATATTCCAGTCACTTCTTGGTCTCCTAATTTAAAAGCTGGATGAACAATTGTTGGAGTTGCCTGTCCTACTTGTACTGTGCTTATATCATAATCTCTTTCATATCTATTTCCGTTTTTATCTTGGTTTGAAGTTTCTTTTAAAAATACTACATTTGTTATATTCTGTGTTGTTCCTTCACCATTACTTTTTGCTACATGATATTCTGGAAAATTATATGCATATCTTGGAATCCACACAAACATACTTCCTAAATCCTCTTCTGCAACAGTAATTCCTTTTCTTGCTTTTGTTTTATTTGTTGTATCTATTCCTTGTGCACTTTCTGCATAATATTTTCCGTCACTTAACATTATATTTGCCCAATTTCTTGTATCTGCTGTTGTTCCATATTGATACCAATCTGGATCATTTTCATCTGTTATAACCCAATTTCCATCTACATATTTTATAGGAATCATTCCTGCTGATAATGATGGTGAATTTACTTCTCCATCCCAGTTTCCTTCACTACTTCTTATTAATATTTCTTTAGTACCTGATGTTACTTCTTCCCCATGTAATAATTGAATTTTATATTTTCCTGGTTGTGTTACATAGAAATTTAAATCTCCTATTGTTGAATTTGAAAATGGATTTCCTTCTATTTGATATTTTACTTGTAAAGTACTATCATTTACATAGTTTTTATTTGGATCTTTATATTTTATATTTGTTATCTCTATTCTCCATTTATTAGGTGAAATTGTTGTTAAATTTATATCAAAATCTTCGATTTCTCCTTCTGTTTGATTTTCATATGTTACATTATATAATCCATCTTGTATTTGCTCTAGCATGTAATAACTTTTACCTTCATAGTCAAATGGCTCTGTACATATTAAAACTCTTTCTTTTATATTTATATAATAATCATCTGATACTCCGTCTATTTTTAGATCATTTTTAATACTTTCACTTGTAAAATATCTCATGCCCTCTTTTATTGATGCCACTTTTGCTGTATCATTATTTCCTCTGTTATTTAATATTTCTGATACTTCTGTTACATTAAATATATTTTTTTGTTCATCAGTTAGTGCTTCTCCTACATCTACGTCACTATCTGCATAATCTTGTGATAGTGTATTTATTCCTGTTTGCAATATCTTCATTTCCACAGTAAATGCAGTAAACCTTGTTGATTTTATTGTTCCTATTCCAGTATAAGTTGCTGTTCCCGCTAATATTAAAATTACAATTATCGTTATTGTTAATGCAATTAATGTTATTCCTTTTTCACTTTTTTGTTTTATTCTCATTTTATCTCCTTCTTTCGTTTTTTATTGTATAGGAATTAAGAGTAGCTCCTTATGATGGAATTTTAATTTAATACTTCTCTTTTATGAAAAAAGATAGCAATATTTCCTTTAAAAAATTAGTAATATTCCTAGCTTTTAATATATTGGTATGGTTCGGGTGGTTAGATTCGAACTAACGATCATAGGGTCAGAGCCTACTGCCTTACCGCTTGGCCACACCCGAATATATTTTACTTTTTAATATTATCACAAAAAAAATTTTTTGTCTATACTTTTTTATTGCTTTTTGTTTGGTTTTTATTGCTTTT
>CALXJT010000024.1 GCA_944388695.1 uncultured Clostridia bacterium
TTATTTTTAATTTAATTAATTTATTTTTAATTTAATCAATTTATTTTAAATTAATTAATTTATTTTAATTTAATTAATTTATTTTAATTTAATTAATTTATTTTTAATTTATTTAATTTATTTTAATTATTTATTTTTTATTTTTTATTTAATTAATTATTTTTAATTTAATTAATTTATTTTAATTTAATTAATTATTTTTTAATTTAATTAATTTATTTTTAATTTAATTAATTTATTTTAATTTAATTAATTATTTTAATTTAATCAATTTATTTTAATTTAATTAATTTATTTTTAATTTAATTAATTATTTTTTTATTAATATAAATTATTAATCTTGATAAAAAAATGTCTTAAAATCGATTTTAAAAAGAAAAAAAAATAGTAGAAAAATCTAAAAAAATTTTCTGTGAATTTTAAGAAATTTAAAAAATACTATTGACAGAAAGAGTAAAAGATGTTAATATTAGAATTGCGATACGGAGAGGTGGTCGAGTTGGTTTATGGCACCAGTCTTGAAAATTGGCGTGCGTTAATAGCGTACCGTGGGTTCGAATCCCACCCTCTCCGCCAAATAAAGTTAGATATATAAACAAAATATCTAACTTTTATTAATAAGATGTAGGTGTACCCAAGTGGTGAAGGGGGCAGTTTGCTAAACTGCTAGGTCTCGTAAGGGGCGCGGAGGTTCGAACCCTCTCACCTACGCCATAGAAAGATATAAAGTAAATTTTGGTTGAATGTCAATAGTTGGGGTGGAAAACTTTCAAAGTTTTCCACCCCAACTATTGACATTCAACCAAAATAAAAACCTCACAGAAAAAGATCTGTGAGGAAAATATAATATCCAATTTAAAATAAAATTTTTTAGTTACAAAATATGAATAATAGCATTATGACAGAAGCTATAGTACAAGCTATGCCTGTTCCTGTCATTTCTAAAGAAAAATTATTACCTATGAAGGATAATACAGTCAGTACTATTCCTGAAAGTAATAAAAATATTGTAAAAGCGAAGAAAACGAAACCGAGAATTGCAAAGATTATCATAGGAACCTCCTTTTTAGAGGATATTATTTTTTTCTATATGGTAAATAATTTATTATATATTTATTATACAGAAAAATGTTGGTTTTGTCAAAATTTGTAAAATTTATTTTATTTTTATATTTCTTGTAATAAATTTTGTTTTTTGATATAATTAGAAGTAAGAAAGTATTTTTTAGATTTTTGTTAAGAAGGAGGGAATTTTATGAATAAAAATTATTTATTAGATAGAAGTAATTTGAATCGATTGATAAGAAAAGTGGAATATATTGTACTTGTATTTATTACTATTATTGCTTTTTTATGTGGAACTGTAGAAGGTGTAGATGTAAATACAAGTAAAATAGATGACATAATGTCCTTAACTGATGAAGATTGGTCAAATTTGACAGATAAACAATTAGATGAAATAGAAAAGAATATGAAAGCTTTTATGAATAATAATGCTATGGTTGGGGGGGGAAATAACCCGTATACTAAAAAAGCAAGCGATATATTAGATAAAGTGAGGACTCAAAAAGCCAATAGAAATAAGGGTAATGAATCTGAAGATGAATTATTGGGATATAATGCTGAACAAATACAAAAATGGTTATGGAATCATAATCCATCAGATTTATCTCAAAAGGTAAAAGATGATTGGAGACAAAAAATTAATAATTCAAATAATGGAGATGAGTGGATAAATATGGTAATCGCTAGGCTAGATGGTATGGATATTCAAGACGCTAATAAAATTTCAGGGGGGGAAATTTATGTTTTACCGAAGAATACTTCAGACCAAAGTTCTACAGTAAATGGATTACAAAGTATATTTGATAATGCATCTGTTTTTGAATCAATGGGTAGTGGTAGCGTTTATGATGAAACTGCTCTTCAAGATTTTTCTAAGTCTCTATATAATATTTTGTTGTCAATAGGTGTGGCGGTATCTGTAATAATAGGAATGACGTTAGGAATTAAATTTACAATGGCAGGAGTTGATGAAAAAGCAGATATCAAAAAACATTTGCTTATATATGTAGCTGGTTGTGTAATAGTATTTGGAGCATTTGCTATTTGGAAATTAGCGGTAAATGTATTTGCACAGATATAAAAGGGGGGTATTTATGAAAAAAGTAATGAATTTGTTTGTTTGGTTAATTTTTATAGTTAGTGTAATAATTATTCCAAATTTTTCTATGGCAATAGCTGATTCAGGTACCGATGCCATGGGGGGAGGATCAACGGCAGTAACTCCTATAAATCAGATGGGACTAGGTGATTTGGATAACTATAGAGGGTCAGGGGCAGATTCTATAACTTTTTCTACAAAGGTTAGTAATATCGTTGGAATTTTATCTTCAATTGGTATAGTTACATCTGTTGTGGGATTAGTTGTGATAGGTTTAAAATATATGTTAGGAAGTATAGAAGAGAGGGCGGATTATAAAAAGACTTTAGTGCCATATATTGTAGGTTGTTTTTTAGTATTTACTGTCTCTATAATTCCACAGTTGATATATACGTTTATGTCTAATTTTTAATAAAAATTATGAGATTACGCGTTTTTTTACAAAATTTTTCTTAAAAAGTTGCAAAAAAAATAAAAAAATGTTATCATTATATAGATAGCAGTAATTAAATTTGTTATTAGAATTTTATAAATAGAGATTTATAAGGGGAGGTGACTTTTTTATGTCAAAGAAAACATATAAAATACTTTCTACTATATTATTAATAACTATGATGATTTCTTTAACTACTAGTGTATTTGCTCTTTCACCAGGTAATATAACAGGATCTAATTCTGTTAATGGTTCTACTCAAATAGAAAGTGTAGGTAAAGATATAGTAGGTATTTTACAAACAATAGGAATTGTTTTATCAGTAGTTGTACTTATTGTATTAGGTATTAAATATATGATGGGGAGCGCTGAAGAAAAAGCAGATTATAAGAAATCAATGTTACCTTATTTAGTTGGTGCAATTGTAATATTTGCAGCATCAGCATTTGCAGAGGTTATTTACAACTTTGCAATAGGAATTTCTTCATCAGGAAACTAGTAGAAAAAGAGATAGGAAATTTTAAATTTTCTATCTTTTTTTGTATCTGTCTATGACGAGGATTTGTTAGTAAAAGTTATAGAAAAAGTCTGATATAGGACAACTTATTGAAAATGACAAATTTTTTATTGTATGGTGAAATTTGAAATAAGTCAGAGTCGCAAAATTTTGTAATGATATTTTTAATACTTGGTTATATGAAGTGCTTAATTTGAATTAAATCTATTACATGTATATTACAATCATATTAAATTTATATTATTTTTGACTTTTTTACGCAAAAATGTTACAATTTTTGCGTTTTTTTGTTATAATAATATTGATAACTGTATAAATACGAAGGAGGAATTGAATTGGGAACTTATAATTTGCCAAGAAATGTAAAAGGCGAAGGGAGAATTTTATTTATATTTTCTACGAAAGCTTTAATTTATACATTTGTAGGAATAGTAATAGGATACTTTATATCTATTATATTTAGTATGATAAATTTGAGAGTTGTAGGATATGTAATAATTGCAATATTAGGATTGGCTGGTTTTTTAATTGGAACTTTAAAAATGCCAGAATCAACAAATTTCGAAATTACAAGGAAAACTGGTGGAGAGAATATAGATGATGTTATAATGAGAGCGATAAAATTTAAAATGAAAAAAAATAAAATATATGTATATGATACAAGTTTAGAAAAAAAGAATGTAGATGAGAAACAAGAGAAAAAAGAGGAGGGAGAAAAATAGTATGGAAGAAAATGTGATTTCAAATATGCTGTCAATTGCTTTGATAGTTTTGATTGCTGTTTTAATGTTATTATCAATTATTTATATAATTTTGAGAGTTAAATCAAAAAAACCTGAAAATTCGGATGAAGGGAAGATTTCTGATAAAAAATCACCTACAAAAGGTAAAGGTAATTTAAAAAAGAATACTTCTATATCGACAGCTTATACTAAAGAATCTATTTTTGATTTTATGGAATTTGATGGTGTAGAAGATAATATGATAATTCAAAAGAATGGTAAACGTTTTATTATGGTTATAGAATGTCAAGGTATAAATTACGATTTAATGTCAAAAATGGAGAAGATTTCAGTAGAGGAAGGATTTCAACAATTTTTAAATACTTTGACACGACCAATACAAATTTATATACAAACGAGAACAATTAATTTGGAGAGTAGTATAACTACATATAATTCTAGAGTTAAAGATATAGAGAATAAATATAGAAAAATGCTTTTTGAATATAATACTATGCGAAAATCTGGAAATTATACAGCGGAAGAATTATCTAGATATTATTATGAATTAACAAAGCAGAGAAATCTTCTAGAATATGGTCAAGATATAATAGCGAATACTGAAAAAATGAGTTTAAATAGAAATGTTCTAAATAAGAAATATTATATTATTATTCATTATTATGCACAAGAAAACGAAAATAATTATGACAAAGAGGAAATTAGAAATAATGCATTTTCTGAATTATATACAAATGCACAAGGGTTAATAAGAACATTGTCAGCATGTTCAATAGGTGGAAAAATATTAAATTCTAAAGAATTAGTGGATTTATTATATATGGCTTATAATAGAGATGAAGCAGAAATTTTCGGAATAAATAAAGCATTAGCAGCACAATATGATAGTTTATATTCTACATCACAAGATGTTTTTGAAAAGAAATTAAGAGTTTTAGATGAGATTGTTCAAGAAAAAGCAATTGATTTAGCTAATGAAAAGATAGAGAAAGTAAGAACAGATTTACAGAAAAAGGCAGAAGAAAAAGAAAATAGTATGGAAAGACTTGTTCAAGCAATGGCTAAAGTTGTATTAAGAGAAAATAGAGGTTATGTAGGAGGGGCTGTTGCGGATAAGGCTATAGAAGAGATAGATAAAGATAATGAAGAGGGAGGTAGTGCAAATGAAGAAGAAGTTAAAAAGACAACAAGAGGAAGAAAGAGAAAATCAGTTAATGAATAAAATAGAAGAGCCAGGTGAATTGAAAAGAAAATCTATAAAAGAATTGATTGCACCTACGGGAATAGATGCTTCAAAGATAGATCATTTAGAGATTATATCTAATGTTACTAGATATGCAAGAAGTTTCTTTGTTTCTACTTTACCTCGTATGTGTACATTTCCAGAGTTATTTAGAGATTTATACTTTTTTGGTGATATTAATACATCTCTTTATATTACTCCAATTCCAGAGTCAAGGTCTCAAAATGAATTGAATAGAACAATAAATGAATTAGAGACTGAAAGAATTGTTGCTATGGATAGAGGAAATATAAATAGAGAAAGTACATTGGCTCAAAAAAGATTTGAGGCAGAACAATTAAGAGATGAAATAGCAGCAGGATTTAATAAAATGTATGAAGCTTCAGTTGTTGCAACATTATTTACATATAATTTGGAAGATTTAGATAAACTTACTAAAATGTTATCAACAGAAATGTCAAAGTCATTAGTTAGTATAAGAAGTGCTTGGGGAATGCAAGAAGAGGCATTTAAAAGTAATTTACCGCTAATGAATGATACATTAAAGAAAACACATGATTTTGATAGTAGATCTATGGGAACAGCATTTCCTTTTACTACTTCAGAAATAGGACATGCAACAGGTATACCAATAGGATTTAATAAACAGACGGGTACTCCAATTTTATTTGATAATTTTCATCCATCTTTGACAAATTATAATATGGTTATATTTGCTAAATCTGGTGCTGGTAAATCTGTTACAATGAAAACTTTAATTTCTCGTTCAGCAGTTTTAATGGGAATTGAAAGTTTGGCACTTGACTGTGAGGGTGAGTATCAAATAGTTGCAGAAAGTTTAGGTGGAATAAATGTTGTGTTAAGTCCTAATTCAGATACAATTATTAATTTATTTGATATAGAACCTGAAAAGGTAAAAGATGAAATTACTGGAAGAGATAGAACAGTATTAAATGTAGAGAATAAGGTTGAAGATGTTACACAAGCTTTACTTACAATGGCAAGAGGTAGTACAAGAAGTAATGATGTTAATGAGCTTACAAAACAAGTTATTGCAGAAATTGTTGCAGAAGAGTATGCAAGACTTGGAATTACAAGTGATCCTAGTAGTATATATAAGGGAGAAACATTCCAAAGAGGAAATAGATTATATAGAGAGAAAAAAGAAATGCCTACTATAGGTAGTTGGTATAAAAGATTAGAGCAAAAATCAAAAGAAAATATGAATTCAGATTATAGTTTTCAATATAGTTATTTATTAAAAGTAATGAGACAGTACATAAGAGAATATAACGGTCAAATGGCATACTTTGATGGACAATCTACATTTGAATTATTAGATGGGTCACCATTTATTAATTTGGATATATCTCAATTAGAGGAGAGATTTGCGAGACCTTTAGCACAACAAATATTACTTTCTTGGATTTGGGAAAAATTTGTTAAAAAAAATAGTGAAGATAGAACTAAAGCAAGACAGAAAAGAGTTATTGTTGATGAGGCATGGATGTTATTACCATATCCAGAAGCTGTAGATTTCTTAAATACAATGGCAAGACGTGCAAGAAAGAGAAATGTATCTTTAGCTATTATTTCTCAAAGATTCCAAGACTTTTATGAAAAACCAGAGGCACAAGTAGTTTTGACATCATCTGATACAAAATTATTTTTAGCACAAGATAAATCAGAAATACAATACTTAAAAGAAGTTTTTAAATTAAGTGAAGGTGAAGCTAATTTCTTAATTACTTGTTTAAAAGGAGAAGGATTATTAAAAGTTGGTTCTGATACAGCGATTATTCAAATAGTACCAACTGCTAAAGAATTTGAGTTTGTAGAAACTAACCTAAATAATTTAGTCAAAAAAGGTATTGTTAATGCTTAATTTAAGGGGGAGAAAATGAAAAGATTAACTAAAAACAAATGGATGCAAAAGATAATACTCTGTTTAGTTACTATTTTAACAATTAATTTCGTAACTCCTAATTATACATATGCAGGTTTTTGGACTGATTTGGGAACTGATTTGTTAAAAGAAATAGTACAGTTAGTTGGGGCATTAGGTGATGTTGTTATGGGACTTTTAAATAAATTTATGCTTGGAACATCAAGTTTTAGTTCAGCAATGTTATCTAAAAATGATATAAATTTAATTTCACAAAATTCTTGGTTATATGCTGATCCTTCTGATTTTGATGCTTCACAACCAGGAAATATTCTTGTAAATGTTGATGACTTAAATAAAAAAGGATTATTCGATGTAACTGATTGGACTGTTCCTAATATGTTATATAGCCCAGAAAATATATTTTCAAATAGAATTGCGATGTTAGATGTTAACTTTATAAATCCTGGTCAATATTCTTCTGCTGTTTATGGTGGTGATGATCCAGAATCCATCGCAACTCAATTAAGACCAACTATTGCTAAATGGTATAAAGGATTTCGAAATATTGCAATTGTTGTATTACTTTCTGTTCTGGTGTATTTAGGTATTAGAATAATAATAAGTTCTACAGCGATTGATAAGGCGAAATATAAGGAATCAATAAAGGATTGGTTTGTTGCTTTGGTGTTAATTTTTACAATGCAATTTATTATGTCTGGAACACTTATGATAGTAACTCAATTCACAAATTTATTTTCTGAAGATATAGATGATGGTATATTGATTCAAGTTAAAGGGCAGGCAGTACTTGGAAATTCAGGAGGGGATTTTACATTTAGAACTAATTTGATGGGATTAGTTAGATTTATGGCACAATCTAATACTTGGCAAGATGTAACGGCATATACAATAATGTATTTGGCACTAATTATTTATACAATAATATTTACTTTCCAATATTTGAAGAGGGTATTGTGGATGGCGTTTCTTACGATGATATCACCTTTAGTTGCTATGACATATCCAATTGATAAGATAGCAGATGGAAGGTCTCAAGCATTTAATTTATGGTTTAAAGAATATCTTATGAATGCTATTATTCAACCAGTACATTTGTTATTGTATACAGCCTTGTTAGGTTCTTCAATAGATTTAGCGGCAGAAAATCAATTATATGCAATAGTTGCTCTACTATTTTTAGTACCAGCAGAGAAATTTATTAAAAAGCTTTTTGGTCTTTCTTCAGATACATCAGAAGGATTTGGAAGTTTTGCGGGTGGAGCATTGACTATGTCTGCATTGCAAGCATTGAGTAAAGATAGAATGCATAAGCCTGTTAAAGGAAAAGGAAATGATGATAAAGATTCTGATAGTAGTGATAATGGTAAAATAAAGATGAAACAAGAAGGAATATCATCGTTTGGTGGAGCTGGTCTAACAGGAACTACAGAAGTAGCAGGAGCAGGAACTGCAGGAGCAGGAGGTGCTGCTGCAGGTGGAGCTGCTGCTGGACTTGCAGGAGTTGCTGGACCACTTGCTATTGCAGCAGGTGCGGCAGGCGCAGTTAATGCTGTTGGTAATGTCGCAAGTTCTGCAATTGATGCGGCTGGAAGAGCGATTAATCCGGGAATTGGTACTGTTTCTGAAAATACGAATGTTAATGAAAGTGAAGGAAGTAGTATGCCATGGGGAAGTATGATAGATGGTAATAGGTTGCATTCTTTAACTCCACCTGCTGATTCAAGTCTAGATGATAATGATTATACTGAAGCTATGGATGCATATTCATATAATCCTTATGCATCAGGATATACGGATTCAAGTGATGATGATAATTTTGATGAAGCTATGGAGGCATATTCATATTATCCTCATATGAGAGAAAATTCAGAAGCTGATACAGGACTTTTAGGAGATTATTCTGATGATAATAATTGGGTTCAATCAGGAGTGGTAGATATGCCAGATGGAACAGATCTTGGTGATTTACAAGATATAGATTCGATGACTACTCGTACATATCCAGGAACTGAACCTAATCCAGAACAACCAGAGAGTCCACCTCCACCAGAAGAACCTACATTAAGACGTAAAATAGCGGGTGTTGCTAGTGCTACGGCAAGTATGGCTAGACGTAAACATGCAGGTAGATATGTAGGAAATATTGCTAAAAGATTAGCAAGAGGAACTTTAAGAGTTGCTGGTTCTGGAATGGGAGCTGTTATAGGTTTAAGTGCGGGAGTTACAACTGGAGACTTTTCAAAAATGGCTCAATATATGGCTACAGGAGCTGTTGCTGGTGGTATGATTGGTGGAAATGTGTATAAAGCAGGTGCTATGTTAGGCGGAGGCGCAGTAGATTTGGCAAAAAGTATAAATAATTCAGATGGTAGATTTACATATGATTATTTAGCTGCTACTAGAGGTGAAGAATATGCGGAGAATTGGCGTAAACAACAGGAAGAAGGAAAGCAAAGAAATAAATTTATGAATAATGATGACAATTTATATAAATATAGGCAAATGGCAGCGCGTATTAATGAACAATCTAGAAAAGCAGGAATAGATAAACAATATTCAGCCCAAGAATTGATGGATCATGCTTTCGAATATAGTAGAAGAGGCTTTAATGATGATGATATAGAAAAAGGTTTAGCTATGGAAGCTCTTCATGGAGGAATTACTTCAGAAAATACGGATGATATGATGAGAATTATGAACTTGAAAAATAAATATGGTAGTGATTTTATCACAGATGAAAAGAAGGCACAACAGTTTGATAAGATTCTAGATGCTCAACTTGGTCCAAATCAACAAGCAAAGAATCAAGTAAAAGAATTATTTGCAGAAGCTCACGGGTTAAAAGGATATCGTTTAATTCAGGGAGAACAGCAAGGAAGACAACAAGTGAATAATGAAAGAGGAGTACGACCTGAAGGAGGTGGAGGAAATCCAAATAATGTTGTAAATGCTGGTAATAGACCATCAGGCAATACTCCTAGACCAAATAATGGAGTTAATAATTCAGCTGGAAACAATTCAGGAACTTCACAAGGAACGAGAGGAAGAGGAACAACTAATAATCAAAGAAGAAATAATGCTCAAAGAAGAAATACTAGTAGCGAATCTTCTACAGGTTCTGATGATAATGATTTTACAGAGGCAATGGATGCATATACGAGACGTAATTAATTGAAAGGAGGAATAGTATGTGGAAATTATTCAGATTTATTAATCGAAATTTAACTAAAATAATTATTGTGATAATTATACTAGTTTTTGCCCTTTCATTAATACAAATTATTAATTATCAGGCTGGAAATAGAACTGTTGCAAATAATAAAAAAATAGAGGAAAATCAAGCTATAAAAAATAGTGTGACTAATACATATGAAAATCAAAGTGAATCTATGGTTTCTCAAGGGGATCTAAAGTTTGAAGAAGAACAACAATTGGGAGGAACTTTAGATTCCTTTCTTCAAAGTTGTATAAATGGAAATTATGAACAAGCATATAATTTATTGTCTAATGATTGTAAAGAAGTATTATATCCATCTTTAGATTTATTTGTTCAACAATACTGTAGTAAGTATGCAGGTAATAAACAATATAGTTTTCAATCATGGACATCTCAAAATTCATATATATATTATGTAAAAATTTTTGATAATATGTTATCAACAGGAAAAAATTATGATTCTTATTTAGAAGAATATATAAGTCTAATTCCTGATGAAGAGAATGAGAATAGTTATAAATTAAATGTAAATGGTTTTTTAGGTTCAGCTGATATTAATAAGACTTCGCAAAGAAATAATATAAGGATAACTGTAGAGAAATCGTATGTTTTTATGAATAATCAGAAGTTTACTATTAAGGTAGAAAATTTATCTGATAAGCCGATTTTATTAGACACAAGGAATAGTAATGGTACAGTATGTGTTGTAGACAGTAATCGTGTAGAATTTGATGCATTATTATATGAAAATCAAGATGATGATTTTGTAATAGGTGCAAATAAGTATAAAATTATTGATATTAATTTTAGTAATAATTATAGGGATAATGTTTCTATTGATAAAATGATTTTTAAAGATATAGTTTCAAACTATGAAAATAATACGATTAGTAGTGATGAAAGATTAACAATTGAAATTTATATGTAGTAGTGTATGAAGAAAAGAGGTGAGGCCTTTGGGAAAAATAAATGACATGAAAAATTTTTTTTCTGGAAGTGATAAGGAAAAAGAAAAAAATGCTGAAAAAGCAGCAAAAACAGCAAAAACAGCTAGTAAGTTAAAAATGGTAGCTACTAATTCTCTTATTCTGGGAGCTATGAAATTAATAGCGAGTATATCAATATTTGTATTAGTGGGTGCGGGAGTTACAGCATTAATAACAGCAGTATTAGATACAATTACAGCAAGAAATACACCAGAAAGAATTTACGAGGCTTTTGAATTAGAAGAACAGGATTTTAGTGGGTTAGTAGAAATTAAAGGTGATGAATCATCTCGGATATTATTTACAATTTAAAGATGGTGTAGATGAAAAATTTCAAGAAATAAAGGACTCTCTTTCTAATACTCCTGGTTTGTATGGTATTGATGATGTAGATTTATTTAAAAAGATGGTAAAAGCAGAATTGGTTACTAAATACCCAAATTTAGGAGGAGCAATAAGTGAAGAAGATGAGGATACAAAATTTCAAGGGGCCATAAAAGTTAGGAGAATTACACCTAATAAAGCGATAGGTGAAGTTAGGAATACTGGTGCAGGTGAATCTACAGCAGGAGATATAATTTATACAGAAAATACAGAAGGAGATGCTGCAGAGGAACAATATGTTTTAGCTTTATCAGCAGAGCATAATACAGATGATTTAGGACCAACTTCAGTAGAAGGTGATTTAAAAGCTGGAGAAATGAATGTAATTGTTGCAGAATATGTAAGGCAAATGTTATCAAAATATCCTCAAATACAAGTTGTTCAAACAGGAAGCACATCTGAAAATAGAAATGTACCTGAAGCAGGTAGATGGCAGGCAGCAGTAGATAATCAAGCTGATATGGTAATTGGAATTGATTTTAATATGACTCAAGGTGCAGAAGAATTGGAAGGAGAAAACGGAGTAAGTGTTTTATACAATACTCAAGGATTTACGGATTCAGGAACATATATTACTGGAGGAAGTAATAGAAATTCTCATACACTTGGAGAGATATTAAAAGTTACTGTTGCAACTAAATTGACTTTAGAAGTTACAGATGATGAAGTAGGACATTCTGATACAATAGGATATGGAAATAATCCTGATATACCATCTGTAATTGTAAAAGGTGGATATTTAACAGGTGATAAGGATTATGATGTATTAAAAGAAGAGGAAGCACTTGTTGATTATGCTGAAGGAATTGTGGACGCTATTTTACAATATTGGGATATACCATATAATGGATATGGAGCTATTTCTACAGAAGAATCTACAGTTACAACAGATGTTGAGTCACATGTAAGAGATTTGACATATATAACACCAGAGCGATTTGATGAATTGGTTAACACAGGTAATGCAGAAGTTTTAGAATATTTTACATTAGATGAAGATTTTAATATTGTTACTGCTTCTTGGAGTTATGATAATGGTACTACAACTTTTAATAAAAGTACTAAAAATTATAGGTCACTTTTAGAAAATTATACTATGCCTTTTGAATATTTATTATTTCTATTAATTAATTCAGGTAGAGACGATTTTGTAGATGGTTTGGCCGAAGAGGTTATGAATGCAGAAATTATATTAGCGATTGAAGATAATGTAACGACAACGCAGGTAGATTATAATGAATATACAATGGATTATGAGATGTATAATTCATCTAATTCAAGTACTGATGTTAGGAACGAGCGTGCACTTTCAGATTGGAATAATATTAATTCAACTACAACTATTACAGAAACTTGTACATCTAATGTAGAGATAACATATGCTAAAACATGGTGTGTAATATATTCAAAAGATTTAACTTTTAATGATAGTGAATTAGGTGTAGATGACGGAAGTCGAGTAGATTTTATTACAACTATAAATGGTACTATAAATGATACGGTTAATACAAGAGAGGAGACAATTGCTGGAGAATATACACATTATCGTACAGAAATAAGTGGATATTATGTGGATGAGGATAATCAAAGATACCCTGTTTATAGATATCGTTTTAGAAGAACAGATCTCTTGAAAAAAACTGATACACATGTTATTACTAATAATTATAATACTGGTTCAACTCCAGAAATTGAAGAAAGATCTGATACACCGTTTGTAGCACTATATAACAGATTAGGTATGACTGGTTCTATACATAATAGTAGATTATTTAGAATTATGGAAAAGAATGAAAAAACAGCTGACATGGTAGATTTGACAAAATATTTATTATATCTTGCTACTGGTACAAGTATTGATGACATAAGAGAATTTCCTGAAGATCAATTTAATATGGGGTCTTTTTCACCAGTAAGTGGTGGCTCAGAGATAATAGAAGATTATCTTCATGCTTGGGAAAATGGAGCTTTATTTAATTATTTAAAAGGTAATGCTTCATATTCAAATTATGTTTCGAAATATATTACAGAAGATAAAACCAAATATGTTTGTTATACTGATGGTGAAGGACGTTTAAATTTTGGTTTTGGAGTGTGTCATTATTATAGTGGTCGTTTTAATCATGTTGAATTGTATGCAAGTGTTGGAGTAGATATAACTCAATATAACCAAGTAGGTATGACTTTAGATGTAGAAATTGTTGATAGAGTAAAATCATTGTATTTAGATGGAGTACGTCAAGAAATAAATGATAAATTATCTAGAGCTGGAATACAATTAGAAGAGCATCAGGTAAATGCTTTAATACCATTAGCATATCAATGGGGAACTCATATTATTGATGATTTTATAACAGCATATCAACAATATGGGGATACTGAAGAATTAAGATATAATTTTGCTAATGGTAATGATTCTAGTGATAAACCGTTTTTAAACGGTGATGGCTCAAGTGGACTTGACTACGAAGTACAAAGAGGAACTGCAAACTGGACTGTATTCCATGAAGGTAGATATGTACTTCCTGATGGAGGAGAATTAAATCCAAGTGATTATAATTCAATTTCTAGTGGTGGAACTATTGTTGAACAAGCAATAGAAGTGCATAGATATGTTCGTGAAAATAATTATAGATATCAAATGGCAGGTATATCAGTTCCAAATTTAAATGGAAGAACAATAGATTGTAGTTCTTTTGTAACATGGGTTTTAGTATCTGCTGGAATTAATGGATTTACAGAAGGGATGTATCAATGGACTTCAAGTGATTTTACTTCAAATGCTTACGGATGGCAAGAGGTTTCTGTTGAAGAAGCTCAACCTGGGGATATAGTTACATATAGCGGACATGTGGAAATTATAGCAGGCCCAGGTGATGGATCGCATTTTCTAGTATATAATTGTGGAGGTGATTCTTCAATACAAGCAGCAGGAACAGATGATATGCCTGAAACATCAATGTCTGGACATAGTAAAGGTTCGATTAGAAAAATCTTAAGAGTTCCACAGAATTAAGGAGTGATATATTTGAAGAAGTTAAAAATTGTGATTTTTTCATTAATTATAATTATTTTAATTTTTATAGTTGGAATTATGATATTTGGAGGAGTTAGACAAAATCAAGGAACTGATGGTACTCTTTCAGAAGAAGCTCTGAAATTCGAAAATAATAATAATTATAAAATTAATAATTCTGAATTAGCTATTGTAAGAAATGCAAATGAATATTATGTAGTCAAAGATATTGTAGATTCTTATGTAAAAAATGTTAATGATTTGTATTATTATGATGCACAAGATATAAATCCTAAATTATTGGCGGATGGTGAAAAAGAAACTGTGATTAAGGAAAGAAAGGAAGAAGCAATTGATAAAATAAATGATAGTTTAGCCAAAAATTATTTAGAAGAAAAAGAAGTTACAGAAATAACTATGCAGAATTATACTGAATACATAAATGATTTAAAAAATGATAGTTTAGTAATTGATAATATGTATTATTATGAAAAAACATCAGCTATAAATATATTTATAGTATATGGGCATTTAAAAAATAATTTTGAGGAAAAATTTGATGTTATTGTTGTTACAGATAGTGAAAATTCCGTATTTGAAATTTATCCTCAAGATTATATGGAGAAATATCAATATATGAATCTAAAAGAGGGAGACGTTATTGATATTCAGATTGGTGATATTGTAAAAAAAGAATATAATACATTTAATTATAGTAATATTTCTAATGAACAAGTTGCTCAAGACTATTTTAATGAATTTAAGCAATTGATGCAAAATGATTCTGCTGAAGCTTATGAGCTATTGGATGAGGAATATAGGAATAAGAGATTTGGAAGTTTAGAAGCTTTTCAAACTTATTTGAATAATAATAGAAATGAAATTGAAAAAACTATTTTAAGTAAATATTTAGTAAATAATTATGAAAATTATACAGAATATGTTTGTTATGATAATTATGGAAACTTTTTGATTTTTGATGCAACAGCAATAAAAAAATACACTGTTAAATTAGATACATATACAATACTAACAGATAAATTTAAACAACAATATGATAATGGAGAAATCCAAACAAAAGTGATGATGAATGTAGATAAATGGGTAGATATGTTAAACAATAGAGATTATACAGCAGCATATAATGTATTAGATGAAACATTTAGAAATAATACTTTTGGTTCAGAAGAAGCTTTTGAAGCATATATGAGAGAAAATTATCCATTACACTATAGTGTGGAATATTCTACATATAAAGAAGAAATGAATACATTTGTTCAGACTATATATTTAAAAGATATAACTAATCAAAGTACAGATTCAAAGCAACTGACAATTATAATGCAATTGAAGGATAATTATGATTTTGTGATGTCATTTAGTTAAAAGAATTTAAATATAAATTATAACTAGAATTTAATGTTAGATTAAATATGTAAATAGTTGGAATAGAAAAATTTAAAAATTTCTATTCCAACTATTTTTATAAGTGTTTTTTTAATTAGTAGTTCATGGACAAAAAAATTTATTATTTGTATTGAAAATTATTTTAATAGTTATATTTGTTCTATATTTTTTTAATATATTTAAAAAATAATAGTAGTTTTTCTATTTTATAAAAATAGACTTTATAGAATTAAATAAATTAATAAAAATGTCTACAATTGAAGCAATAAATTTGTTATTTTTATATAATTCAGTAAAATAATTGTTGATGCTAGGAATATGCCATAATATCCAAAGTATTAAGATAATTACAATAAAAGTAATAATAATTCTTATATAATCTTTAAAAGTTTTTTTATACTTTATTTTATAACCCTGATTTTTTAAGTTTTGAATGTAGCTATCATAATAAGCTTGATTTCTGGCTTTTTCTAATTTTTTTGTAAGTTTTTTATTCATTTTGTTTTGATTGTTTATGGTATTAGGATTGGTGTTTGTATTAATATTATTGGAGTTATTTATATTGTTAAAGTTTCTATTTAAATTAGGGTTATTTATATTATTGTTAAAGTTATTGTTTAAATTATTATTAAAATTATTATTAAAATTATTACTATTTAAGTTATTATTGTAACTATTATTATTTAAATTTTGATTATATGTATTTCCATAGTTTGAATTATTATAATTGTTTTGAAAATTATTTGATTTTAAATCATTAATTTCTTTTTTTAGTTTTAAGTTTTCTTGGAATATTTTTTCATTTTCTTTTTCGATATTATATGATTGAGTTCTTAATAAATTATCATATTCTTCCCTTTTTTGAGGATCTATTAAAGTAGTATATGCTTCATTTATTTTTTTTAATATTTCTTCAGATTCAGCTTTTTGGCTTTCTTCTTGTAAATCTGGATGATATTTTTTTACTAATGTTTTGTAGGCTTTTTCAATTATTTCTGCTGAAGCATTTTGATTTATTTCTAACCATTCATAATAATTTTTATTCATATGCACTCCTTCTTTTGATATATGATAACATAAGAATCTAAAAAAATAAATATTCAAATCTTATTTTTTTACGATTTTTATTAATAAATGTGGTATATTAATAAAATTAGATTTATTCTTTTTATTTGTATTATAAAATAGAAAATGTTGATAAAATCAATGTTTAATTATTATAATAACAAAAGGATAAAGAGCAAATTAAAAGGAATGAGCCCTGTGAAATACAGAGTTCATTCCAAAATTGCCTAGTACCTAATCAAAAAATGTTTAATTTTTTGGGTTCAGTACAAAGTAATATATTCTCTATTTTTATTATTTTATATTAGACTTTTTCCTTAATAGTTTTTGTTTCAGTGTTAGATTCATTTTCTTTGTCTAATGCTTTTTGTTCATTTAATTTTGTTTTTAAATTATCTTTGGCAACAGTCATTAATAACTTTATACGGTTAGTTTGGTTTGCTTCACTTGCACCTGGGTCATAGTCTACTGGTGAAATGTTTGCTTCGGGATATTTTTCACGAATTGTTTTTATTACACCTTTTCCTACAACATGATTTGGTAAGCATGCAAATGGTTGAACACATATGATGTTTGGAATATCATTTTCTATATATTCAATCATTTCTGCTGTTAAGAACCAACCTTCACCTGTTTGGTTACCAATTGATAATACATCTTTTACTTTTTCTTCTAGATGCCAGATGTCACATGGTTGTAAATAGCCTTTTTTAGAGTTTGCAAGAGCTATTCTAATATCTTTTTCTAGTAAATCAATTAATTTTATGGCAATTTTACTGATTTTTGATGATGTTTTATTTGTGTTAAGTAGTCTATTAAATGTTATTTTATGTGTTGCCATGAATTTTACAAATCCCATAAAGTCAGGTAAGATTACTTCTGCACCTTCTTTTTCTAGTAAGTCAGCTGCAAAGTTATTTCCAAATGGATGATATTTTATTAGTACTTCTCCTACAATTCCTACTTTTGGTTTTTTTATTGATGTATCTAGTTCTATTTTTTCAAAGTCATTTACTATGTCATAAATACTTTGTTTAAATTCTTTATTTGTGCTTTTTTCTAGTAGTTTTTTACATTTTTCCATCCAAGTTTCAAATAGTTTTTGTGTTTCACCTTTATTTACTTCATATGCTCTGTTTTTTGTTAGCATTTTTTGAAGAAGGTCACCATATATAACACATTTTATTAATTTTTCTAATAATTCAGGTGTTAATTTAAATCCTGGCATTTTTTCCATTCCAACTACATTGAATGATATTACAGGGATGTTAGCAAATCCAGCGTCTTTTAAAGCTTTTCTTATAAATCCTATATAGTTTGTTGCTCTACATCCACCACCTGTTTGTGACATTATTAATGCTGTTTTATTTAGGTCATATTCTCCTGATTGAAGGGCTTCTATCATTTGACCTGTTGTTAATATTGATGGATAACATGCGTCATTATTTACATATTTTAATCCTGTTTCTACTGTATGTGCAGTACATTCTTTTAATAATTTTACATTATATCCACAATTTTTTACAGCAGATTCTAATAATTCAAAGTGTATAGGTGCCATTTGTGGAATTAATATAGTATAATCTTTTCTCATTTCTTTTGTAAAGATTTTTTTATTTATTCCATAATCACCATTTCCTTGTTGTTCTCTTTTTTCTTTGATACGTTTGTTCATACTTGCAAGTAATGAACGAATACGAATTCTTACAGCTCCTAAATTATTTACTTCGTCTATTTTTATAAGTGTATACATTTTATCATAACTTGATAGTATTTCTTCTACTTGGTCTGTTGTAACAGCATCTACTCCACATCCAAAAGAAGTAAGTTGTACTAATTCTAGATGGTCATGTTTTCCAACATAGTCTGCAGCTGCATAAAGTCTTGCGTGGAATACCCATTGGTCAACAACTCTTAAAGGTCTTTTTGCTTCTGTTTTGTCAGATACACTATCTTCTGTTAATACACATAGTCCTAAAGAAGTAATTAATGTGTCTATACCATGGTTTATTTCTGGGTCTACATGATATGGACGACCAGCTAAAACTATTCCTCTTAAATTGTTTTCTTCAATATATTTTACAGTTTCTGCACCTTTTTGTCTTATATCTTGTTTGAATTTTTGATATTCTTCTTCTGCTTTTTCAGCAGCAATTGTTAATTCTTTTTTTGTAAAGTTATATTCTTTGAATTCAGGTAGTTCTAATACTTTTTTTACTAAATTTTTAGTATCAAAAGGTAAGAATGGATTTAAAAATTTAACATCAGGTGCTTTTAATCCTTCTACATTATTTTTAAGAACTTCTGAATAAGATATTACTATAGGACAATTGTAGTGATTGTCAGCTTTTTCATATTCTTTTCTAGAATAAGGCATACATGGATAGAAGATTGTTTTTATTCCTTGTTCTAATAAACTTTCTATATGACCATGTGATAGTTTTGCTGGATAGCAAACTGATTCTGATGGCATAGATTCCATACCCTTTTCATATGTTTTTCGAGTACTTTTTTCTGATATTATTACTCTAAATCCTAGGGATGTAAGGAAAGTAAACCAGAATGGATAATCTTCATACATGTTTAAAACTCTAGGGATTCCTATAGTTCCCCTTGGAGCGTTTTTTTCCTCAAGTGGTGTGTAATCAAATAATCTTTTATATTTGTATTGAATTAGATTTGGTAGATTCTTTTTAGTTGCAGAAACACCAGCTCCACGTTCACATCTATTTCCAGATACATGTATTGCTCCATTACTAAATTTATTTATAGTTAATTTACAATGATTTTCACAGTTATTACATCTTGTATGTGTAACTTTTATTTCTAATTTGTCTAATTCGTCAGCTTTTAAGATTGTAGATTCATATTCCATATCTAGGTTAGCTTCATATTGTTGTTTTGATAGTAATGCCATTCCATATGCTCCCATTAAACCTGCTATGTCTGGTCTTACTACATTTTTTCCAACTATTTTTTCAAATGCTCTTAATACAGCATCATTATAGAATGTACCACCTTGTACAACTATATGATTTCCTAAAGTTTCTACATCACGTACTTTCATTACTTTTTGTATAGCATTTTTGATAACAGAATATGATAGACCGCTAGAGATATCACCAACACTATATCCTTCTTTTTGAGCTTGTTTGATTTTTGAGTTCATAAATACAGTACATCTTGAACCTAAATCTACTGGTCTTTTGGCATCTATAGCTTCTTTTACAAATGTTTGTATATCTAGGTTTAAGCTTTTTGCAAAAGTTTCAATAAATGATCCACATCCAGATGAACATGCTTCATTTAACATGATATTGTCTATTGCACCATTTTTCATTTTTATGTATTTCATATCTTGACCACCGATATCTATTATCGCTGTTACATCTGGTTCAAATTCTTTGGCTGCAGTAAAGTGTGCAATTGTTTCAATTTCATTTAAATCTACATTTAATGCTGTTTGAATTAATTGTTCTCCATATCCAGTAACACCACTATATCTTAATACGGCTTTTTCTGGTATTTTTGAGTATAGTTCTTTTAACATTTTCATAACACTCTTTAATGGATTACCTTCATTACTTCCATATAATGAGTATAATAGGTTACCATCTCTATCAATAAGAACTAATTTTGTTGTAGTAGAACCTGCATCAATACCTAAGAAACAATCTCCTGTTGCATCTTTAATATCTTTTCTATGTACTTTTGCTTTGTTATGTCTTTCTTTAAATTCATTGTATTCTTTTTCATCTTTAAATAATGGTTCTAATGGATGTGTTGTATTATCTTGTGAAATTTTTAAATTTTCAATTTTTTTCTTTAATTCTTCAGGTGTAATTTCAGTAGTATTTAATGAATCAAGTGCAGCACCTTTGGCTACTAAAAGGTGAGCTTCTTCTGGAACTATAACTTCATCAGGTGTTAGGCCAAGTGTTTCAATAAAACGTTTTCTTAATTCTGATAAATAATTTAATGGTCCTCCTAAAAATGCTACATTTCCTCTAATTGGTCTTCCACAAGCTAATCCACTAATTGTTTGGTTTACTACTGCTTGTAAGATAGACACTGCAATATCTTCTTTTGCAGCTCCTTCATTTATAAGTGGTTGTACATCAGTTTTAGCAAATACACCACAACGAGAAGCTATAGGATATATAGTTGTATAATTTTTTGCAAGTTCATTTAATCCTGCTGTATCTGTATGTAAAAGTGATGCCATTTGGTCTAAAAATGCACCTGTTCCTCCAGCACATGTTCCATTCATACGTTGTTCTATAGATTTATCAAAATATATTATTTTTGCATCTTCTCCACCTAATTCAATTACAACATCTGTTTTAGGAATGTACTTTTCTACAGCTCTTTTACAAGATACAACTTCTTGAATAAATTCTACTCCTAAAAATTTACTAGCTGACATTGCTCCTGAACCTGTTAGTGCTAAAGTGTAATTGTTATTTGGATACATTTCTAATACACTTTCTAAAACTGCACATACAGTATTTTTTGTGTCTGAATAATGTCTTTTATAATCTTTATATATTGTATTTAAATTTTGGTCCATTATAACTATTTTTACAGTTGTTGAACCAACATCTAAACCGATGTGTAAAACTTCATTTTTACTCATGACAAAATCATCCTTTCTGTACATAATATATGTATTCAACTATCCCCATTTTATACGGAAAATTGCATTTTGTCAAATGGAAAATATAGTAAAAACCGAATTTTGGGGACATGTCATTTTGTTCGGATTTTTGTTTCGAAATAAAGAATAATTTAGGTTTAAAGGACCGAATTTTAGGGACACTCTTTTTTGTTCGGAAATAGGTGGGTAGTTTTAGACTGTATTTGTTTAAAGATTTTTTAATTTTAATAAAAATAGTTCTAAAAAGGACAAACAATTAATAAAATTTAATAAAAAAGTACAAGGAGGGTATATGAAGAATAAAAAGATAATTATTTTATTTGTAATTTTATTTTGTTTAGTTATTATAGGGGGATATTTTGGAATTAGATATGTAAAAAATAGAGAGGAAAATACGGAAGTAGAAGAATATGTACCAGAAGAAGAAATAACAGAGGAACAAATGAGGCAAACTATTGTAAGTTTATATTTTGTAAGTAAAGAGACAGGTGAGTTGACTCCAGAGGCTAGAATGATTGATATTAAAGAATTGATGGAAAAACCTTATGAAAAATTGATGGAATTATTGTTACAAGGACCTAAAAATGATAAATTGCAGAAAATTATACCAGATAATACGAAATGTTTATCTATAAAATTAGAGGGAGATTGTCTCACAATTGATTTTTCAAAAGAATTATTAGATTATGATAAATCGAACAGTAATAATAAAGCAAATTTAATTAATAGTATAGTTGATACCATGACAGAATTAACAGAGGTTAATCAAGTTAAGTTTTTAATAGAGGGAAATGTAAATGAAGAATTCGATGATAGTTATGTGAGAAATACTAATAGTGCTTTTTAATTAAAATATGAGGATGGCGTGGCCATCCTTATTTAAGTATTTTATATAATTTTATATATTTTAAAATATTGTGAAAATTGCCTAGAAAGTTTTCAACTTCAAATAGAGAGTTAATGGTGTTATCTTTACAATGTTTTATATCAATTTTTTTATGAGGATGTGGTTTATGAGGTGGCTTATGGGGAGAAGGAGAAGGAGGATTTTTTTCATTTAATTGATTATTATCCAAAAACATCACCTACCTTTATAAAATAATGTTTGAAAATGATTTAGACGAAATGTAATTTGCAAAATTAAGGCATTTATTATATAATATGAAGATAAATTAGAATTGTTTTATAAATTGATTATAAATAGATGAATATTATTGATGATTTTTATATTTTGTAATTTGAGCAATAAAAACATTATTTAAGAGAAGAAAGGAATTGAATTAATAATGGATATAAAATTGAATAAAGATGAAAGAATTGATGATTTGGGATTAAAAGGGCTAAAGATAATTCAAAATAGTAAATGGTTTTGTTTTGGAATAGATAGTGTTTTACTTTCGGATTTTTCTAAAAATATAAAAAAAGATTCTAGAGTTATAGATTTGGGGACAGGAACGGGTATTATTTCTATTTTATTATGTGGAAAAACAGAATTAAAGAATATTGTAGGTGTTGATATACAAGAAAATGTATGTGAGATGGCTAATAGAAGTATTTTATTAAATGAATTGCAAAATCGTGCAGAAATTGTTTGTGATAATATAACAAATATGCGTAATAGATATGATACATGTTCTTTTGATGTTGTGGTTACTAATCCACCATATAAGAAGAATAATACTGGAATAAAAAATGGAGAAAAACAAAAAGAAATTTCTAGACATGAGATTTATGCTGATTTAGATGATTTTTTAAAAACAGCTTTTTATTTATTAAAAGATAAAGGTGAATTTTATATGGTTCATAGACCAGAAAGATTAGTTGATGTTATGAATTGTATGAGAAAAAATAAAATAGAGCCTAAAACTATAAGATTTGTTTTTTCAAATGTAAATAAAGCTCCTGTATTGTTTTTGATTAAAGGAATAAAAAATGCAAAATCTTTTTTAGAAATAATGCCGAATTTATATATTTATGATAATGATGGATTATATACAGAAGAAATTAAAAAAATATATGGAAATGTGTAAGTTTACATTAAGTTTATTAATTGTGATATTTTTTATAGAAGGAAAATTTGATATTTGTTTAGGCTTTAAAGGAATATTACTAACTCTGTTATAGAGAATTTTAGGAGTAAATATGTTTACATAGTTCTTTTATGATGAGCTTTTTGTAAAGAATTTTAAGTGATGGAATGTATTTTATTGTGAAAGTTATAGGATTTTTTAGAATAAATAATTGATAAGAATTTAAATGAAAAAAATTAATTAAATAAAAAAATAATTAATTAAATAAAAATAATTAATTAAATAAAAAATAAATTAATTAAATAAAAAATAAATTAATTAAATAAATTAATTAAATAAATTAATTAAATAAAAAATAATTAATTAAATAAAAAATAAATTAATTAAATAAAAAATAATTAATTAAATAAAAA